>JAJZBJ010000053.1 GCA_021798975.1 Bacillota bacterium | reverse complement strand
AGCGAGCGCTCTAACCAACTGAGCTAACCACCCATTTTTGGAGGCGACGCCCGGATTCGAACCGGGGCATAGGGGTTTTGCAGACCCCTGCCTTACCACTTGGCTACGTCGCCGTGGATAAGGCGAAAATTGGAGCGGAAGACGGGATTTGAACCCGCGACCCTCGCCTTGGCAAGGCGATGCTCTACCGCTGAGCTACTTCCGCGACAACACACGTTATTATATCAAGCGTCAGAATGGCGGTCAAGACGACAACATGCCGTCTGCGGGAATAAATCGCCCGCCGTACATGTCCGGAAACCGGCGGAATTCGAGCTTTTTCCCGACCTCCGCCGATCGTCCCGACAGTATTTGCTAATAGTCGTAAAAGCCTTTCTTTGTCTTGCGGCCTAAACGACCCGCCCGCACCAGCCGTCTCAGCACCAAAGGAGCGGCGAACCGGTCATCATGGAATTCGTTATACAGGTAGTCCATCACGTGCAGGTCCACATCCAGGCCGGTCAAGTCGGCCAGCGTCAGCGGGCCCATGGGATGGTTCAGTCCCAGCTTAATCGCTTTGTCAATGTCTTCTTTGCTGGCGATGCCCTCTTCATAGATGCGCATCGCTTCAATAAACAGCGGCATCAACACCCGGTTGACCACAAATCCTGGCGTGTCCTTCTCCACCACCACAGTTTCCTTGCCGATGGAGGCCGCATACGCTTGGGCCTCCGCCACGGTGGCATCCGAGGTCTCCTCGCCGCGTACCAGTTCAATCAACTTCATCACGGGAGCCGGGTTAAAAAAGTGCGTGCCAAGAACCCGCGAGGGCCGAGACGTGGTGGCGGCGATTTCGGTAATCGACAGCGAGGAGGTGTTGGTGGCCAAAATGGCATGTTCCGGAAGCGCCCGGTCCAACCGCTGAAAGACATCTTTCTTGACGTCCATCACTTCCAGAACCGCTTCGATGGCCATGTCCGCCTGGCCGACCGCTTCCCACGTCCCCGGGACGAGACGCGCCAAGACCGCGTCCCGATTCTCGGCCGTCATCTGCCCTTTTTCGACTTCACGCGCCAGCCGCCCCGCAATCATCTCCCGGGCGCGGTCCACGGCACCCGGCTGTGCGTCCAGCATTAAGACACGATAACCATGGAGCGCCGAGACGTGGCTAATGCCGCTGCCCATCGTACCAGCGCCAATCACTGCGATGGTTTTATCCATAGCTGTCCTCCTCAGAATCCCATGATGTGCGAGCCGCTGTCGACGTACAGCACCATGCCGGTAATCCGCTCCGACCACGGCGACGCCAAGAATACGGCCGCATTGCCGACGTCCTCGGTGGTGATGTTTTCGGGGATCGGTGCCCGCTCCAGCGTGCTGTGGAGGGCGGTCGAGATGCCCTTAACGCCCGATGCCGCCAGCGTCTTGACGGGACCGGCGGAAATCGCGTTGACGCGGATGCCCTCCCGGCCCAGATCATAGGCCAGATAGCGCACCGACGCTTCCAAAGCGGCTTTGGCCACCCCCATGACGTTGTAGTTGGGCATAACCTGAACAGCCCCTTGGTGCGTCATAGCAATCACGCTGGCGCGGCCGGCCGCTTCCAGCTGCGGATGAACCGCCCGCACTAACGCGGTCAAGGAGTAGGCACTGACATCCTGGGCGAAGCGATATCCGTCGCGGCTGGTCTCCATAAAGCGGCCCTGCAGTTCCTCCGCCTTGGCATGGGCGATGGAATGCACCACGACATGCAGAGCATCGGTATGCTGCCCCACCGTGTCGCCCAATTGGGCCAGCGACGCGTCATCCCCCACGTCCAACAGAACGGTCACAGGCGGTTTGGACAGTTCCGGCGTCAGTTTGTCCAAGTTCTCCTTAAACCGTTCGGTTTGATAGGTCACAATGAGTTGCGCCCCTTCACGATCCAGGGCGCGCGCTATTCCCCAGGCGATGCTGCGCTTGTTGGCAATACCCGTTACTAGCGCAGTCTTTCCGTCCAGCAACCCCACGTCCATTTCCTCCCCATAACCAAGCTAGCCAAATGATACCGTAAATTGGCCAGGGTCAGAAGAGGATTAGCCGTGGAACCCGGCGGGCGGCTGGGTAAGGACATAAACTTTGTGAAACTGAACGCCATAGAGCGCAATCTGAAGCGCCGATTCCTGGAAGAACAAATCCACATGGTCGCCCCAAATGGCGGAGCCGGTATCAACCGCCCGCGCCGGCCCATAACCATCGATGTACAAATAAGTGCCTAAGGGAATCACGCTCGGATCCACTGCCACATCCCCGGGCTTCAAGGGTTTCCCGTTCCATGCAGCGACAGCGCCGGATGGTCCGTTCATGGCAAAGGACCCATTGTACGCGGTCGTCATCATGGAGAGCACCCGGTCGTAATGATAAGTCGCCCCGTTCACCACCAGGGTGTGTACGACTGCTGTACCGTTGGCGATGGTAGCCGGTGTCGGCGAAGAAATGGTCGCCTGCGTACTTCCCACCTTCAGGACTGCGCCCTCGGTTCCGGGCGTCACCACCAGATGCTGCCCCTGAGGCAACGAGGAGTCTTGGACCGTCTTGACAGCGTAAGGCACGGCGGAAAAATGGCCGTGGTTCCAAGTGACCCCGGCCGGGAGCCAGGGCCATGGCGGGATACCGCCTGACGCCTGGAGCTGGGCTGCAGGCGGAACGCTATAGGCTTGGCCAGTCCGGTGAGCGCTCAACCCGGCCGCTGCGACGGCCAATAGCCCGGCCGTAACGGCGACATATGCGCGACGCATAAGCGCACCTCCTGGCGTTAGCGTGCACCCCTTGGGATGAAGCTATTCTGTCGGCAGAAGGCGCCATAAAATGACCGCTCCCAGGTCCAGCCCCACGATCGCCCAAAAGAGCGGATGCGGCACGCGCGCGAACAGCGGGGCCACGATGGGCGACAGAAGCGCCACCACGCCCGCGGTAATCACGCCAATCCAACCTTGCACATCCACCCGTATCGCATCGGGCAGCCAGCTAACCCAATAACTGGTATGGCTGGTCCAAAACTGTGACTGCCCGCCGACAATGAGAGCCCAACCCGCCATCACTTGCCAAAAATGGCGCGGACCCGCCAACGCCAACAGAACGAATCCCGCCCCGAGCATAGCCAGACTGATGCCCACACCGACCCGGTTTGACAGCCGTATGCGGGAATGCAGATGCCATAGTCCCAAGGCCGCAACGCTGGCGGCAACAGGAAGCCATGCCAAGCGGCTGGCCGGCAGGGCACTGCCGCCCGCTGCCACCAAGGCCAAAGGCGCCAGGTTCGCAAACAGCGACAATGGCACTTGGATGAGCACGCGAAGCCCAGCCAATACCGCGCCGGTTCCCCGGACTCCGGCGCGCACATGCGCAATCCGTATCCGGAATGGCTCCTGAGCCGCCATCAACTGCCGGCCCTGAGTGGATTCCCGGAGAAAGATGAGGCGCAGCGTCCAGGCCATGCTCACGAGCGGCCAAAATACGAGCAAGACGTGGTGGCCGGTGGAGACCACGCCCCGGCGGGCAATCCACGGCTCCATAATCGGGAGCGCCAAACCGCCGAATACGGTAAACAACTGCAGATAAAAGAAGTACCGGGACAGCCGCGCAGACAACTCGCCCTCGCTAAATAGACTGTTCCACGCCGGTCCCACGAACCCGGAACCTTGATTCAGCACCAACCCCAGCCCCAGTACCCAGGGAGTACGCGAAAGAGCCCACACCCCCAACACCAGAACCCAACCCATAAAGTCTCCGGTCATAATACTGCCCTTGCGGCCCAGGCGCTGCGCCATGACCCCGGACATGGCCAAGCCCACCACCTGGATGGCGGCCCCAAGGCCCATAGCCAGGCCAATCTGATGGGGCGTGACATGCTGGTCGACCAAGAAAATGGTGAGATACGAACTCATCCAAGCCATGGTGATGGACCAGGGGAATTCGGTGGCTAAAAAGACCTGGGCATTCGTTCGCGATGAGGATCGTGCAAAGCGCATGCCTCATCATAGCAAGCGGGCGGTCTTGGGGCTAGATTTACGGTGCGGGAACTTCTCCCACCTTGAGGCCCCGAACCCCTAGGTAAATGCCGACCGGGACAAAGGACCACAACGCCAGAATCCAGCGGAAATCCCCCAGATGAAGAGGCCCCAGCAAGGTCAGCAAAAGCAGCAAAAGAGCCAGACTGAGGAGGCGGCCGCTGTTAATCCACACTTCTTTGATGCCGGTCAACTGCACCCGGTCTGCCTCGTTGTGGCTGTATTGGGTAATGGCACCGAGCGCGCTGGATTCGAGGGTGACTTTAAACGACGGATAGGAGAGGGCTATGACGCCCCCGAGGAGAAAGAGTACCGTGGCATTCAATGGCAGTGCCAAGAGTCCCAGCGCCGTCAGGGAGACGATGGTCGCCAAGAGCAGGCCCAAACGGCGCGTCAACGGCCCCGCCCATCGCGTCAGCGCCCAAAACACCACGCCTTCAATCGCCGCTTGCATGGCGCTGAACGCCCCCAGCAGCACCGTATTGCCGGTCACAATGTAGAGGAGCAGATTGGGCACAAAGAAGTACATGCCATCCCGCATGCCCAGCGCCCAAAAACTCCAGGTGAGACGGCGCCATCCCGGAATCACCGGCAGCGGACGCCGCGTCGCAGGCTCCCGCCCTGCGGTGGGCTGGTCCGGTTTAGGCGCCCGCGCCGCCAGAATGAGCCAGGTGCACCCGACGAGACTTAAAAAGGCGATAAAAAAGACTGCCCGGTAGCCATTAAGGCCGGGAATGGCCCGAATAATCCATCCGCTTAAGGGTGGCGCCAAGAGCCCTAAAATCGCTTCGATGGTACCAGTCCAACTGTTGAACCATGACTCTTGACCGGCTTCCACCCAGGTCGACGCCAGCACAAAGAGACTCAGCCAATAAAAGCTCGATGACAGGCCATCCAGTACCGCCAACGGGATGAAATATTCGCGGGTCTTGGTCTTCAGAATCAGCAAAAGCGCTAAGTACACCGCATTGAGGATAATCCCCAAGGTCATCATGACCGGGCTGGAGAGATGGTTGCGGATGCGAGAGGCCATGCCAAAGCTGGCCACCATGACCACGAACAAGATGGTATAGAACAACAGGATGGGCCGGAGTCCGGTCCCTATGTCCCAAAACCAAGCGCCCACAAAGTTGGACGCCATATACATGGCTAAGGTCCATCCGGTGGAAATGAGAAACAGACGCGTGACTGGCTTCATGCGGTCCCTCGCAGCTAGGAGTTGCGTCTATTGTAGCATCCCCGCCCGATTCTCTGTCTCGAACCTAGCTAACCCGGGTTTCTCGGCTGACTTGAGCTCCCGGTCCCGGAGTACCCGCCTTGCGCACAATCTCCAACACCCTGTCGATGGGGGCCTTCGTTCCTAATATCTGGCGAATCAGAACAATGCTCTCCAACGCTCGCTGTTCCCGCTCCATGTGGCCAACCTCCCTCAACGGACTCTGGTTCACCGCCAATGTACCGGACAAATGTTACAAGTTTGTAACCATCGGTAGATGCCATATATTTCCGGCTCTCTATAACATTCGACAAGCCCTCTATTTTTAGGGGTGTCATACCGACAGTACGGAGGGACTTTTCGCCCCGTCCACCTCCCGAAACGCATCGGATTCCTTCCAGCACAGAACCCCCAAGATGGTGTCGGCCGCTATCGATAACGCCCATGCCCACCACAGCGGCAGAACGTGCAACAGCACACCGGCGGCGAGACTGCCCAGCGGAGTGGCAATCCCAAACACGGCGAAAATCAGCCCGAATACCCGCCCCCGAATCTCGAAGGGGACAATGCGCTGCAAGAAGGTGAATACCACGGCGTTGACCACCCCATTCACCAAGCCAGCCATCAGCAGAAGGCCGGCTGCAACGGGCGGTGTCCCGGCCAGTGCAAATCCGGTGGTGAATGCCGCCAGCACAAGGCCTCCTAAAACCAAAGACCGCTGCAAGGGCCATTTGCCAAAGTAACCGCTGGCCAACCCTCCCAACACCAGCCCCCCGGCCCAGGCAGCGTCCACAAGCCCGTACCAACCCACGCCTGCATGCAGATGATGGTGGATCCAATACGGCATCATCGTGAACGCCGCGGCATAGCTAAAGTTGGTCAAAATCACAGCTGGCAGCAACCGCACCAAAATCGGCACCCGGCGAAATCCGGCTAATCCCTCCCGGAAGCTGGACAAAAAGCCCGCGCCCGACGAAATTTCCGGCGCCTCGGGATTCGGCCCTGCGGCCTCTGAGGATGGGGTCTTCCAAGCGACGCTCTTCATCATCAAGAGAATGGCCAACGCTGACAGCCAAAAAGAGGCCGCATCCAGCCCGAAGACAATGCGGATACCAATCGCGGCCACGGCTGCCCCTCCCATGGCGGATCCCACCGCCGAAGCCAACTGCCCGGTTAGCGAGTACAAGCCGTTGGCCGCGGTCAGGTCTTCATCCCGCACAATCATGGGCAAAAGCACAGTCTCTGCCGGCCCAAAGGCTGCGTTGCCCAACTGATTAATCCCCAGCAAAATGATCACGACCCACACCAGAAACGCCGGGTAAATGAGGGCTGCCAGTCCCAGCGCGACGGCCACACCGCGCAGAACATCGGTCAGCAGCATGATGCGGCGCGGATCATAACGGTCCACAAACACGCCCCCGACCATTCCCAAGAGTCCTGGAATCGTCATGGCGATACCCGCGATGGATAGCAGAAACGGCGATTTGAGCTGAATTTCCCACAGCCCCATGACATAAAATACTGCGTTTCCCAGTTGCGATAACAGTTGGCCGGACCACATCCAGCGGAATCCTGCATAACGTCCCAATAGGCCCATACATCCACCCCCGGGTCTCATTGGGAAAAAGGTATCATATCGAGAATCTTTTGTGCAATGTTATTTAGTTTTTATTTCACTATTTTAATGAACCCACAGAAATTGACCCACAGACAGCAAATCCGAGGAAGATATTGGCATCCATGCCAGAATGCCGTATGCTAGCCCTAAATTGGAGGTGGCCCGGATGGCGCCCAATCTTCCTGCATTTCGAACTCAGGACCTCGACGGTCAACCCGTAACCCATGAAACTCTGCAAGCCCAAGCGCCGGTGTTTGTCGTGCTGTTGCGCGGTCTCACCTGACCCCATTGCCGACGCGAGCTCGGAGAGCTCGGCCAGCGTGCACCGGCGTGGCGTGAGCACGGTATCCAGTTGATGGTGGTGGCTCCGGACAGCGACACCCGCCTGCGCCGATATCTCCAAGATCACCCGGTGCCGTGCCAGGCGGTGGCCGATCCCGAAGGCGCCCTGCTCAAGGCCTTGGGACAAGAAACGGTATGGTGGAAGATGGGACGGATGCCGGGTTTCCTGGCTATTAATCAAACAGGTCGGATTGTCTACGCTCACGCCGGCCAGTCCATGCGGGATTTCCCAGACTGGGCCGAAGCCGAACGCCGCGTCTTAGAACAGTAGAAACCGGCAAGTAGCCTAGCGGGTTATGGGCCGCGCATCTTCGGCCGAGTGGGCAGCGGCTGTCGGGAGTCTCGAGGACACGGAATATTTCACCGTCCAGAGCAGCAACGCCAGCGGAATGGGGTTGCCGAGATCGGTGGCTGTCCCCGAAAACAGGGTCGCAAAGTCCTCAGGAACAATCCAAAGGAATGCCAGCCAGATAATCGTCAAAAACCAGACAAAGCCCGAAATGCGGCGGGACGCGTACCCCCAAGCCAAGACCGCCATGACGAGAACCATGACGATGTTGAAAACCACCGCATGGTGAAAAGCCATCAGGATGAAAGCGTTGTTTAACCGGTCGACCCAGGCGGGCTCCTGGCCATTCATCGTAACATTGCCGATCATCCCCCCCGTTGAAGCCGCAGACCAATTGTAAGGAAGGCACTGGATCAGCGCTGCGAGAGCCCAGAACGCCCCGGCGGCCCGCGTGAGCACGGAGGATTTTGCCCATTGCGGATAGAGCAGCAGCAACGCCGCCATGGCATAGAAGGGCGACGAGCCCGGCGAATCCTCAACCAGCGTGGGGGATCCGTTCAAAACCCCTCCCATGCCTTCCGCCATTACCCAGACCACCGCGGACCAGATAATCACCACCCAAAGAGTCACGCGAAACCAGCGCCCGCGGGCAAAAATCAGGCCGACACCTAGGGCGATTTCCCAGAGCGCTAATAGAATCGTGTCCACCGGCAGCAGCGAATGCCAGAGGTGGACGCCCCCCATCATGAGATGCATCAGCCAAGCCGGCTGGTCCGTCAGCGCATTCGGCCCTAAAACATTGACAATCAAGGCCGATGAAAACATCCCTGGCTGGAGTTTGAGGAGGCCTGCAATGATCCATAGCAGTCCGAAGCCCCAGCGGAGCACGCCCTGCCAACCGCCTCTAGCCTCCACTCGGTTGTTGCCGTATGCCACGATGCATCGTTCCTCGCTTGTTTATCTCAGTGGTCAATGCTCTGCTGTGCCGCCACGAGCCACTGGTCCTCGTGGGCGAAGCGCCTGGGTTATGACGGGACGGACACGGCCGGTAATCTCTGGGTTTCGCGTCATTCCGCCAAAACCCGACAAATAATGTTACAATTATACTTATAGTACCGGAAAGTTCACGACGATTCATTAACTTCAACTTCCAGTTTAAGGACGGGTCATCTTGGCGCAGCTGGCAGCGATTCACATATGGCATTATTGGGTCTGGTCGGCTTTCGGTATCGGGTTCCTGTTATGGGGCGCCTATCTGCTGCTGACCGGTCCCTATCGGCGCATTTTCGGGCCGGTGGCCGGGGACGCGCCGACTGGACTCCAGCAGTTTTACATGACGCTTGGCATGCTGTGCTACTTCTTCGCTTTCGCGAGTCCTCTCGACCATCTATCCGACGATTACTTATTCTCGGCCCACATGGTCCAGCACATGGTCGAAGTGTCCGTGATGGTGCCGCTGTTGCTCAAGGCCCTGCCGAACTGGCTCTGGTCCTGGTCCTTCCAATGGCAGCCGTTTAAGCGGGCCTTCGCATTTATGGTCAATCCGTTTGTCTCCTTGATTACCTTTTTCCTGGTGTTCGACAACTTTCACTGGCCGCCCGTGTACGAGCTGGCGTTAGTGAACGAGCCCTTCCACGTCTTTGAGCACCTCATGTTCTTTTTTGCCGCTTCATTTCTATGGTGGCCTATTCTCAGCACCCACCCGGACTTTCCGCGTCTGAAACCCGGAATACGGCTTTTGTATATCTTCTTTGCCTTTGACACGATGACGCCCCCCACCATCCTGATTTTGTGGTGGAACAGCCCGCTCTACCTCCACTACACCCAAGCTCCCGTCCGGCTCTTTGGTCTCTCCGTCATGAGCGACCAAAAGCTGGGCAGCGTCATTATGGCGGTCTTCGGATTCGTGTCGAATATCATTCCTGCCCTCGCCGCCTTTTCACAGGTGGATATGACGAAGTTCGACGACTAACCGCGCAGCGAACGCACAGTCGCCGGCAATCCCACCCTACGGCGCAACGGTACACAGACCTGACGGCTACTGGCCGTTTCCTTCCACGCGTACTGACTCACCCACCCACGCATCGGAATGGACCGTGAAATCTTTTCGATATTCCACCCGATCGACGCGGCAGTGGCTGCCAATCGACACGCGATCCCCCCGTACGACGCGGGCTTCGGTATGCTCGAGCCGAATGTCGTCTCCAGATATCTCCCCCACCGTCAGCCGCTGGGTTCGCGAGAAGTTCAGCCACGCTAGCCAGGGGGACGCGTTCATCCCCGCTCGCACGGAAATGGATGAGCCGGCGAGTTCGCCTAATTGGCAGGCGCCGCCCAGCCGGATGTCCACCGTATCCGCCGACACGAGACCCGGGCAGTTTATCGCCCCTGACCACACCAAGCTCTCCAAGGCAATGTCTCCCCGCACCCGCAGCGACCCGCTCCCAACGACGGCTTCCCCCGCCAGCGACCCATCGACATGGGCCGACCCCGAGATCTTGGCCTCCTCATCGATCCGCACGTTCCCGCTCACCCGCCATGAGCCGCTGGCGTGGCCGCGAACGGTCGAGACATCCCCCTCCACGGCCGCACTGCCGGAACTGCGCAGCCATTCGACCCGAAGATTGCCGTGGCCCTTCATCGACCCGCTGGTCTCGATGCTGTGGGCGACGACATCGCCGTCAATGCGCACCGACCCCGAGCCTTTGACCCGATCATAGCGGCCCCCAGCCACGGTCCCGCTGCCTGACACTTTCACCGAGCGCAATGCTTCCTCCGTCATGTGTTTCGCACTCCTTTCACTTCGGCCGCCACCGTCATACGCGCCTTGTCCCAAATCCCCTTGGCTTCTTGCCAGAGACTGCCCAGCGCCACCGAGAGCGCGGGCTCATCACCGCCCAAACAAACCGACTCAGGAGACTGCACTACAAAAAACGTCCAACGCTGAGCCCCCGGAACCCCATAGAGGTGAACCGCAGGGTATTCCAGCCAGTCTGACGGCAGCTGGCTAAGAAAGCCCGCCAAGGCTTCGACTCCGATGGATGGCCTCTCGCGCCCCGGCAAGTGATGAGCCGTCCATTGGCCGAAAAACTCCCGACGCGTCACAGATGCCGCCGAACCCGGATTGGGCAGCCCCGCTGCACGCCACAGCACATCCGCCGGCAAACGTTCTTGCCACAGCGAGGAGCTCTTGATACTCTCCGCCAGTTCATCCAATGCGGCTTCCGTCTTGGCCCCCTGGATCCAGCGGACACGTTCCAAGATCGCCTCACGGGGGAAAAAGGTTTCCTGGCCTGTGAACGTCGAGCGCCGGACAAACCACGACTCCGGGATTAGGCCCTTCCGTTTCCACCGATACAGCTGGCCATAGGAAATACCTGTTTCGACGAGCAACTCTTTCTTGCTGATGTAGTTCTCCATGACCGCCTCCCATTCGTAACATAACACTGTTACGCTTAAATCGCAACAGAGGCTAGAGAATCCTGCACGACAAACTGGCCCATGGTGCCATTAACCGGCCGCCGTCATCTGCGTTACGCTCAAACCCATCACCATTTTGAACGGATGACGAGCAACGTCACAACCAAAAGTCCGGCCGCAATGGAGATGAAACCGTCCTTTCTGCGGTCAAGAAGTCGGTTCAGCCCCCCAGTCAGCAGCATCAGGCACCCCGGTACCAGTACCACCTGATGGACGAGCCGAATCGACGGGTCCAGCATGTCCCATAGGCCCAAGACGATAGCCGCTATAGCGAAACTGACGGTGGCGTAGGTAAGCAGTCTCTGACGCATCATCCTCTTGGCGTCCTTCGCCGCCGAAGCGCGCATCGCGCCTGGGTATCAAGGCGCGCCGTCCTGTCGCGGAACAACATCCTCTGACGCATGAAACTGCAGGCCCCGCCCACTATACGTTGACCCGGCAGCGCAGAGTCTTTGCTGGAAGGCTGCCATACGGCGTGGCCACCGCGAGTGCAACCTGGTGCTCCCCTGTCCGCAGGTCCAACGGGTAGAGGTCCCCGTCAAGAGGCTGGGCATCTGCCAGAAATCCGGTGGTGTAGGGGTGGTTGGTGGCCAGTATGAGGGCGGATCGGTCTTCCCACAGGGCGGTCTCGACGCCAATTTCCGTAAGATCGGGATAGAGCGCCGCGGGATCTTGTTCAAGCCTCCGTGACGTCACAATCCCCCTGCGCTGAAAGGGCAGCGAGAACGGCCGCGGGGACCATGTGCCAGACGTACTGGTGGCATGAGCAAAGTAGGTGAACCAAAAGTCCCCGTCGCTGTCGCTCATGCCGTCCCGATAGGTAAAAAATGAGGGACGGGGGCTTCCGTCGAGCGCGATCCGCTGGAGGTCCACGGTCGCCAAGGGGAGGCCGTCTGCGCCCACCCAGTACATTCCGTTCTGTCCATCGAGCAGCACCCAGCGCGCCAAATCATCGATCCAAGCCTCCGCTGCCACATGCCCCCGGCCCAGCCCCACGTGGTAGTCTCGTTGGCGGAGGGAGACCCGGCGGGCCGGAATACCCACAGCGTTTAACGCCTGACTGAGCACCAGGCTGTACTCCACACGGGCATACCGGTGCCCCTGATCGACGCGATGGAGACATTCCACCGCGTCATCAGCTTCCATATGTGCGTTCGCATGCTGGCAGCGAAACGTGATCCACTGAAGCAAGGCGCAGGTCGTCTCCCAGGCCGATTGGCTCGGGACGGGGAGAAGGGAGCGCAGCTCCTCGGCCCGATCAGGCAGGGCAAAAAGCCTCAGTGGGCCTGTGGGTCGTTGCACGGGCCAGTCGACCAGTGTGATCGCAGCCGGACCAGGGCCTTCCTGCATCTGGGAGAGAAGGGCTGCCCAACCGGGGTCGTTGCCGAAGGAGCGCTCCAGTAGATCGCCCAAAATTTCCGGTTGGCGGAAGCCGCTCTCCACGAGGCTCTTCAACAGTGGAAGGGCGGACGGGTCCCCGACCTGGCGGGCGGCCACTGCGGCCACCGGTCCCCAAAGGTCCCCCCAGAGTACCGTATCATCCGCCAATTCGGCCCGCATTCGGTGCAAGGAATCCCAGTCCTCGGCATTGAGCAAATCCCGGGCCCGGGTCCGTAAGACATCGAACTCGGGACTCCCGGAGTCCCGGGTGTCGTTATCCATATACCAGCGCCGTGGCATGCGTCATTCCCCCCCATACGCTTCCAGCCGTCCCGAACAAGGAGCCCCCACATCCGGCGGTCCGTAACCCGTCGGAGTGGGGGAGCACCCTCAACTTCGTCGAATGGTTCGAGGCGCAAGCTCGTTCGTTGGACATTATCACAACGAAGAGTCTAGCAAATGTTCTGAGCATTCTCTATGAATATTTTCCGGCATGCCTGGGAAAACCGCCTGACGGAATGCCGAGGACGGGAGGACGGAATGCTCCTGTTTGGGACGCGGCGGTGATTGCGCCGGGCGCACCGATCCCGCCGCTCCAAGCAATGCTTAGAATGCGCGCACGCGCCCCCGGCGCAGGCCGTCGCCGGACGCCGTCCCAACCCTTTCGGAGCCGCCTTAAGGCCGTCAATGCCCCGGCGGCGGATATTCCTTTTGAAGTTTCAAAACGGCCTTTGCAATAAGGGTCGCGTAGTACTTGGCTCCAGCCGGCATCAGATGCACATGGTCGGAATAGAAGTCTTGCGGTATGGCCTGTGCCGCTTGGTACCAGTTGACCAGCACGGTATGGGGATAGGACGCTGCCACGTCATCAATCACTTGATTTGCCGCCTGTTCCCAAGAGAGCGGGTCGGACGTATTGACCAGGACAAAGCCGTGTTGCGGTCCAATTTGGTGCATCAAACTTTTCAGTTGTGAGGCGGTAAAGGGCCCGTTGGTTCCCAGCTCGATGACCACGTATCGGTGCATCTGCCCTGCCGCCTTAAGCTGAGACACCACTGGAGGCGTCTGGAGCAGTTGGCGGCTCACCTTTCCGTCAACAACAATGCCCGGCAGCAACTGCTCCAGATACGGTTGGGCATCCACCATCACCGAGTCCCCAATGGTGGTCACGTCCGCCCCGTTGCCGATCGGAGCGGTCGGGATCGCACCCGGCGGTACAGGAATGGCCGGCGGAATCGAAAACACGGACGTGGCCGGACTGCCCGGGTGGCCCGATGATTGCGATGGCCGGGATGAACTGGACGAGGCCGGCGAACTGGGCACAGAGCTGGACGGCGGCGCGCTGCTGGACGGTGTCCCCGACGATCCCGGCGTCCCCGTGGTCGACGCAGCAGTGCTGGATGGAATGCTCGCGGCACCAGCATCGTACTTGGGATAGCCGAACGCGCCGGCGAGCCCAGCGACATCCACCCCGACAACCCCCAACGCGATGACGCCAACGACGGCCAAAAGAGTCTTCCGCATCTATAGCGCCCTTTCCCGCACGGCAACGTTATGGTGCCGTCCGCGTTTCGGTTGCAATCGGATCCGCCGTATTGGATCTTCGACCAGCACCCACGAGAGAGCGGAGACCGCCACCGTGGCCACCATGATGATGCCATCATAGATGAGGTGGTTGTTGTGCAGCCGAACGAGAAGCGAAGACGATAGGGCAATGATGGGGTAATGCCAGAGATACATGGCGTACGACCGGACGCCTAACCACCGCAACGGCCGGGCTCCCAAGATGGTGGACAAAAGACTGGTTGGCATGGTGAGGGACTGGACCAAAAACATCGTACCGACAGCGAGGATAACCATGCCTCCGCGGTACATAAAGGTTTGGTACTCGTTGGTGTACAGCACCATCCACACAAACAGCGCCAGCCCTGCAAAGCCCAGTACGGCAATGGCGTCACGTACAGCCGGCGCGACCTCGGGCAGTTTGGCGCTCGGCCACACAAAGGCTAAAGCGGCTCCGATCAACAGGGCAAACGCCCGCGTGTCGGTGCCATAATACACCAAATTGGGAACGGTGCCGGGATGATACGTCAGTCCCATGGCCACAGCCGATGCCGCAGCCAAAGCCAGCGTAATCACCACCCGCGCCGTGGTGGAACGCACAAGCTTCGCAAACACGATGAGAACTAACGGCCAAATTAAGTAAAACTGCTCCTCCACCGCCAGCGACCAGAGGTTCGTGAAGGGCGAAGGGATGAAAGATTGGAAGTACGAGACGTGATGATAGATGTACCACCAGTTGCTCACGTAGAGGACGGCAGCAATCACATCCCCCGGTAAGGAGGACAGCAAGTCGCGCTGAAAAAGCGTGATGTAGAACAAAACCAACGCCAGCATCACGTACAAGGCCGGCAGGAGACGCTTCGCACGACGGAAATAGAAATCTCCAAACAAGATGCGCCCGTGATTCTGCATCTGGCTCAACAGGAGATCGGTAATCAGGTAGCCGGACAAGGTGAAGAACACACCGACTCCGAGCAGGCCTCCGGGGGCCCACCCGATACCGAGGTGGTAGAATATCACGGCAAAGACGGCAAGCGCCCGCAGGCCGTCCAAACCGGGCATGTATACGGCCTTACTTCCAAGGGGTCTAGGCATTGGCTGTGTGGACCTTCCTGCGCAAAATAGTACGTCGCAACCGGACGCGCGTTTTCTTACATGTTAAACGCTAATCGCTCGTCCTGGGTTACTTAGAAAAACCTGGAATCGTTGTCCGAGCGCCTGTGTTCTTTGCGGTCTTCTCGATCTGCTGGATCCGCCTCACACCGCCAATCTCGGGCATTGGCATCTAAATCTGAGCGGAACGCCCCAGCATGTTCCGCCTTAAATCCGTAATCTTTCAAATTTTATCATCTTGCCGGATCATACCGTCCAGCGATTCGCCCAATGACCGCCTCATTGTCTCCTCGGCCTAAACCTGATCGATCGATCGCGCTTCACATCCCCTAGCGCCGATCATCGGTCCGGCAAACAGAAGGCCGGCGGCCCCATGAACAGCCCATTGCACGTTTTCATGCCAGGCGTCATTCAAGAGATCCACCATCCCCTGCACAAAGGCAGGGTCAATCGTTCGTTAAGAGTTTTAGGCACACGGCCCGATCCATCTCAGACGCGTCCCCCGTGGAATCATATCAGCTGCAGCGCGATATTTGCCATAAATCGGGCCCCTGAACACCGCCGGGTCACGGCCATACGTTCGGCCACCGGCGCCCCAGCAAGCATGGTACGGTCAAGTTCCGGGTCAGCCGCAAGACCTGAGACAGTCCTTGCCGTTCGTTAAAGCCGCCGGCTGTGGCATAAATCGATCTGCCGAATCTGGTTAGGTCGATAGGGGCCACCACGGGCGTAGGAAATCGGATTAGATGTGGTGGATCGATGCCTTCCACCATGGCGCGCGCAGGCAAAATCACCACCTCCGAGACTCGCACGCGCGACCGTTGCCCTTCGAGATGGCGGGTGAGGTGCGCCAGCCGGGTCGTCTTAGTGCGTACCGGCACCTCTTCCGTTCGCGGGGGGCGCAATAGGTCAAGATAGCCGGCCAGATCTGCCGCTGCCACCTGACGCGGAGATCGCCAGCGGCCCACGGGCCGCACAGAAAACGTCACCACTCCTTCTTTCACGAAAAACACGACCGTATTCCGGAAAGGATTCAGCCGGCCGATGCGATGGTTGAAATTGGCATCCGAAAACCAAATACACCCAAAACGGTCTCAGGAGATAATCTGGGGATTGGAACCGCTGGGAAGCTGCCACTCTACCAGTCGGTTGTCTTCGACGTCCAACCGGGCAATCCGGCTTGTGCGCCGTTCCGCGAAGAAGAGGGCGCCATCGCGACTCGCCACGCCGCTACAAGGTACCGGCTCCGTCGGCAGAGTCCACGTTGTCAACCGTCCGCTCGCAGGCTTCAGGCGATGGATGGCGCCGGTTGGGGATCCGCCCGACGGCATCATGACAGAGCCGTCTCGCCTGCTCACCAGACCCCCTGGGGTGACCCCAAGATTCCACGTCAGTTGGGAATGGGCCGCCATGTCGACCATTTTAAGCTGGGTGGTAAATTTCGTAACCCAGATTCGTCCGCCATGCTGGGCAAGAAAACGCGTGCCGTACCCCTCGGTCAGGGCATCATCGACATCCCACAGGAGAAATCGGTTGGATTCCGGCTCCATGGTCACCACCAACCCATGGAAGTCGGATAGCCGGGCCCCGCAGAAAACTAGACTCTTCCGGCTCACGGCCGGTGGATGGCCGCGTTCAATGGTGATAAGCGCGCGAAAATTATGAGCGTCCAGATCCCATGTCGACAGCATGGCAACAGACGAAGGACGCCCAAGACGACGGCAACCGCCGCGTGCGTTGTGCATGGATGTCAGTCCTCTCTCCCCTCGTACCCAACCTGCAGCGGCAGGCCGCCTGCGTGGTCATGGGTGGTCAAGGCACATACCCTATAGGCCCGGAGATCGTCCGGAGTCAACGCGATCGCGACGGCACCCACGGGAACGGTCGCCATCCGCGTTGGACTCTACGTCGATGACTGAGACAGGATTGCTGGCCGCGTAGGCATGGGCACCATCCGGCGTCAGGGCAATGGCTGCCCTATCTCTGGGATCGCGGATATGGAATGGGCGGACGATGGGCAACATACACCCTTCGCACCTGGTCCTGTTCGGCGGGTTTCTCGCTCTGGGAACCGCACTCGCTTACATTAAATAGCGGCTCCCGGAACTCCTGTCCGAATCATCGCGAAGGGGCATCCCCAGCCCCAATAGCGAAACACACAGCAACAGCGCCGCCGTCAGGACCCACAAGGGGTCATGGCGCCCTAACGCCGAAAGCATAGCGCCCACCGCATAGGCGAGGAACACGGCGACCCGGGCACTGAACCCCGGCGGCGTCGGCAACTTTCTCCAAAGATGCTGGATGTCGTCCATCATCTGCGTGAGGGTACTGGTGATCACGGTCGTGGTGGTTCCCCCCACGTTGACCAGGCGTGCCAGACGGCTCTGTAGCCCCATCGCAAAACCGCCGGCGGCAATGGTCCAAGGAACCCACGGCGGGGGCGGAGCGCCCTGCCAGAAGAAGGCCCCCATCACGGCTAGAGACACGGCTTCTGCCACGATGAGGCCGCGTACACGCCGGGACTGCGCCATGACTGAACCGCCCATAGCGCCCGCCATAAAGCCTGCTAAGGCCCACAGGGAACGCATCGCCTGATCGGCGTGACCACGAGCCAAGGCGACGGCCAACAGCACCAGATTGCCAGTCATGTTGGCCACAAATACGTGCCCGAGGCGGAAATACCCCAAAGCATCCAAGCCGCCAGCCACCAGCGTCAACCCGATGATAAAAGGCACGGGACGGCGCTTCATGCTCATCGCGCCCGGTTTTCGAGGCCAAAAATCCGCGCCGCATTAGTCCCTAACCGATTCCCGGCGTTCTGGCCCAGACCGGCCTGGGCTAGACCCAACACATCGGGAGGCTCCATGTCGAACGGATAATCGGTACCCAATACCAGTCGGTCCGGCCCCACCCACCCGCTGAGACTGGTCAACAGCGTTCGGTCATACACCAAGTGATCATAAACGAACCGATGCAAATACGCCGACGGGGGGTTGGCGGAGCCCCGGCATTCCGGTCGGACCTGATACCCATGATCCAGTCTGCCAATGGCGTACGGCAGGTATCCTCCGCCATGCAGCAAGACAATCCGAAGGGCCGGAAAACGATCCAGTACCCCGCCCAAGATAAGCTGACTGGCCGCGATGGTTGTGTCGAACGGATAGCCTAAGAGGTTCGCGAGATAGTAGCGCGGCAAGGACGCGGCGGCGGCTACGTGCACCGGATGCAGCATGACCGGAACGTCCAATCGCTCTGCCTCCGCCCAAAACGGGGCAAAGTTCGGATCGTCGAGTCCCAGCCCTCCGATATTGGTCCCAATCATCGCCCCCACCGCGCCCAGATCGGCGACAGCCTGCCGGAGTTCTCGCGCGGCGCTCTCTCCGTACGGCAAGGGTACACTGGCGAGAAAGTGCAAACGATCCGGATGACGGGAAACCGCGTCCGCCATCCCTTCATTCACCTGGTGGTGATAGTCGACCGCCGTCTCCACCTCCAGGTCGGGCCCGAACATATCAATCCATGTGGATAGAATTTGCCGGTCGACCCCAATCTCGTCGAGGTGGCGGATGCGGTGATCCGCGTCCAACATGCCGGGCGGCGTCGGCCGCGAGCGGAATGTGGGGAACCGAAAGGTGTCCGAGGCCGCGTCATAGGCAATCTGCCCTGGCCACCGCCCCTCCCGCACCGCCGTCTTCACCGCCGGCGACAAATAATGTGCGTGGCAGT
>JAJZBJ010000052.1 GCA_021798975.1 Bacillota bacterium | reverse complement strand
CCCCGGTCTCCATCACTGCATACACAAGAAAGTCCTCCTCATCCTGAGGTACCGTTAGTCCAATGCATGTTATCACAATCCGCATCTCTTGTCAATTTGCGAACAGTTTGGATCAGCCTTTTTGGGCCTCTGACTCACGAGCCGCCAATTGCGCTTCGGCCGGCAGAATCCGGGCCGTGGCAAACGTCCTGAGAGCCCGCACAATCTCTACGGTCACCCGTTCACCGACATGGAGGCCGCCGTTCTCAATATCGATGACATAGCCGGACAAACGGCTGATGCCATCCTTGGGGTTTGTGGCGTGGCGCTCTTCGATGTCGATCTCCAGCCGGTCACCATCGTGAACCGGCAACGCCTGACGTTCGACTTCGGACCGGTGTCCCACAGCCACAAAATCCGCGTGATTCATGTCGACCGCATCGACACCGCGCACAAACACCGAGCGCCCCGTCTCATGCTCCAAGAGGCGCAAATTGCTGCCGCCGGGGCCAATCAAGTGGGCCGCCACCAACGGATGTGTCTCGACCAGCACAGCCTCGGCATCGGTCTCCCGGAACTTCTCCATAATCCGGTACCGCACGCGGCGCGCCACCACATCCTCCGATAGTACATGGCCGCGCCCCTCACACACAGGGCACACCCGCGTCATCTGGTTCAAGAGCGACTCCCGTACCTTCTTGCGCGTCATCTCCAACAGTCCCAGCCGGGTCAGTCCCAGCACGGTCACCCGCGTGCGGTCGTCCCGGAGCGCTTTCTGGAAGGTCTTGATGACGTCGGTCTGATCCGCCTCGTTCTCCATGTCAATGAAGTCGACAACGACAATCCCGCTGATATCGCGCAGCCGCAGCTGCCGGGCAATCTCCACCGCCGCCTCCTTGTTGGTGGCCAGCACCGTATCAGAAAGGTCGGTCGTCCCCACATTTTTTCCGGTATTGACATCAATTACCGTGAGGGCCTCGGTCTCATCAATGACCAGGTAGCCTCCGCACTTCAGCCATACCCGCCGCTTCAGCGCTCGGTCCAGCTCGGCCTCGATGCCGCGCGCTTCAAAGAGCGGCACAGCCCCTTGATACAGCTCAATTCGGTTTTTGAGCCCCGGTGACAGCGACTGCGCCAACTCGCGCGCCTTCATAAAGGCGTGCGGGTCGTCGATGATAAAACGATCGACCGACTCGTCCAAGTGATCGCGCAGGCTGCGGGCAATGAGCCCCGCCTCGCGGTGCAACATGGAAGGCGCCTTCGACGTCCGGCTCTTGTGGCGGACGCGCGACCACACCCGCCTCAGGTACGCCAAGTCGCGCATCAGTGCACGTTGCGAGGTGCCTTCGGCCACCGTGCGGACGATCAGTCCCATCCCTTTGGGCCGCATCTTTTCAGCCATTTCCCGGAGCCGATCGCGCTCTCGCTCGCTGTCGATGCGCCGGGAGACACCCACCGTCTCGGAATAGGGGGTCAGCACCAGAAACCGGCCCGGCAGGCTGATATCGGTGGTGACGCGGGCCCCTTTGTTGCCGATCGGCTCTTTGGCGATCTGCACCACCACTTCTTGTCCAACCTTGAGCACATCCTGAATAGCCCGGGACTTCTTTCGATCTCGGTCTTCAGCATGGGCGTCGTCCACATACAAAAAGGCGTTCTTTTCCAACCCCAGGTTGACAAACGCTGCCCGCATCCCAGGCAACACGTTCTCGACCCGCCCTTTGTAAATGTTTCCGGCAGCCTGGTCTTCGTCTTCGTGTGTGATATAGAACTCGACCAGTTGTCCGTCTTCCATGATCGCCAAACGACTCTCATGCGGTCCGTAATTGATTAAAAGTTCCTTAAAAACTTTTGGTTCCGGCTCTTTGGGGGCGCTTTCCGCTTCCGCGTCCCCCAGGGATTTTTCGCCGGCTCCATCCTCCGCCGTGTCAGCTGTCAAAGCTGGCAAAATCCCCCAACGGCGACGCTTGCGCCGTGGCATATGAAACCCCTTCCTCAAATGTAGTCAAACCCGACATGTCAACGAAAAATTTTCAGGCGATTATTCCATTCGCCGCATCGACCGCGATTTCCTTTGTCGAGGCCAGGAGTTTTGGTGCTTTCCTGCCGGGTTCTCTAAAATTTCAAAACTTTTGGGGCCGCCACGCGCACCTTCCGCCTCAATCGAGCCCCGGCGGCCTCTCGGCCAATTCCCCGACCGGCGTGTGGGGACCGCCCCGTTGCAACTCCCTCAGCAGCGCCTCCTCATATAGGATGCCCAATCGCTGCATCTTGTCATCCAGCACCACGACACGGTGGTATTTGCGCGGGCGCATGACGCGAATGACGTCCCCCACCGACGTGTCGGCGCGCACGGCAAAGTCGTCCACAGCCCAGATAGGGCGTCTTTGAAACCCCAAGATGCGCTGACCGAGGTCCCGTACCACCCAATATGGTGCGTGGCGCGGGGACCGAAGCGCCCCCCAATAGAGAAATCCGGCGAAAATGCCTAGCCCCAGTTCCAGTCGTCCGGCCACCATGAGCGCCATAGTGGCTGCAAATAGAAGCCGCGCCAACCACAGTCCCGCCTCCTGAACGCGGCGCTCGGCCTCCACATAGCCCACCTGACGGGCGAGATATCCCCGCGCCAGACGCCCTCCGTCCAGTGGCGCTGCCGGCAACAGATTGACAGCTCCGATCGCCAGACTAGATTCGATAAATAGCGTCACGTACTGGGGATTAAACGGCAAGACCCGATCGAAGGCCCATGCGAAAGCCGCACAAAAGAAACTGGACAGGGGCCCAGCCACTGCCACCATGGTCTCGATATACGGGTCTTGGGAGTCGAGTCCTTGGATACGGGCCATCCCTCCAAACGGCCATAGCTCAATGCGCTCAATCTCTAGCCCGTAGAGATCCGCCACCACCGCATGCGCGAGTTCATGGAGCGTCACCGCCAAAAAGGCAATGAGCATCTGGCGCCCGCTGCCCGAAAGCCAATAGACCCCCAAGACCAGGAGGAACAGCGGATTAATCCGGATGCGGCGCCACAGACTCCCTCGACTGGACATCACGAATGGCCAAGCCACCGTGTTCCGTACAATGCCGACGCCAAAGGATTGACCGGATAGCCTTGGCGCTCGACCTCGAAAGACACTCGGGCGGACCCGGTCTGCCCTAAGACGGTGGTCGCTTGGATTGCCTGTCCGGGTTTGACTAACAGGTGCTGGAGGGGCTTTATCGTGACAAGCGTGTGATTGGCACTCTGAACAGCGATAACCCCTCCGGAAGCCCGGGTCACGCGCCCCCCCGCCCCCAGCTGAACCGGGGTGTGGCGGGCTACCGACAACACCACCGCCGGGTTGAACTGCGCTTGTGCCCCCTGACCATGCCAGCCGAAGCTCTCCGCGACACGTGCGTGCGCAAGCGGGGCCAGCCAGCCCACAGGACGCGCGCTGCCCCCTGTCTGCGCCGAACCCCGGGTGAGATTTCGCCAAAGACTGGGTGTCTGGATATGCAGTCCCGCCAGATGGGTGCTCGACGTCATCCAGTGGCGGGTTTGGGCCATAAGGAGGCTTGCGAAGCGGCCTTTCGTGTGGCTGGTAAACGCCAAAGTCAGTAAAATGAGGCCGGCAATGACCCATCGCACCCACCGGAACGAAGGTTCCGGTGCCTGGCCGATTTCTGGGCGTGATTCCCAATGCAATTCCGAATTGGCCATGTTATCCCTCCGCCAGAATGTATGCGGAGAGTGGCGGGAACATGTCCTACGGGTTATGTGAGAGGGGAATAATAAATCGCTAAGGAATGCGGCAGAAGACCGTAATCAATGAGCCAGCGCGAGTCCTGGCGGGTTACCTCGTGCTGCAGAAATCCCCACTCCTCACCGCTCAAAATCGGCCCCACCCGGCCGACACGGTTTAGCACATAGTACGCATAGCGCTTGGGTATTCGAAGCGTCAAAATGCGGAACAAGTGGATGTCGCGGGCAATGTGCCGGACCACATCTTCGAGCTTCATGCTCTGCGGACCGCCCAAATCATAAATCTGCCCGACAGTCCGGTCCAGCCACAAGGACCGCAAGGCGATTTCAGCCACGTCGCCCACGTATACCGGCTGAATCAGCGGTTTTGACTCCGGCAAGACCGCCCAGGGTCGATTGGCGGCCCCCTCCAGGCGCTTGAACGTCTCCGACCCCTGCCCAAACATCAGATGTGGACGAAGAATCGTGTACTCCAATCCGGAATTGACGACAATCTGCTCGGCAACCCATTTGCTGCGTTGAAATCGCGTCGGGGCGTGAAATCCAGCCCCCATAGCGCTGATGTAGATAAACCGGGTGATGTTTCGCCGCTGCGCTTCCTCGACGATGCGGCGCGTGCCTTCTTCATGGAGCGGCTCGACCTCTTCGGTCTCCCCAGGATGATGCCCCGCGCAATGGATGACGGCGTCAAACTGCAGGTCCGGCCCTTGGAACGGCTCGTCGCTCAACAGGTCGCCCACCCACGGCACCACCGCTAAGTCGTCTGGGATATCGCGGGTTAGGCCCACCACCCGGTATCCCATCCGCATCAAGCGCGACGACACCTCGCGGCCCAAAAATCCTGTTGCTCCTGTCACTAACACATTTCGCATCCGGCTCGGCTCCTTCATGGCCACATCTTCGCCACCGGCCCATTTATTCCTTTTTGGCCGTTGTCTTTTTTTGCGAGGGACGCCGCGGCGTGCGGGTCAACCGCCGCTCAATCCGTTCCAAACGGGCCTGGATTTTGGCCAAGAGCACGAACAGGGCTAAGAGCAGCGCTAAATCCACCGCCAAGAGAATAATCCCGTCAGTCTTCATGGCTGCCTCCCCATTCACTCAACCCCGCTAAGTCCTTGAGGCGCACGCGCCGCATCAAGCGGCCCCACGGTTCCACCAGCAGAACCGGCGCATCCTGGCATGCGCCCAAGCAGTGCGCCGGAGTCACCCGGACCCCGTCCGGCCCGATGCCCGGCTCTGCCAGCCCGCGCTGGATCCAATCGGCCCCCCGTCTTTGGCATGCGGATCCGCTGCAGACCAGCACATGCGTACGATGGGGCATGATCCGTCCGGCGGAAGGAATAGACGCCGGAGCACGATAGAGGAGGACATAGCCCGTGGCGAAGCCCAGCACGGCGCCCAAGATAACCCCCGGCCCGCGCCAATACGCTGCCGCGCCCACCAACACGCCCAACGCCAGCAGAGGGGTCTCGAACCGCTTGGTTCCCGGTCGGCGCCAGACGAGAAAAATCCACGATACGAGAGAGCCCCAGGCGACAGGCGACCCGCTTGTCCATCCCCAGGCAAAAACCCCCGCACTGGCCAGCATAAGCGCCGCCAGACGGTGGTTCCGATGCACTTTAAAGGCCGCCACTGCCATGAGCACGAGCCAAGTCCCCGCTGCCAACCCGCGAATATGCGCCATCCCTGCCCCCCACGCTGGCAAGTCTCACACGAATTCCTTGAAGGCCGGGTATCAGAGGCGGGAGGAATTACCCCCGCTCGCCGATTCCTGCTCCTCAGATTGGTTCGAGTATAGCATAGGCACTTGGCGGGATACGGCAGGCTTGTAGTTCTGCGCCTTCCGGCGCCCATAAACGTTCAGCAAGATTCCGATGCCAGCAGCGTCTGCCAAAAATGCAGAACCGCCGTAACTCATGAACGGCAGCGGCACGCCCGCTACCGGCATAATTCCCGAGGCCATGCCGGCGCTTTCGATGACGTGGAAGGCAAGCAGAGAAGCCATGCCCGATGCTAAGAGCGTTCCATAACGATCTTTGGCCTGATAGGCGATGTAAATAGCTCGGGCAATTAGCACCAAGTAAACGAACAGAATAGCCATGGAGCCGACAAAACCCAAGACTTCGCCAATGGCCGCATAAATGAAGTCAGTGTACGATTCCGGCAAGAACCCGAGCAGATTGGATTGCGCGCCAATGGCGCCTCCCCCCATGAGTCCGCCTGTTCCCACCGCAATGCGGGACTGAATGACATTATAGCCGCCTACCAAGGGGTCCTTGTTGGGATGTAAAAAGATCGTCAACCGATTCAGTTGGTAGCTGTGCATGATGGGAATCTTCACGCCGTATCGGTAGTGGACATAGATCCACGCAACAATCGCGAACAGACCGGCCGGGAAGATCAGCATTTTGGTCCACGGCACACCCGCCATATAGAACATGCCGACCGTGATGGCCACAAACACCAAGGTCGTACCTAAGTCCGGCTGTTTTAAGATCTCCAGCATGGGAATGCCGACATGGACCAGGGGGGAGATAATGTCCCGCCACCCCTTGAGGCTCTTCTTTTTGTCCAAATGTCCCGCCAACGTCACAATGATGGCGATTTTGGCGAACTCAGAAGGTTGCAGCTGGAACGGCCCCACTTGAATCCACCGCTGCGCGCCCAGGGCCGACTGTCCATGCACCAGTACCACGCCCAAGAGACCCACAGCCCCCCAATAAATATAGGGGCTCATCTTCTTGAACTTCTCGTAATCAATCCAGCTAACGACAACGAGCACCACGGTGCCCAGCCCAATCCACATCATCTGCCGCTTCACGAAGTACAGCGGATCGGTGGAAGGAGCCAGGGATTTTGTGGCGCTCGCCAAAACAACAATAGAAACGGATGCCAAGACATACATCAAGACAACCGTAAAGTAATCAATTTGAAATCGGGACCGACGGTTTCCCACGACATCATATCCCCTAATGCTGAAGTGAATTCAGTATACCGGATGGCGTGGACCGGGTCGAGGTGGACCTTGATGGCCCGACTTACAAAGTATTCCGGTTGACCTTCTTGCGAATCGGGATATTGGCGACCAACGCCATGGCATCCTCATCGCGAGAAAAATCGACGCGAAATCCTTGGTCATCGATGTCCAGATATTGAGAAATGACTTTCACCAAGTCATTCTTGAGATTCTCCAATGCCTGCGGGGACAAGCTGGCCCGGTCATGCACAAGCACCAGACGGAGACGTTCTTTGGCCACTTCCTTGCTCGCGTCGTCCCGCCCGAAAACCCGCGCGAACAAGTCAAACATGGCTCCCCCTCCTCGACTCACCCTTTAATCCCCATCATTTTGCGCAGCCGGCCGATAAAGCCCTGGCTCTCTTCCTCCAGTTTCAAAAACGGTACGTTTTCCCCCATGAGGCGGCGCGTGACGTTGCGGTAGGCCTCACCCGCGCGCGACTGGGGGTTTAAGACGGCAGGCTCGCCCCGGTTGGTCGAGACCACGATGAACTCATCGTCTGGAACGACGCCCAACAACTCAATCGCCAAGATTTCAATCATGTCGTTGATGTCCATCATGTCGCCCTTTTTAACCATGCTAGGACGAATGCGGTTGACAATCAAGGATGGGTGGTGCTTTTCCTCTGCTTCCAACAATCCGATGATGCGGTCAGCATCCCGAACGGAGGATACTTCCGGGGTCGCGACCACCACCGCCTTATCCGATCCGGCGACAGCATTCTTGAAGCCCTGCTCAATACCGGCGGGGCAGTCAATCAGCACGAAATCGAACTCTTCCTTCATCTCGCCGACCAGATCCCGCATCTGTTCGGGGCTGACCGCGGTCTTGTCCCGCGTTTGCGCCGCCGGCAGGAGATACAGGTTCTCAAAGCGCTTGTCTTTAATCAACGCCGTTTTGAGTTTGGCAAATCCCTCGACCACGTCGACCAAGTCGTACACGATGCGGTTCTCCAACCCCATCACCACGTCCAGGTTGCGCAGACCGATGTCTGCGTCAATCAACGCCACCTTTTGTCCCGCCTGCGCCAAACCGGCACCAATATTGGCGGTCGTGGTAGTCTTGCCAACCCCTCCTTTGCCCGAGGTTATGACAATGGCTTCACCCATCGATAGCTTCCTCCTTGTGTATCCTTCACCCCAGCCGCAGCTCGAGCTTTACGCTTGAAAATCGGCTCCCGTCAAAACGCTCCGCTGCCACCGGTCGATGACCAGCTGGCCATCACGCACTTCCGCAAACTCCGGAAGGTCTGGCAGGACCGCCTCACCCTGATCGGGCGCCCGGCCGATAAAGTTGGCAATCCTGAGCTGCGTGGGGTTCAGCCGGAAAGCCGATACCGTGGCCTGATCGTCGCCTTCGGCGCCCGCGTGGGCCAATCCCCGAAGCCATCCCATCACCACAATGTCGCCCCCGGCCGTGATCTCGGCCCCCGGGTTCACATCGCCCAAAATCACAACGTTTCCGTAAAAGCGCACCCGCTGGCCCGATCGCAGGGTCCGCCGAATTAACAGTGTCGGATGACGCCGGGCCTCCTCCTCGAAGTCCCAGTCGCTGTGCCGATCCAACAATCTTTCAACAAATGGAGTGGACACGTGCGGCTTCGACAACCCCCGGTCGGACGCCGCCTTCGGGCCGGTCTTGCGGGATTGCACCCGCTTCTTCGACTGAGGCTTGTCCCCTCCACCGAGAGTCTCCACCTCGTCCGTGGTTGTTCTTTCCATGCGCGCCTCCCCCATATGACGTCAGCATTCTAACAAGTTCTCTCTTTAATGCGGAACTCCTGCTCAAGGGCTTTCGGCATCGCTAACAATTTGTTTCCAAAAATCGGCATCGTCGTCGAAAATTCGCCGCCTGCGATCCGCGGTCCGTGACACAAAAAAAGGTCCAGCCTCAGCTGAACCTGACCCGAATCCCCTATCGAGCGCCCCGCGCATAACGCCTGTCGACTTCATGGCGCGGCTTGAATCCGAGAATGCCCCCAATTGCCGGGGTCACCAGCATGCTGAACAGCAGCCACACTGGCAAGGGATGCATGAATTCGCTCCATGGGAACGGAAACCCAAAAGCCCGCAAGATGACCCATTGGAACGGCACCACCAACAGCTGCGCAAGTCCCGCCAGCAGTCCGGGGACAAACACATTGTCCCGCGCGATGCGAGATTCCAAGTGGGCAATCGCATATCCCAGCAAGGCAAAGGTCAGAGCGTTCAGCCCCCACAGCCGACCCGCCCAGAGGTCCTGCATGAGGCCGCCGATTAAACCGGCCGCCAGACCTCGGCGCGGTGTCTCATAAAGGGCGATGATGACCGTGATGGGCAGCACCAAGTTTGGGACATAGCCAATCGGGAAGATCTGCGGCAACAGCGCGGTTTGCGCCAAGAGGCCCAGCAGATACACCACAACCCATGTTGGGATCCGAAACTGCCACATTTAGCGTCCCCCTCCGCCATAGATGGGCGGAAGCGACGTCCCGCTGGGATGCGAGAGCACCACCATCACATTCTCGAGTTGGTTGAAGTTTACCGCTGGGGTTACGGTAGCGGTCTCGGTCAACCCATAGGCTGTCTGCGTGACTTTGGACACCTGGCCAATCAATAAGCCGGGCGGATAGTACTGGCTGTAGCTTGAGGTCACGACGGCATCCCCCGGCAGGACATCCGGGTGGTGCGAGAAGAGTTGAAAGGTCAATTGTTCGCTAATCGGGTCGCGGCCGTTGACGATGCCGGCGGACTGCGATCGCACATCTTGAGCGCCTACGCCTGAATTGGCATCCAGAATGAGCATGACCGTCGCGGATACCGGGGTCGCAGCGACGACACGCCCGACCACCCCTTGGGGCACAATGACCGCCATGCCGGGATGGACGCCGGCGCGGGTACCGCGGTTAATCACCACGGTTTGAAGCCAGGTGTCCGGGTTGCGGGCAATCACTGCAGCACCCACCAACCGCCATCCAGATGCACTGGTCTTTAAGTTCAAGAGGCCCCGAAGCTGGTCGTTCTCTTGAGCCAGTTCGGAGAGTTCCAATTTCATGCTGTTGTATAAGAGGAGTTTCTGTTTCAATTGGACATTTTCTTGCTGCAGGGTGAAAAGCTGCCCTACGGTACCCACACCCGCGCCGACTTTATTGCCCAAGTATGTGAGGCTGGCACTAGCCGGCGACACTACCGTACCAATCAGGTTAGAGAGAGATACCACTTTGCTATGGACGCGCGCCGTAAAACTCAGGCTGAGCGACACCACCATTATCACCAAAACGATAATGATGGGGCGGCGCCAGCGGAATATAAAGCCGCCCACCACGAATCCTCTCCCTTTGAGCCATACTTTTCATGCCTGAAAACCTGCCTGCCAGACCCACGACGGCCTGGCAGGCTCGCCGCGGCGGTTTAATGGCGGTTGCGACGACGCAGGGCTTCCAGGTGATGCGGATCATCTAACACCATGCCTGTCCCACGCACAACGGTCAAGAGGGGTTCTTCCGCCATGTGCACCGGCATGCCCGTCTCTGAGCTGACCAATTTGTCGAAATTACGGAGCAGGGATCCTCCGCCAGTCATCACAATGCCGCGGTCCATAATGTCGGCAGCCAGTTCCGGCGGGGACTTTTCGAGCGTGGCCTTAATCGCGTCGACGATACTGTTGACGGTGTCGGACAAGGCACGCTGAATTTCCGTGGAATTGACTTTCAAGGTCTTCGGCAATCCCGTCACCAGGTCGCGTCCACGCACGTCCATGGTTTCCTCGTGGTCGGGCGGGTAAGCCGAACCGATGGTCATCTTAACCTCTTCAGCGGTGCGCTCACCAATCATCATGTTGTACGTCCGCTTAATATGATTAACGATGGCCTCGTCCATTTCGTCACCGGCGACACGGATGGACCGGGCTGTCACAATGCCGTCCAGAGAGATAATCGCCACTTCGCAGGTACCGCCGCCAATGTCCACAATCATGTTTCCGGTGGGCTCGGCCACAGGCAGACCCGCGCCAATGGCTGCGGCCATGGGTTCTTCAATCACCAAAGCCTCCCGGGCACCGGCCTGAATCGCGGCATCCTTGACGGCCCGCTCCTCAACCCCGGTGACGCCCGAGGGAACACCCACGACGACCAACGGATGGATGAAGCGCATGTTGGTGGTGGCCTTGCGGATGAAGTACTTCAGCATGGCCTGCGTGGTGTCGAAGTCGGCAATGACCCCGTCTTTCAGAGGACGAACGGCCCGAATGTTTCCCGGTGTACGGCCCACCATCTGTTTGGCTTCCTGCCCCACGGCAATGTGTTCACCCGTCATCTGGTCAATAGCGACCACCGAGGGCTCCTGCAGGACAATGCCCTTGCCATGTACAAACACCACCGTGTTAGCGGTGCCGAGGTCAATGCCCATATCCTTGGAGAAGGAACCGAAGAGTCCTTTCAAAATCATTTCCTCCCTAACTTAATTCGGTCAGCAGCCCTTGATGGAGGCTGGCGTGTCGTGACCGTCCGACAATCAGATGGTCCACCACCGGAATGCCCATCACATCACCGCACTCTTCCAATCGCCGGGTCAAGTCCCGGTCTTGGCGGCTCGGTGATGGGTCCCCGCTGGGGTGGTTATGCACGACGACAATCGACGTCGCGGAACGCGCCACGGCCGGCCGAAAGACTTCTCGAGGAAAGACTTCGACCCGATCGACACCGCCTCGAAACACGGTCTCGATGCCCAGCACATAACCTTTGGTGTTCAATAAAATCACACGAAATTCTTCCTGGTCGCGGTCCCTGAGATCGGACACGAGCCGCACCGCATCTTGGGGGCCGGTAACCCGTAATGAGAGCCCCTGCTCGATGCGATGGCCAACCTCCAACGCGGCTGACAATGTGGCCGCCTTAGCTTGTCCCAGGCCCCGCACCTGCATCAGTTCCTGCGGTGTGCACCGGCTCAACCGGGCCCACCCGTCCTTCAGCAAGGCGTGGCTGAGCTCCATCACCGTCTGCCCCTGCGTGCCTGTCCCCAACAGCACTGCCAGCAATTCTGCGTCTGACAGTACGCCAGATCCATGGCGCAACAGCCGCTCCCGCGGCCTTTCGTCCTTTGGCCAATCCCGAACACTCATTTTATGACCTGCTTAACCGCCCAATAAGCCGCTCGACCACGTCTCGCGGCAGTCCGATGACGACTTCCAGATTCCCCTCGTAGGACTCAACAAACCGTCCTGCGCCACCTTGAATGGCATAGGATCCTGCCTTGTCCATGGGTTCTCCTGTCGCCACGTAGTCATCAATTTCCGCCGGTGTCAAAGACCGAAAGGTCACATGAGCCACATTGACCGCAGCATAGCCCCGCTGCCGGGCGCCGGACCATACGGCTACCCCCGTATAAATCTCATGACGATTGCCGCTGAGCATTTGCAACATGGCGCGCGCATGTTCCGCATCATGCGGCTTGCCCAACGTGACGCGTCCCAGTGCCACCACCGTGTCCGCCCCAATGACGAGCCCATCGGGATACCTCTGGGCGACCACCAGTGCCTTCTCGACAGCCAAGCGCCGTACCAGCACCTCCGGACGCTCATCGCGCCGCGGCGTTTCGTCAATGTTGGCAGGAACAACCTCAAATTCCAGCCCCATCTGGGTCAACAAGTGGCGGCGCCTAGGGGATGCCGAAGCCAAGATTACCGGTTCCATGTTACGAACTCCGCCGTTGATACCAGAACAGGCCCAAAATGAGTCCAATCACGCCAACGACGTTCATCTGAATCCACCCGCCCACCTGCAGTCCCACGATGCCCAGGTTCACAGACCAACTGGTGCCCGGCTGGGACCCAAGCGACAGCAAAGTCCGGCCCAAAGGCGCCCACACGGGATCCAACAGGCGGCCAAGCACGGAGCCGACAACGCCCCCGATGAGAATGTAAACAATGGCCATCCCAAAACCCTGTCGTCCTTTGCGCACTGCTGCCTCTTCTCCCTGCTTCCCCAAAAACCGCTCGCGGCGGTCTGGGCAGAAATGGATCGTGTTCAGAATACCATTCGACCAAAGGCCCGGGCAATCGCTGAATTCTACCAACCGTGACAGCATATCCTAATTTTCTGCGTCACATGTCGACACGAAGTCCCGGCAGGTACTGAAAGATGCCGCGTTGGTTCAAATACATCAACAGCGACAGCGAACCAGCCACAAGAAGGGCATCCTCCGGTGCGCGAAGGAGCTTCTGGGCTTCCAGAACGGCGTCGGCAGGGTCGTCCACCACTTTCACACGGTGGCTCGCAGCGACCCGCGGAACTAAATCCGACAGGTCGCGGCCGCGCTCGCCGGGCACGCGCGTCAGTAGGATGTCGGCCGCCATGGGGGCGATGCGGTCCAGCATGTCCTCGGCCGGCTTGTCGGATAGAGCTCCAAAAACCAGGTGCCAGCGCTTGCGGTTCCAGGGCGCACGCGCCAGCGTAGCGGCCACTCCATCGATGCCATGCAAATTATGAGCCCCGTCGACAACAATCAATGGATTCTCAGACACAACCTGAAACCGTCCTGGCCAGTGTACGGTCCTGAGCGCCTCAACCGCCAAATCCAGCCGCGGAACATACCCTCTCTGAGCCAACCGCTCGATGGCTGTCCAGGCCGTCTCCAAATTGCCCGTCTGATACGCGCCTTGGAGGGGAACGTGCACCCCGCGGCCATCCCGCGTGCGCAGCGCCGGACCCGATTCGGTCATCCGGGCCTCGACCTCCGGCTCGAACACCGGCACCGACCACTTAGCCGCTTCGGCCACAATGCGCGTGCGCGCCTCGGGAAAGGTTTGACGAGCCAGGACCAGTTCAGTGCCCGGTTTCAGCACCCCCGCCTTCTCGCCGGCGATAGCGTCAATTGTGTGGCCCAGGCGGTCTGTATGGTCCATAGCGATCGGGGTGATAATGGTCAGAAGGGGCGGCGGAACCACGTTGGTAGCGTCCAAACGCCCTCCCAACCCCACTTCGACCACGGCCACATCGACCTTTACGCGTTCAAACGCCAAGAGGGCGAGAGCTGTGACGGCTTCAAAAAATGTGGGGACATCGACGAGGTCCCGCCCGGCGTCTTCCACCTCTTGACCAAACCGATCCCAGAGGGACTCCTCTAATGGGACTCGGTTGATGCTGACCCGTTCGTTGATGTGTCCCAGGTCGGGCGAAGTGTTAAGCCCCACCCTGAGACCCTGGGACACGAGAGCGTCGGTGACCATCGCGGCCACAGACCCTTTGCCGTTGGTCCCGGCGATGTGAATGACGGGATAGGTGCGCTCCGGATGTCCCAGCCGCTCCATCAACGCCTCAATCCGTTCTAGGCCCGGGCGCATGCCGAACCGGCTTTGGCCCTGCCACCATTCCTCCTTCACCGAAGCGCCTCCTCGCGCTCATGGAGCCGCTCGATCCGAGCCTCCAGCTCCGCGAGACTGTCCCGGGCCTTGGCCACCACGTCAGCCGGAGCGCGTGACACAAATTGGGTATCCGAGAGGCGCTTTTGGAGTCTCTCACGTTCCATCTCGGCCTCTGTCTGAGCCTTTTTGACCCGCTCAATCTCCCGCTCGACATCCACCAAGCCTTCCAGAGGCAGATAGATGGTCCCGCCCAAAGTCACGCCGGCGATCGCCCGCTCCACACGCGCGCTCCCATCCTTGGCGCGCAACTCCAGCCGCTCCGCGCGCATTAACAACTCCGCTTCCGCGCGCGCCTTCTCCCAGCGATCCACAACCTCCGGAGTATCCCCCAGCGCCACGAATGCCGCTTTTTGGGTCGGTGTCAGCCCCACTTCGGCCCGCAAATTACGTCCCGCCCGCACCAGCGGCTGCATCGATTCAATGACCGAGGCCCCGTCCTGGTCCGCCCGGGCGGGTTCTGGCACGGGCCATTCGGACACCATGATGCTTCCGTGGCCGCCTAACGCCTGATACAGCTCTTCGGTCAGAAAGGGCATATATGGATGCAGAAGCTTCAAAGCGCGTTCCGCCACCTGAATGAGCGTACTGAGCGCCTCATCGCGTTCGGGCCCCTTAAGGCGCACCTTGGCCATTTCGATGTACCAGTCACAATAGTCGTCCCAGAAGAAATCATAGATGGTCCGTGCAGCTTGACCGAACTCGAATTGGGTTAACGCATCGGTCACGCCGTCAATCGCTGCGTTGAGCCGAGACCAAATCCACTGGTCGGCCGGATGCTGGCTTATGGATTCGGAGGCATGGAAACCTTCAGGCCGATTCATCAGCACAAAGCGCATGGCATTATAGACTTTGTTGGCAAAGTGGCTGCCGGATTCGAAGCGCTCCCAGCTCCAGCGGTAATCGTTGCCGGGCGCGGATCCCAGCACCAAGGCGATGCGGAGCGCATCGGCGCCGTATTTGTCGATGACATCGATGGGGTCCACCCCATTCCCCTTCGACTTCGACATCTTCTGGCCATTGGCGTCGCGCACCAGCCCGTGCAGCAGCACGGTCGAGAACGGCTTCTCTCCCGTGAAGTGGAGGCCCTGCATAATCATGCGCGCCACCCAGAAAAAGATGATGTCATAACCTGTACTCAGCACCGAAGTTGGGTAGAACTGGGCCAAGTCCTCCGTCGCATCGGGCCACCCGAGTGTCGAGAACGGCCATAACGCCGACGAAAACCAGGTGTCCAACACGTCCGGATCCTGATGCATGGCCCCGCCGCATTGCGGACAGGCCTCCACCGCGGTGCGCGACACCACCATCTCGCCGCAATCGCAGTAGTAGGCGGGAATCCGGTGGCCCCACCACAACTGCCGGGATACGCACCAGTCGCGCACATTTTCCATCCAGTTCATGTAAATCTTCTCGAACCGCTCGGGCACAATGCGGATGACGCCCCGCTTGACGGCTTCGATGGCCGGTTCGGCCAACGGGGCGATCTGCACAAACCACTGCAACGACAACAACGGCTCAATCACGGTGCCGCACCGCTCACAGTGTCCCACCGCATGGGTGATAGGTTCTATGTGGCGGATCCGTCCCTGCGCCTCCAAGTCCTTCAGCACTGTCTGGCGGGCCTCCTGGCGGGTCAAGCCGGCATAGGCGCCGGCCGCCTCCGTCATCCGGCCGTCCTCATCAATGACCTTGATTTCCTCTAAGTCGTGGCGCTTACCCATCTGAAAGTCGTTGGGATCGTGCGCTGGAGTAACCTTCACGGCGCCGGTGCCAAATTCCCGATCCACAAACGTATCCGCGATGATGGGGATGCGGCGGTTCACGAGCGGCACTTCCACAAACTGACCAATGAGATGTTGATAGCGCCGGTCATCCGGATGGACAGCCACCGCAGTGTCGCCCAAGAGCGTCTCCGGCCGGGTGGTTGCGACCACAATTTCGCCGTCCTGGGACATGAGGGAGTACGCGATGGAGGTGAGCTGGCCCGTCTCATCTTCGTGCTCCACCTCGATGTCCGAGAGCGCGGTGCGGCAGGAGACGCACCAGTTGGTGATGTAGTTCCCGCGGTATAGCAATCCCTCTTCGTACAGCCGTACGAACACTTCGCTAACCGCCCGAGACAATCCTTCGTCCAAGGTAAAGCGCAGCCGGCTCCAGTCCACCGAGGCGCCGAGCTTTCCAATCTGCTCTAAAATGGTCCCGCCGTACTGCTCCTTCCAGCGCCAAGCTTCCTCTAAGAAGGCGTCCCGGCCCAGGTCATGGCGGTTTTGCCCGCGGCTTCGGAGCAGCTCATCCACCTTGGCTTGGGTGGAAATCCCGGCGTGGTCCGTGCCCGGCAGCCACAAGGTATTGTCCTGGCGCATACGGTGAAACCGAATCAACACGTCCTGCCACGTGGTGTTGAGGGCATGGCCCAGGTGCAAGACTCCGGTCACGTTGGGAGGCGGCATAACAATGCTGAAGGAGGGGCGGTCTGCCCGCATCGACGGTTGGAAGTAGCCGCGATCCCGCCACTCCTGGTACCATTTTTCCTCAACCTCCGCGGGATTGTAGCGGGGACTTAATTCCACAACGACTCCTCCTCAAAATGGCTCAAATACAAAAACCCCCGTTTCGCTAAGGGCGAAACGGGAGTTCGCGGTACCACCTTAATTTGCCTCATGGGAGGCCTCTAAGCGCAATATCGGGCGCTCCCGTCTTGATTCGCGTCCAAGGACGATCTCAAGAGGCCTCCGGGTCCACACACGTCGGAGAGCTGGACGGGCTTCTCATCTTCCGCCCGTTCTCTGTACCAGTCTCACAACGCTTCTTCCCATCTCAGGCCCATATCGATGACAAAATTATGTTACTCAACAACAGCGAGAATGTCCTCGGCCGACAGAATCAAGTGCTCCACGTTGTCAATCTTGATTTCGGTACCGGCGAATTTGGCGAACAGCACGCGCTGACCGCTCTTGACTTTGACATCTTCACCGTCGCCCACAGCCACTACCAAACCTGTTTGCGGTTTGTCCTTGGCAGTGTCTGGGATAAAAATCCCGCTCTGCGTCCGTTGCTGCTCTTCCACCAATTGAACCAGTACCCGATCCCCCAAGGGTTGAACCTGCATTCCAATATCCCTCGCTTCCTGAGATAGCCCACGATTACATGGCATCTAAATTATATCGGACCCCCTCCGCCTGTCAATCCACGGTCGGAAACCGGTCTCAATTGTCTCACGCCATCATACACTCGAGCGAAGGAGGACAGGACCGGTGCCCCAACGACTTTCTCTTTGGATCCCCGCCATTATGGCGGCAACCCTGGCGTTAACAGGATGCGGCCAGCGTACTCCATCGCCGTCCGCCCACCGACACAATCCGGTTCTCACACTCCATATCAGTGTACCCGGAACTCTGGCCGCCACTCCCGTCAAGGTGGCCCAGACGCTCGGTTTTTTCCGCCAGGAACATCTTAACGTCCATGACGTGGCTCATCACGCTGAATTGAGGGTCGAACTGGCCGGCAGCGGGTGGCCCATCGACGGATACCTAGGCATGCGGCCGGATGTGGTGCTCGTGTCTCCGATCCCCGATCCACACTTTCGCTTGGCCGCCCTCAACCACCTTCCCATGGTTATCACGCCGGCTGTTGCCGCCGTCGAACCGCTCGCCGTCAAAATCCTTACAGCTCACCACGCGACGGTCAGCCGTTGGTCGACCATGCCCTACGCACAGGTGAAATCGCTGTGGAAAGACCACCACCTGCCGTGGGCGCTGGTGTCCCTGCAGCAGGCGGCAGAATTGCAATCCATCGATTCTGGCACGGTCATACTGGCATGGCTAGGCGCCTCCACCGGCCCGATCCCCCAGGTGGTGGTGGCCGGAGAAGCTCCGCACGCCGAACTCGTTCACTTTCTCAGGGCTTTGAATCTGGCGCTCTGGTACTTAAACACTACACCCGCCGCCCAAGTGTCTCACATACTCTTCCCAAGCCCTCAGGGTGCTGCCGCCGTTACGCAGGTGCTGTCGGCTGCCCGCCACTATCAATATTGGCCCGTCACCACCTTTCCCGATTCCCAAAGCTTTCAGCGGGCCCGAACTGACTGGTTCCCGACATGGCCCTCGTACGGCCAAGCCGTGCATCCCGCCGCCGGCCGTCAGGCTCTCTCCGACGCCGGGGCATAACGGGCCCGGGTAATTTCCATCAGTTGCAGTTCCGTGTGTCCGGCTAAGTGACCAGTTGCGGAAAGCCGCGCTACCGCCCTGAATCCGACCTTTTGGTAGCTCCGAATGGCGCGCGCGTTGTCCACCCGAACTCGGAGGTACACACGCTCCAACGAAAGCAAGTGAAAGGCGGCAAAGATGGCCTCTTCCAGCGCTTCGCTGCCGAAGCCCTGATTCCAGTACCCTTTGTCGCCGATTGAAATGCGAACCTCAGCTTCGCGGGCTCTCCAGAGGATTTGCTGCAGTTCCACGTCGCCGATAAGGCCGCCCTGGTCGTTGATAATCGCGAAGGCTAATCGCGACCGGTCGCGAATAAGATTATTCCACCAGACTTGTTCGTCGCCATGCGCAAATTTCTTCCCGGTCAGTTCAAACAAGACCGGGTCATTATCCCAAGACATAAGTACGGGCACGTCCTCGTGCCTGAGTCGGCGTATGCGCCGAAACTGATCTGTCAGAGACAAAACCAAAGCGTCGTCACCTCACAAGAAGTCCAAGCACTAAGTCATTCGACGAATATGCCCGAGCTCCTGTCAACCAAGCGGCCATCCAGGCCCGATTTCTATTGGTAATGCTGGTATCCTGGCCCAAGCCATGGACATTCTCGGGGAGTCTCCACCTATGATCGATATATGTCAGAGGCCTCCAAAGGGACCCGGCTCATCATGAGAAGATTGCGGCAAAACCGGCTTTTCCGGAGACTTGACCGGACCTCGTGAATTGAGTAGCTTGGTCATATGGACAACAACGAACACAAGAACGGCAGGGTTTGGCTGCAC
>JAJZBJ010000051.1 GCA_021798975.1 Bacillota bacterium | reverse complement strand
CCCGTAACCGGGTACGTGGTACATGAGCGCACCCAGCGGCGTATTTCCGCCCCACGCCAATACGAGACCAACGAGGGCGACGATATGCCATACCCGGGAATTGTCCATGGAATGCTTGCTCCACCAGGCAGGTACGGTGGCGAAGAAGGCCATCAGGGGCAATAGGCCCAGGTAGCCGCTGACTTCCGGAAGGTTTGACGGGCCGAAATACGAGGTGGTGGCTATCCCATAACCGTACCCGCCCAATAAATAGGGAACAACAAACAACGTGGTCAACGAAGGCGGCATGGCGAAGGAATCAAAAAAGGCGAACGTCGACTGAGCCCTTTGCGAATGGGCGATGAAAGCCACGCCGGGCAGCCATTGCACGGCTCCGATCAGCGCTGCGACAGCAACGGCCAATAACGCCATAGCCAATATGCGCGCGCGCTGTGCGGCGTGGAGCATCGCGGCGCCGGCATAACACAGCACCGGAATGAGTCCGTATACCGCCATCTCCGGACTGCCCGACAAGAGAATCATCCCGCCCGCCAGGGCGCCGATGGCACTGGCACGAGCTAGGTCAAAAACCCCGGCCGCCGCCGCCATGCGTTGGACGCTCACGAGCGCCCACGGCACCCAGGATGCGGCCTGGACGGTAGCAATATGGACCCACTGGCCGCTAAAAGCCCCGCTCATCGTCCAAACGGTGCTCCCGAGGGCTGCCGACCACGGCTGCACGCCTTCCCCCTTGAGGAAGCAATACAGTCCGAGCGCGCCCAAGACAAAGGTAAACCCCTCGCCCAGACACCAGGCAAGGGCCGGGGGAACGACCGCGAACAGCAGGGTTAACGGGTACAGGGCTCCGGCGTTGAATCCCGCCAACAATGGCGTGCCGGACCAGTCAAAGGCATTCCACAGCGGGTAATGGCCCGTGTCCATAATGCGTCCTACCAAAACCCGCAGGGGGAAATTTTGGATGAGATTGTCGTTCCATAGCCCAATGCGACCCGCCGCCAAAGGGCCCACAAAGATGAGAATGCCGACGGCGATGAGCCCAATGATCGGCCCGTGTCGACTGCGTACAGGCATCGCGCTAACCGCCCCTCAACCACGTTCCAAGGATGACACGCGTATACTGGATGCCATAAAGCAAGGACCAGCCCTTTTTGGTCTGCCCGGCTTGTCTGCGCAACATGGTGACGGGCCGTTCGATCACCCGATATCCCTTCAGTATGGCCCCCATGAGCAACTCCGAGGCATGATACTGATCCTCCTTGAGCGTCAAATGGCCTAGGACATCCGTACGAATGGCGCGAAACCCGTTGGACGAATCCGTAATCGGATGCCGCGTCAACACGCTGATGAGCCATCCAAACAGGAACACCCCGGCAATACGCAGGCGGCTCTCCAATTCGTAGCCACCGAGGCGGCGCGATCCCTGCACGAAATCGGCCGCCCCGTCCATAATCGGCTGCAAAAGGCCCTCAATTTCACTAGGGAGGTATTGTCCATCCGCATCCAGGGTTACGACATAGTGGGACCCATACCGCTGTGCGAGATGATAGCCTAAACGCAATGCCGCCCCTTGCCCCCGCCGCACGGGGGAATGGCACACATAGGCGCCGCCTTGCGACGCGATGCGGGGGGTGTCGTCGTCGCTGCCATCGCTGACCACCAGAGCATGGATGGGCAATCCCCCCGCGCTGCTCGGAATGGCGCTCAACGTGTGCCGCAGCGTGGCCGCTTCGTTAAAGGCTGGGATGACGACCGTCACTCCGCTCAAATCTGGCTGCAGGTAGGTTCGCTCAAATTGTTCGAGAGCCAGCCAGTCGGTAAGAACCCCAACGCGGTGCCACGTTGCATGCGATCGTTGGACCGTAGACCGCAAGAGGCTTCCCCCCGCTAGCAAAACGCCGAGATAAAGTACCCAGCTAGGAGGGGTGGTGCGAAGGATGCCGATGACGCGCCAAGCCAATACCGCCGCGGAGACGATTAACGCCGAACCTACCCACAGGGCTGCATGTCGCGCGTGCGGCCTCCGTGCCGGAACCACGGGGGTCTTCATCGCGGCTTTGTCGCCTCTCACCCCACGTCCCCCTTTCTTGGATGTTTTTTTCCGAAGTGGGCAGCCTGTACGCGGCGTGCCGGACGGGGTTGCGCTCGCAGGAAAAGCCTGAACACGGGCAGACCCCCGAGAAGCGCTAATAGAAGAAGGTTTCCGACATGAAAAGTAAGACCGGCCAAGGCAGCCTGCGAGAGCCCAGTCCCCTGAGATCTCAACGCGACAATCCAACCCGCCTCCGATGTGCCGAATCCAGCCAGAGAGGGCACCGGAAGAATCATGAGAAGAGAATATAGGATGAGTGCATTGAAGACTTGCGCAAATCGGATGCCCATGTGCAGGGCTTGTGCGAATTGCCAGTACATGACCGCGTTCAGAAGCTTCCAGACTATCGTGCTTAGGACGAGACGCAAGAACTTTTTCCACGATAAGGACCTGACAGTTTCCATAGCAGGCACCAAGACCGCCGCGATCCGCTGCCAATGCCGCCGTGTTAGGGCTCTGAGCCGACGCCATACGGGTTCCCGGTATAGGCATACCCCCACCGTGGCTGTCACGAGCGTCGCGGTGATGACACCTGCCGCAAGAACGGCCGTTTTCGACGCCCCTGCCAGCGAAGAGAACATCGGAACGGCCAAAATTACACTGGTAAAAATGTCGGCTAACCGGGTTATTACGGCGACTGCCAACGCTTCGGACACGGTCACCCCGTATGGCTTTAAATAAAACGGCAGCGTTAGTTCGCCAATCCCTCCTGGCAACAGCACACACGCCAGCGAATAGCCGGCTGTGGACCCCCAGAGCGATACCGTTCGACGTGTCCCCAAAAGAGCGGAGAAACGAGCCGCCCGAGCTCCGATGGCCAGCATTAAAAGGGTGCCAGTGGTCCCCAGCGTAACCGCCGAAATGTTATGCCAGCGTTGCATCACCATTCCGAAAGAGCCCACCCGGACGATGGCCCAGGCCGCCAATGCCATTCCGGCTATCATCGTCAACCGCCGTACCTTGATTCGCCGAGCGCGTTTGATGGTTTCGCTCCCCCTTAGCGTTTTGGACGACGGCCAATTGGGGCTGCACGATCTGCGCTCGGCGTTCACTCCCCCGGCTCATAGGGTGGTGAATCATCCGGCAGTCGCCAACAATGCCATTTCCTGCCGTTACGTGCAGTAGAGTACCCAGAAGGACATGCTCATGACACTTGAAGATGTTGGTTCATAGTCCAAGGTTTGGAAGGAAGCGGCTTGGAAGTACCGCGGGAGACTTCTACAGAGAATAGCCAGGTCGCACGCCCGAATGCTGTGCCGGAGAAGGCCGATGCTGCGAACCGCCCAGTAGCAACGGAGGCGGGCTGCCGCCGGAATTCGTTCCGGGTTACCTGGGTTCTGGACCGATTAAGGACCTCGAACAACATCGAGTCGCGACGGCCGATCCATCCTAGACCCATCCCGCCACCGCATCGTCACGGCTGGTATTGCTTGAGCACATTCCACACCGGGAGGTTCTCCGAACCCACATACCAGGTAAAGATGTTTTGAATATGCAGTTGCCGGGCCAGGGACAGTTTGGCGGCAATGCTGCGGGCGTTCTCGTAATAGACGGTGTGATGCTGGCCGGACGCATCCGTGTAGGTAAAATAGGGCTCCTCCGCCTGAGTATTCCACTGGGGCTCGGCATGATATCGACGGATGAGGCTCGCCACTTGATTGAGCGATCGTTCGGGACTCCGGTTGCCATACCAGTCATAACTGTACACCGGAATTCCGAGAGACAGCTTCTGGAGCGGGATGCGATGCTCCGCATAAATGGCCGCCCGCTTAACCCACCAAATGGGGGCAATGGGACCGGGGGGACCTCCCTGATAGGAGTAGTCGTAGGTCATGACCAGGACCTGGTCGACGTTCTTGGCGATGGCGGCGTCCTGGTATCCACCGTCCCACGTGTCGAGCGGCGTGATGGCCGGCACGTCGACGGTGAGCAGCTTGTGCTCGCGGTGCAGGGCCCTTCCCGCCGCGGCCAGAAATCGGACGTAAGCCGATGCGTCCTGCGGAGCCACCTCTTCAAAATCGAGGTTAATCCCGCACAGCGGTGAATTCTGAATGATCCGAACCAAGTTCCGCACCAGCTTCTGCTGCTCAGCAGGATGTGCGAACAAGACGCGAAGCTCCTGGGGATTCCAATTCGCCGCCCCATAATTGGATACGGCGAGATAGGCGTCGAGGTGATACTGGGCCACATACCGCAAAGCGCTCGGGGAAAGGCCATCCTCGACGGCCCCACCCGTCCCGAGGGTGGCACTGTCAAAGTACACGGCCTGATACGCGGCAGCATGAGCGTGCCATACGCGAGCCGAGGTCCCATTGTCATAAAACACCACAAATCCTGATACATGGCTAGCTGTCGCAGCGCGTGCCACTGGCGGCGCGCCAAGCAACATCCCCGCCGCTAGAACGGCTGTCGCTCTCGCCAGAGCTGACTTTTGTCTCATGATGCCAAGATAATAGGGCACCGGCCCACCCACACCAAATGCTTGTCCTGAATTGACGCTTCTCTAGACTAAGGTTTCTCCCCGCCGGGCTACAGGGCGATATAAACCAGCAGGGCGGCCACTTGGGCCGCACACGCTGCCAACAGGGCCAAATGCGTTGACGAAGCCCCCAGATGCCCGGCCACCGCCGTGCCCAGGGATGCCGCGGCAATTTTCAGGCTCGATCCCGTCATAAAGACCTGGCTTCGGGTCGCGTCCTGCGACTCGCGGTGCCGCACGGCGATGAGCGCCGCCAACTGGGGCCCGTCGGCGAGTCCCAGCACTACCATACCCAGCAAGGCGACAGTGCCGGACGGCACCAGCAGGAGGAGAAACGCCAGGGCCATGAGGAGCGGGGTCAGGCCCACAACAAAGTCCGGGCTCATCAAGGCGGTTCGCCGGGCATAGAGAGCCGTGGCGATGAGAGCTCCGAGGGATACTGCCGACAAGAGCAGCCCGCCAAAGCCCGCCTGCCCGAAGTCGGACCGCCCGATAAGCGGGGCTATCACTCCGGTCATCCCGAAACCCACGTAACTCATGACCGACACGAGCGTCGCCCTCCGCAGGGAACGGGACGAACCGATGCTCTGAAATCCCGACCATGCCTCGCGCAGAACTCCCCGGGACCGGCCCCCCTCACGTGAAACCGGCGGCATCTGCCACGCCGCAGGGACCGTGACCAGCAATAACACGGCCAGCAGTACCGCAACCGCGAGACCTCCCCAGGCGATAACCAACAGGCCGGCACCCGCCGGGCCTGCGAGGCCGGCGATATAATAGGTGGCAGCGTCGACCACCGATGCCTGACCCAACCGGTCGGCGTGAACCACATCGGGCAGACGGGATGACCAGCCGCCGGAAATGATGGACGTGAGACTGCCTGCCGCCAAGGCTAGGGCCAAAGATAGCCACAGGGGCACTCGCCCTAACGAGATCATCAGGATCCCGAGCCCCACGGCATAGGTTCCCGTAGCCCACGCCAATACTCGGCCGGGTTTGGAAGCCCGAGCCAAGACCGCTCCCAGCAGCGGGCCGCCGGCAGCAGCCGATACGGTGAGTGCAGCCAGCGTGTCGGCCCCAAGCACCACGCTTCCGGATACTGCCAGACTGAGCAATAAGACCGTTTGCGGCGTCATCTCGTCACTCACCCGCGCGGGCACAGCGCCCGTGAGATATCGCCCGATTCCGTAACGTATATTTATATTTTTCACGTTACCTATGGTACATTAGACTCATGACGGCCAGCAATCACGAAAATTGGCGTTTGGGATCGGCTGCACACGCAGCCCAGCGGGCGGCGGCCCTCACCGCCCTGCTGGTTGTCGAGCAGCACGATGAGGGGGACCTATTGGCGCGTGCGCGCGAGCTGTTGTTGGCGTTCGGAGAACCGAGTGCCGACCTGGAAATGCGCGATGTCTGGGCGCTGCGCGAGGCAGCCCGGACTGTCTATGCCGTATTCGCGGCGTCGGACATGGTGTCCGCCGTGCAGAAAATCAACGGGTTGCTGGCCCAGTACGCGACCGCTCCGCGCCTGACCGCCCATGACGGCACCGCGTGGCACTTGCATGTCGACGCGCGCGACGATGCCCCCTGGGCCGAGTGGTTTATCGCGTCATCCGCAATGGCCTTGGCCATTCTGACGAGTGACAAGCAACGTCCGCCGGGAGGACTCTGCGCCTCGCCGCCTTGCGGACGCCCCTTCATAGACTTAGGTAAGGGCGGCGGACGCCGGTACTGTTCGCCTCGCTGCGCGACGCGGGAGCGGGTCGCCGCGCACCGGCGCAAACAAGACTAAAAAGGACCTCGGCACTGTCAGGATCCCCCGTCCCATGTGAGAATGGTCCATGGTCCGCCGTTGCCGAACCCGAGCTTCCGATAGACCGATCCCGCCGCAGGATTGGTATAGAACAGGTACAGTACTTGACCGTCGGCCAGCGCGTCCTGGCAGAGCCGCTGCAACACCGCTGTCGCATACCCCTGCCGGCGCCATCGGGGCGGCGTGGCCACGCCCACAACAATGGCTGTGCTCGGGCGGTCGTTGAGATACGCGGCGGTGGAGACCAGCCGGCCATGCACGAATCCGCCATAGGTGCGTATTGTCCCCTCGTCCGCTATCCGGACGTGGGTGTCCACATACAGCGTCCGATCGTGGCCCGTAAATCCGTATTCCTCGACCTCCATGAAGAGGTCGTAGAGTTGTTCCGCATCCGCGCGGGTTGCCAGGCGCCGGACTTCCATCTCGGACGAGGACAACCGTTCGGGGGGTGACGCCAGTTCCTGCACCCAGCTGTCGGTCCGCCGCACCCACGGGATATGAAACGCAAACGCTTCCATCAAGGCGGTCTTGCCGACCAGCTTCGATACGCCTTCCTGCCGCAAAATGGGAAGATAGCCGGCGATCTCGCGGGGACGGAGCGCATAGTAGACCGCCTGATGGGGGTAGACGACCAAAATCGATTCGACCGGCCCCTGTCCTGGTTCACCATACACGCGCGCCTGATCGGAATCGAGTCCGGCATGTTGCAAATCACTCCTTAGAAAGCCGGTAAAGCCGGTCTCCCGGTTCAACAACGCAAAAACCTCAGTCTGACGGCCGGCCGTCAACCTCGTGATATCCATGTGAAAAAATGCCACCCTTTCTGTCGCCGACGGCTTACACCAGAAATGCCGGATGAATCCTAGCCGAATCTCAGAGCCTCCGGGCCCGGTATTCATCCTCCAACATCGACATGATGACCACGTCATAGTACCCGTGCTCGAAGCGCCAGGCTTGGCGCAGCACCCCTTCTTTTTTGAACCCGGCCTTTTCGTAGACGTGAATGGCCCGCTCATTGATGGTGTAGACATCCAGTTGAATGCCATGGAGATTCAACATCCCGAATCCGTAATCCAGCATTAGATTCATCGCCTCGGTGCCATATCCCTGGCCCGTCCACTGGATGTCGATGGCAATCCGGAAGCTCCCGCAGCAGTTCCTAGAATTGTCCATGTCCTTGATGGCAACGTCCCCGATGAGTTGATCAGTCTTCTGCAGGAAAACCCCGAATTGCACGCGACTGGGATCCTGCGCGATCCGCTCGATGTAGTCCGCAATCTGCCGGCGGGCAAAGGGCCGCTGAGTCCCCGTAAGACGCCGGATCTCGGGATCTGTCGTGAAAAATTCGTCGATATCCGCCGGTTCCAAATAACGCAGATAGACCTTTTCGCCTGCTAAGTATTTCCGCGGTCCCGCCATGGTCCCACTCCCCTACTTATCCCCCCATTCGCGACAGAGCTCCGCCACTCCTTGCTCCCGCGGCGAGGCGACAGGTTGACCGTCTCCGCCGGGCACATGCTATGGTGGAGGAAAGGAGTGATTTCGATGGGTGAAACGTGGATATATCTCATTGACCGGACCGGCGTGATTCTGAAACCCAGGGCCACCATCCCGGAGGAGGTCCTGGCTGCCGTGTTGCAATTCGGACTGGCGCTGACCCCGGCAAATCCTTATTGGACAGTGGCGGGTGTGTTCTCGCATGACCCCGGCCACGCCCAGGTGATCCAATATCGGTCTGATCCGCCCCCTCGCGGCGAATTCAGCGAAGACAGCTTCATCATGGGCGTCTGGAAGGCCATGGGTGCCCAGGGCCCGGCGGTGTATATCGCACCCGCAAGCATCAAGGGAATCGTCAGGCACTAATGCATGGCCCCCATGCCGCGCATCCCAAAATCGGGCCCTGCGCGGGCTTTCACCCGTTTGCGTGGCGATAGGCGGATGTCTCTCCAGCATCCTCGATAAGACGCGCGGGGGACCCTCCTTGGGGTCCCCCGCGTGTCAGGGTCTGCCTTGACGGTGAATCCTAGTTGCTGACGGTCCAGTAATTAGCCAGCGGCTTATCGGTCGTGGGATTGAAGGTGCGGGCCGTGCCATGCACGTTGGTCGCGTGCTCATTAAATCCGCTGACGCGGGCGTAACCCATGGGAAGCCATGGCATCCACAACACGGGCAGGTTGTGGGCAGCATATTCCTGATAGGCATTCATGCGCGACTGGATTTGAGCCGAGGTTCCGGGAGCATAGGTGGCTTCAATCAACCGGTTCATGACGGGACTGTTGTATCCGCCCATATTCTCGCCGGCGCCGGACTTAAACAAGTCCCCTCCAGTGGGGTAATAGTCCAGCTGATAGGTCCAGCCGCCGCCCCAGTACACCATCTGCCATTTGCTGGCGTTGGCCTGCGACGCCGTCCCCAGAACCAAACTAATGGGTTCAGACTGCAACGTGACGTCAATTCCCTCGCGAGCCCAGTCGCTCTTCAACAATTGCACCATTGAGGTTTCCGTGTTGCTGCCCGAGGAATACAGCAACGTGAAGGCCAGCTTGTGCCCGTTCTTGGTCATGACACCGCCCACGTCGCGCCATCCGTGCGCCTCCAGCAGCTTCTTGCCGCGGCTGGGATTAAAGGCATAAGGCATCTTGGAGAGCGAGGGATCATAAAAGGGGGTCTTGGGCTTAGGGGGAATGGGCCCATCCGTCACGACGCCAGCGCCGTGATACAGCGAATGGACAATGCCCGGCTCATCAATCCCCATTTGGAGCGCTTGGCGCACATACAAGTTGGAGAAGACCCGTCCCATCCCGCCGGGCGCCTTGGGACTCAAGTTGGGCACCATGTAGTTCATGCCAAAGAGGTACGTGGACGACATGACGTCCTTTGGCAGGTCCTTGCGCGAACCCCACATCGAGGGCGGCAGATAGCCGACGCTGACCGTTCCGTTGCGGAGACCGACGAACTCGCTGGACGATGAGGTTTCGTACTGGAAGACCAGCTTCTGAATCGACGCCTTATGCCCGCCGAAGGCCGGATTCGGTACCAAATCCCAATATTGGTTCGAGGCCATGCTCTGAAACCTAAACGGTCCGTCGACCACGTGGTAGAGCGGGTTTGTCGGCGAATTGGCCACGGATTTAATAAGGTTTAATTCGCGGAGCGGATTCTTCGGATATTTGTTCCACACGGCTTTGGGCACGGGATAGATTTGACTGAGTCCGTTATGAATAAACCACTGCGGGTTCGCAGGCTTCTTCAGCTTCACGACCACTGTGTCTGTCCCCTTAGCAGTGACAGAAGACCAATCGGTGGGAACGCCGCCGCTTCCGGCCGGCCCGTACGTCCACGGGGCGTTGGGCAAGGTCGCCGCCTTAATAATCTGCCAGGTAAAGACCACGTCTTGCGCCGTGATGGGTTTCCCGTTGGACCACCGATATTTGTGGCTCAGGGTCATGGTGTACACCGTACCTGAGGGGTTGACCGCAATCTTCGATACCAGCGAACGTCCGTAGTCGACCTGGTTGGTGGGACTCAAATAGATGAGTGGACGGTACATCAGAAAGATAATCTCCGTGTTGTACGACGCGTACCCGGTCGAACTCAACACGGGAAAGAACCAGTCGGGCGCTGCCTGCGGGGCCTCGGCGACCACCACCACGCCCCCTGTGGTGCGTCCGTGCGCCGCATTCACCCCCGTCCCTGCACCCGCCAGTGCGAGGGCACTGGCGGCCCCTACGACCACAGCGATGGCTGCCTTTCTATTCATCTCCACAGCTCCTCTCCAAATGGGGAAACTCCGCCTTCCCGATGCTTATCAACCGACCCTTATCCGGTTAATCCCCTCAGCAACTGCAAAGCCCGGTGCGCCAGAATGTCTGTGGCGCTATAAACCGGCCGTGCCAGGGCGTCCCTATGGGAGGTCTGACGGTCCCACACCACGGGGAGCTCTGTACAGCCGAGCAGCACAGCGTCGGCCGGCTCGGCCCACTCGGCCCCGATGCATCGAGCCAGCATCTCGGCTTCGACCTCGGGATTTCCGGTACCCTTCACGGAGGCAATGATGGACATGACGCGCGTTTGGGTTTCCGCATCAGGATAGACATAGTGCATGCGGGCGCCTTCAAAAGCGGCTTCGTAAATGTGATACGTGCGGGTAGGGGTTGTGGCCAAAATTCCCACGGTCCCGATACCGTCCCGCTCTAGAGCCTCCCGTACAGCGTCCACCAGCGAGATAAGCGGCACGGAAATCGCCGCCTGAATGTCGGCATGATAGTAGCTGGTGGTCGTGGACGGCATCGCCAACACATCCGCCCCCACCGCCTCCAGCCGACGGGCAACGGCGACGAGGCGGCTCACCGGTGACGGACCTTGTCCCGCCAAGTGCATCAATCGGCTGGGAATGTCGGGGTCCGATATCAGAACGGCTGACAGGTGTTCGGCATCACTGTCCGCTGGCGTCATCTCCACCAAACGTTTATAAAAGTGGGCGCCTGCCAAAGGTCCCAGACCTCCAATAATGCCTAGCGTCCGCATGGTCCATCGACCCCCCGTCGAGTTACGCCCGCTCTTCCCACCCGCTGTAGAAGAGATCGGCATAGGCATACAGCGCGGGCGACCCGCCGGTATGCAGGAATAAGACTTTCTGTCCGCGCGAGAAGTACCCTTGGCGAATCAAATCGAAGAGCCCAGCCATGGCTTTGCCCGTGTAGACCGGATCCAAGAGAACCCCCTCCAAGCGGGCTGTCACGTTGACCGCCTCGACCATAGCCGGTGTGGGCAGGGAGTAGCCGGGGCCCACGTATTCGTCGAAACAGATGACGCTGTCACGGGAAATAGGTTCGCCCACCCCTGCGTAATCGGCCGTTTGGTTGGCCAACTGGAAAATGGTCTCCTCTTGGCGGGCCCGCGGGAAGCGGACATTAATGCCCACCAGCGGTATATGGGCATGGCTTCCGTGAAATCCCGCCAATAACCCGGCATGGGTCCCGCCGCTGCCACTCGCACAAACCATCGCATCAATGTTCAGACCTTGGTCGAACAATTGTCCTTCGAGTTCAACAGCACATGCCACATAGCCGGTAGCCCCAAGGGCGTTTGAGCCCCCGCCGGGAATGATATAGGGGTGGCGCCCTTCCTGCTTCAAGCGGTTCGCGGCGTCCTGCATGGCGGCCATCATGTCGGTATCGCGCGGGACGACGGTGATGCCGTCGACTCCCAACAAGTGAAAGAGGAAGTTGTTCCCGGTCCCTTGCGGTTTGTAGCTGCCAGGCACCCGTTCCTCAAGAACCAAATGACACCGGAGGCCTTCCTGCACGGCCGCGGCCAGTGTGAGGCGGCAGTGGTTGGATTGGACCGCACCGCAGGTAATGATGGTGTCTGCCCCCTGAGCCAACGCGTCGGCCATGAGAAACTCCAATTTGCGGGTCTTGTTGCCGCCACCAGCCAAGCCCAAGAGGTCATCCCGCTTGATATAAATGTCCGGACCCTCCAAAAAATCGGACAAGCGCCGGAGATGCTGAAGAGGGGTGGCTCCCAGGGTATAACGTCTGCGGGGAAACTTTGCCAGGTTCATTGCAATCCTCCTAGGAAAAACCAATCGTCAACCTTAGAGGATAGTTTAGGATTGTACAAATAGTATGTAAAATACCATTATGGGGCCTTGGCCATGCGGAACTCTCATGACGAGACAGGGGGTTGACGATGACAGACAAATTGGCGGTATACGCAGCAGTAGTCGAGTCTGGAAACCTCACCCGGGCGGGCGAGCGGCTGTTTTTGTCGCAGTCAGCCGTGAGTCGCATCGTGGAAGCCTTGGAGCGGGAGTATGGTGTGCGTCTCTTGGATCGGACCAACAAGTCCGTGCGGCCGACAGCCGCAGGCCACATCGTCTATCAACATGCGCTAAAAGCCAAGGATTTGGCGGCCGACACCCAGCAAAGAATCCAAGAATTGCGGGCCGAACCCGTCGGCATCTTGGCGATTGGGGCCGGCTTTACGTACGGCGAGTACCTCCTGCCGCACGTCATGGCCAAGTTTGTCCGCGAGTACCCCTTGGTTCACCCCAAAGTGACGATTATGAATTGCCGCCGCATTGCCCAGCGTGTGAAGGACGGCGTCTTGGCGTTGGGCATCATCGAGGGCGATGACCTGCCGGAAGGCGTCTTTCGTCAACCATTCGCGGAGGACGAGCTGGTGTTGGTCGTCCCGCCCACCCATCCGCTGCACGATCACAGCACAGTCAATCTGCCAGACCTCGCAGACGAACGGTGGATCCTTCGGGAGGCCGGGTCCGCGACCCGTCAAATTGTGGACCGCGTCTTTCTAGACCACAGCTTCACGCCGAGCTGGCGCATGGAATTCGGCAGCTCGCAAATTATCAAGGAATCGGTCATTGCCGGCTTAGGCATATCCCTGCTGTCCCGCTGGTCGATCGGGGCGGAGGTTCAACAGGGACTCCTGGTGCCATTGCGCCTGAGAGACTACCCGGTGGTCAGCAACTTTTGCACCATCGTCAATGCATCCGGATTTCGACCTAAGGTCGTGACAACATTCCAAGAGTTTTTGACCGCGTACACGGCCGACGACGGCCACTTTGCACACCGCCTCCCGCCAGGCTAGCCCCCGCCGGGAGGCTTCAAGAGCGCTCCAATTCCGATGCCATCGGCACGTCTTGAAAGAACTCATGGCGGCCGTGGACCGCCTAGTATACCCGCACCTGCGTGACGTCAAAGAACCGGGAACGGCTCCAGAGCCGGTGCCACTGCGCTTGCCATATCCCTAAGATCCGCTGAGGTCATGCCCGGGGCCGTTTGCGCCAACGTCCAAGGCGGCACGTAATCGTCCCCGGCGAAGTATCGCTGAAGCGGACTGGGAGCTAGGGCGGCACCCAGCCGTCGATGCAACCATTCCAGGGGCTCGGATGCAATCCCGAGATATACGACGGGGTCACCAAAAAACACCGGTCCCCGCACGGCCGCCGTAAAGCGCGGGAAACAGCGCCTACCTCTGCCATGCGGTCTACCCAAGCCATGCCTTCCGTCAGGCCCGCTTGCGCCTTAACGGTTATGTGGGGCTCCACAATCCGCCGCGTCGGGGCCATCGTCGCTGGAATTCGACGATGCGCTGCGCGTAGGGTGCTGGAGGAACAATTCCGATGGCATACTCCGCAGGCATCCGGCTCGTTAATTCTGCCGTTCTTCGACAGGGGCTCCCCGACCCCCTTCCCACTGGCTGGCAGCAGACCACAATGAAGCGGGGCGGTGATCACCGCCCCGCTTCACGCTATCATGGATGTTCCCCTAGTTTCCGAGCACGTAGACCGTTATTTGCTGGACCCCGAAGTCCCCGATCACCTGCGGACTCGCGTTGATAAAAATGTCCATCCGGTCTCCCTGAATCGCACCGCCAGTATCCATGGCTTTACCCAAGAACCCGCTCTGGGGCAGGAAGTTGTCCTGATAGCCGCTGACGTACACCACGGTACCCAACGGAATCACGCTCGGGTCCACCGCCACCATGCCGTTTTCGAGCGGCTGGCCGAAGGCGTCGACGGGTCCGTAGGGATAGTTGTCGGCCAAGCTGGGCCCATAGGACGTGGCCACCATGTGGTAGGCCTTCAATACCGGCCGACCGTCAATGGTCTTCACGGTCGGGGTGAACTGGCCGCGAATGCCGGCTGAAGCATTGGCAAGCGACGGTTCTGCGACGGGGGTCCCGCCGGCGGGGAAGGCCGCTGGCAGCACAGGACCCGCGCTGCTGCCGGAACCGATGCTCGAGCTCTGCGAACCGCCCGCGGAGGAACCGGGGCTGGATCCCGGATTGGAACCCGAATTCGGGCCGCTGACTTGACTGGATCCCGTCCCTCCATAGGCCGGCACCAGCCCGAATCCCGCCAAAATGTCTTGCCAAACGGCCGGAGAGGTCACACCTGTTGCGGGGAACCCGTTCCGGGTCTGAAAGGCTTTCAAGCCGGCTTCGGTTTTGGGACCAAAAACGCCATCCGTGGGCCCTACCTGAGGATATCCGAGAAGTGCAAGATCCGCCTGCAGAGTCATCACCCAATGACCCCGAGACCCATAGTGCAGTACCTGCCGCATAGCGGGATGTATGCGCTCCAAGGCGGCGGTGCTGGGGGTGCTGGCAAAGACCGGTGAGCCTGCCGCCACAAACGACAGACCAGCCGCACCCGCTATCAGAGCACGTCTGATCGAACCTATCAATGAGATTCTCCTCTCAGAATTAGTGCCTCCGGGGTTAGCTGACGGGTTCGGGCAGGGAGAGGTAGGCCCTACGACCATACGGTCGACTCACCCCAATACGGGATCCCCCGTTTGTCACGGAACGTGACAATTCGGCATCGTCATCGTACGGGATGCGGGGAAGGCTTGTCAGATGCGAAAAACCGGCCAGGCTGACCAAGGGGATGGTTGGGGGCGGAAACTCTTGCGATTATTTCCGCCGCCCGCACAATATGGCCAACCTCCCAATATTTCGGGAAGTCCGACATCAAAGCGCAGCGGTGCCAAGAATTGCCGAGCTCCGGCGAGAGGCCCCTGGATTATCGGGGCGGCAAACTGAGGGTGCAGTCCCGCATATCGGCCAGCGACCCGGCACTGCGAAGCGCCCCCGATTCCACTAAACGCCGAATGCGCCACCACACAAAACGGTCGCCCAGGTGGGGATGCCAGGCGATACAGTCGCCCACCAGTTGAATGGCTTGCACCGATCCGGCAAAGCTGAGCCGGCGGCGCGCCTGATCCATAATCGCTGGGTCCCAATACTCCGCCCCAACCGACTCGACCTGCCCATTTATAATGGCCCGCAACGGGCTCCCGCTTTTGAGGAACCCATGCCATTTGGCGGCGGCGCGGCGCCGCCCCGCATCGGACGGCGCCACCGCGTACTCCAGGAGGGGCGCGAAGCGGTCCGCAGGGATTTCGCCGGTACGGGCAATGACGGTTTGGACCTCGGGCGTATCATACGCTTGTCCATAAGCTTTGGTGCTGTGCACGACGCGGATGGGCATGGTGTTGGGCAGAGATGCCGCCACGCCGAGGGCGAGCGTTATCTCGGCGGGATTGTCCGCCATCCAAATGACCGCCTCATCGTCAGCCGCCCGCGTGCCCACCCATGAACCGAACGCCTGCCAACTGCGCAAGAGGTCGCTTGCGTCTGCATAACCGGCAGCCATCATCCACCAATCGGCCCGGGAAGCCCATGTTGTCTCCTGCAGGACATCGCCAAGCGGCCCCGCACTTAAGTCATCCCGAACCGCCACAATCGGATCGGGCCAGCCCCATGCGCGCATCGATCCAGCCGCCGACTCCCCCATGACGACGTGTGTTGTCGGCATTCCGCACACCTCCCTGCCCTTGACAAGATAAACGGGGACCGGGGCCGCAAAAGGCCCCGGTTCCTGAAAAAGACCCTAGGAACGCAGATAGAACTCGACGTGGCGGCAGGACGGGCAGACTTTCAGGTCCAGGGTCACTTTGCCTTCCGCTAACTGATTCCATCCGCCGAGCAGCATGCCGCCGACACCTGTGGCACCGCCGGTTCGAAAATTGTATTCACCCAAGTCTTCCAGCGCCACGTTGCAGCGCTGGCACGTGACATCGCTATTCATTATTTTCCTCCTATTTCGTGTTTCGTGATGTTGCGCCGTCCGTGGAATTCCGTGCCGAAGGAACGCCATGCATGCCCCATAGGGGGGTATCATCTGTTCCGCCGGCAGGCCTCCGTTAGAAGCGTATGGGACCGCATGAGCCGTATGCATGACCATGACTGACTTTCCCGCACATCCTGACAGATCCGTTACTGCCGGAAATTCAACCCGTATCGTTTGAACCACTGGGCTATAGCCAGGCCGGAGGCTCTGGCATACTGGTGGTGCAAACCATGGTGCCCGCCGGGATATAAAATGAGCGTCACCGTGCGGTGATCCTGCTTCATCTGCTGGTCAAAGAGTTTCACCGTCTGCCACAGCACGTGGTGATCGCCTGTTCCTTGCAGCAGCAGCACAGGCGCTTGGATTTGTGCGGGATTGGGAGAGCGCTGGGCATACCAAGGGCTCGACAAGTTCGTGCCATAATGGCTGCGGATATACGCCGCTTCCTGCCTCGAATGCGGTATCTCCTTGATGGCGGTGTGGGGGTGAGCCCAAATCCATCCTACCAAGTCGCGCATCCCGACCCAGGGGCTGACCGCCACCACGGCCCGCACCTGATGATCCCACCCCGCCGTCATCAGGGCTAACCCGCCTCCCAATGAATAGCCAATAACGTAGGTGTCATGCGTCTTGACATCCCCAAATTCACCGGCAATTTTCATGGCATCTTGGATATTGATGAAGTCTGTGCGGACGCCGGCTGTAGGCCCAGGACTGCCCAGATAGCCTTGGTACTCGGGATAGAGTTCGATAGCCGACGCAGACGCGAGCTCTGCTGCCACCAGCGGCGTGTAGCCGAAATTGTCGTGAAAGTACCCAACAAGATATCCGCCATGCAAGTTGACCAAAAGCGGGTATGCGCCAGACTTGGACGGTTCGGTCAAGAGGGCCTCCACTTTGACATTCTGGCTCCAATACTCAATTTGGTACATCGTCACCCCGGCCGGCAGGAACCGCGACTCGAGGCGCTGGTAACTGGCGACCATCCCATTCGCAGGCTTGGCACTAAGGGGAATCTTGGCAGAGGCGGCATCGACGCGGCCCCATCCCACCGTCAGCAATAATCCGATAATCATTCCACTCATCAGGAATTTCTTTACAGGGTTCATTCATATCACCAGCCCGATGATACCACATAATGGAAAAGCCTCATGCAAGACACCGTCTATATCGCCGCAATCGTATGCGCATCCCCCGCGGAAACTTCTCCAGCACCGCCGTCAGCGTGCGAAAAAAAGACGTGCGCTGCCGATGATTTGGCAGGAATTGTTAGTCCTCGATGTCGAATTATCCGGCCGACCCCCGATCACTAAACGCAAAACAAGGGAAGCGTCCCGATATGCCAAGCAAGACCGTTATCCCTGGCGACCGTTCGCGCGAACCGTTGGACACTCTCATGATGCCGGCGAGGATGGATAGGAAAAAAGTCGCATACTCCCTCCCCGTTGCTCTCACGATGGCGTTTCTGACGGCGTTGCTCTATGGCCTCTTCGGCGTCGCGCCAAGGGTCCATCGGGTTCATTCACCGCCCCCGCCGCCCAACTATCTCGTCGGTGTGGTCGAAGCCGATCAGGAATTGGCCCAGGCGAAGTCGCTGGGCATCGGCTGGACGCGGGTGCCGTTGCCCTGGCCGTCCCTCGAGACCTCCAACGGAGACTGGCACTTCCATTACAAGTATTTCGACAAGAGGCTGCTCCGACTGGCCTCCGATGGCATTGTGCCGGTCGGCGTCGTGACAGGAGTCCCGGCCTGGGCGTCGATCCATCCGTCCCAAGCGCCCCACGGAGTGCCCCAAGGACTCGCGCTGCCTCTCAACAATCCCAACAACTATTGGGGCCAATACATGTACAACCTGGCTCTGCACTATGCCGGCCTCATCAACACCTGGATTATCGGCAATGAGATTACGGTCCCCAAAGGTCCGTTACATACCTTCAATGGCACCCCCATGCAAATGGCAAAAATGATTCGCGTGGCGTATTATGCCGTGAAAGCCGCCAATCCCGCGGCGACCATCCTGCCCCCCGCGGATCCCTACTGGTACGACAAGGGTCGAACCACCGATACCTTGCTGACCGACCTCGCGAGCCTCCCTGGGGCGAAAGCGAACCACGACTTCATTGACGGACTGGATTTGAACCTGTACAACACACTGCAGTGGAATGGCGCGGTGTTCGGCTATTACCGCCAGATCTTGAACACGCACGGACTGGAGTCGCTGCCCATCTGGCTCTCGGAGACCAACGCAGCAACCAATGCCCCTATGGATCAAGGACTCACCCCGCACGAACAGGCCGACTTTCTCATTGAAAACCTGGCGGACAGCCTCGCCTACTCGCCCCACGTGGAAGTTTACGAAATGCGGACCAATCCGCGCGGCCGGGTGAACTACGGCTTAGTCACCCTCAACGGCGCGACCGGTCCCGCCTATACGGCGGTGCAAACCATAACCCACGCCTTGGCGGGCACCCAATTTATGTCCCAATCCGTACTGCCTATCGAGTGGCGGGCGGTGTCGAGGCCCGCCGTGGTCACCTTTGGCGGCGTGCGTCGACTGGTCCAAGTCGTGTGGGACCAGGGATTCGAGCCCACCACCGTCAGTCTCCCAGCCTATGCCCGCACCGCCACAGTCATCAGTGCAGAGGGCACGGCGCACACCGTCGCCCAGACACACGGCCTGTTCGTACTGCCGCTGGCCCCTGCGCAGTTGCACAGCGCCAAAGCGCCCGCCAACGCGCCCGTGGGTGGGCCGCCCTTGATTGTGGTGCAGACGGTGCAGACGGGACAAGCCGGCACCCCCGCCCACACGCCGGAGAACAGCCCCTCCGAATTCGCCGCGCCGGTGACCAGTACTGCCGATTCGTCGACGGGCACCCCACTGAGTGCGACACAAGGCCCGGAAACGGCGATCATCCATCCCAGCCAATCGACGGTCACCATCACCTATGCGGGCCGTTCCGTGACGGTGGGCGGTTGGGGGACAGGCCCCGGCGAGCTGTTGGGACCATCAGGGGTGGCCATCGGCCGGGACGGCATCGTCTATGTGGCCGACAGCGGCGCCAACAACGTGGTGGCTTATACTCCCGCCGGCCGAGTACTGACCGAGTGGGGAACGTTCGG
>JAJZBJ010000050.1 GCA_021798975.1 Bacillota bacterium | reverse complement strand
CCTGGAGCCCGTCATGAAACTTGGCAGCCAAGTTCCGCCAGGGAATGTAGAATTCAGGAACTAGCACCAACACCAGAAACGCGGTCTCAAACGACAACCCGGCGTGGATCAGGCGCAGCCCGATCGCCACCGCGACGAAAGCCATGCTGAGGGAGGCGATGAGTTCCAGCACCAATCCGGATAGAAAGGCAATGCGGAGTGTGGCCATGGTGGATGCACGAAAGGCTTCGCTGTGGCGATAGACCGTGCCCACTTGCTCGTGGCTGCGACCAAAAAGTTTGAGGGTCTCGAGCCCTTGCAGGACGTCTAGAAGATGACTGTTGAGGCGCTTCATCAGAGACACTTGCCGCTTGGCACGGGCTTCGGCTTGTCTGCCAATGAGATATATGAACAGCGGAATGAGTAGCAGTGTCGCCAATATGAGAAGCCCGGAAACCCAATCGTGGACGACAATGCCAATCCACACGACGACGGGAATGGTGGCGGTGACCATCATTTGCGGGACGTATCGGGCGAGAAACACCTCGAAATCATCAATGCCTTGAATCGCCAGCGTGACGAGAGCGCCGGTCTCAGGCCGGGCATCCGCGACCGCCCCGGCTTGAAGGAGCCACTCCACAAACCGCGCTCGCAGTTGCACCTGAGTCAGAGCGGCACCGCGGAGCGACCAGCTTTCGGTGGCGCCAGCCACCAGGGCTCGCAGTGCAATGGCGATTAAGAGCATGATAGAGAGTGACCTGACCGCAGCCAGGGATGCATGGTAAATGTATACCCGGCTGACAATGCGGGCGAGCAGCGCCGCCTGCGCCACAATCAGGATGCCGGCCACGGTTCCCAAGGCTCCCAGTCCTATCACCAGACGCTTGGCTGCATAAATTTCCCTAAATACGCGAAGGTCCATTCGTCCGTGCCCCCATCGTTCATGACGTCACATGGATGGACATCAGTGTTGCCCTTGCACCGTGGAAATATAAGGCAGGAAGTTTGGGTTCGGCAAAAACGAATCCTGTCGGCGCGGGTCGCGCCCCCTCCTAACCGGCAAACGTGGAATGGCTCTGCTTCAGCCCAGGAGCTGGAGCAGAGCCATGGACAGCCACTCTATCGGATCAAGGACCTTCGACGAGTTGCCCGGGGCAGCATCGTTCAACCTCCGCGAGCCCCAGTTGTTGCCGCACGTGGGTCAACAACGCGGCCGCGGCAGGGATGCAGGGACATTCCCGCATGATTTCGCCAAGCCAGAAACCAGCTTCCGCTAAACCGCCCTGCGTGAGCGCTCGCTCGGCTCGTTCGTAGTAGACGTGTACGGGATGCACCAGCAGCGCCACGGCGGAGCGCTTGCCTCGCCCGGATTGCGGATTCCAACGCAAGAGGCCCCAAGCAGCCAATCGCTGGAGGGACTCTTGCGCGGCGCGTTCGGAACAATCCCACAGACCGGCTAAGTCGGCCACCGTCAGGCCGTCCCCATCCGGCGTGTTCTCATGCACCGCGTGAGCGAGCCGGACATAGCGGCTTAAGAAGATGTCTCCCTTGGGCTCATAGCCTAGGACACCCATCCCCGTGTTACCCGACATCGCAGCAGCCTTTCTCCTCTCCATCGGCCTTGTCCCCGATATGGCGCCGCTCGCGGACCCAAAACACCTCCCACCGATAGCCATCGGGGTCCGTGACCCAGAACTTTTCCTGCCGCGCGTAGCAGCAATGGCTGTCGGCCTCCACAGCGGTGGAGAGACCGTGGGCACGCACACGGGATAACGCCTTATTGACCTCGGACAGGCTTTCGACTTCGAGGCCGAAATGCCCTGCCGCAGGCCGCGGATGGGTGCGCTCAGTCAGGGCCAAGTTGAGTGCCGGGGCGTCGTCCAGAAACTGTGCGTAGTGTCCCACGATGCGAAAGGGCGAGACGCCTAAAAAGGCCTGATAGAACTCCACGGCCTGGTGGAGGTCTTGCACGTCTAATGCCACATGGATGCGCGTCATATGAATTGCCTCCTTCGCTTACAGCATACGGCGGATGTAGACGCTCAAAAAGCGAGAGATATACGGGGATCCTGCGCCATTTTCGGTCAGCGAGGTCCGCCGACGGGAAACGTGGTGGGTACTGGCGGCGTTGTATCTAAGCATAGGGAGGAGGGCGGCGCATGCGGAAGATCGTTGCATTTTTCCTGATCCTGATTGCGGCCGTGGATCTTGGTGTCTACGTAGCGGGACCTCCGGTGCTGAGCCACACGGTCTCCATCCCGTATCACCCGCAATGGGTGCCGGCCGCGGCTGCTTTGCTCATTCCTGGCGAGCCCGCCACGACCCCCATTCCTCTGCCGCCCAACAGCTATTCCGGCCTAGGATCCGTGCCGGGATTCTTCGCGCCCCAGGTCCAGGATCTATGGGTGGGGAGCCACTCTTATGTCTGGCCCTACAGTGCGGCCGGAGCGGACCGGTGGGCGCGGCGCCATCTGGGGAACCTTTGGCAAAGCATCTTGCAAGGCCGACGTTGGGGTCCCCACCAACAGACGGTGTACGAACTCGGATTCAAGAGCCGGGTGGCTCCGCATGAGGTTCTCTATTTAACGCTCCAGGCCCTGTCGCGGCGCCGAACGTTGGTCACGATCCAAGTTCAGTCGCTCCAAATCCCGAACCGTCCCCCCTCCAGTTACCTCCCCCTCGATCCCCGGTCGGTTCGCATTGTGTATCGGACGTATCGCCCCTCACAACAGGCGATTGTGGTCACCAAGACGGCGACAGTGGAGTCTCTGCTCGCTTCGGTTAATGGGGGGCATGTCGTACCGATGGGGGTGGGTGACTGTGGTGCGGCGGACACGTGGGATGCGACACTGGACTTCCGGTACGCGGGTGGTGCGACGCGCAGCGTACAGTACGCGCCGTCCTGCGGTTGGATCGTGGTGGGGCAAGACAGGTCTACCCCGTTCGAAGCGGGAAACCTATCGGCCATGATGCGCCGCATTGCTCGTCAAGCGGGCCTGCCACTGCCCTAGCTCCCCTAGGTGGCCGTCCAGTCCTGACCCGACGCCTGCCAATGGGAAAATCCGCCGGACAATGTCCAGGCTTTGAAGCCGCGCGATTCCAGGTATTCGGCCCCATAGGCGCTGCGAACACCCGCTGCACAGACCACCAGCAGCGGCTTTTGGGGATCGTGGGTGGATGCCAGGCGGTCTAGTTGTTCCAGCGGAATATTCGTGGCCCCTGGAATATGGCCGGCGGCAAACTCGTGCGCCTCGCGCACATCGATGATGGACACGCCGGGGTCTTGGAGCAGGGCTTGAGCCTCGGCGATACTCACCGCTTGGGCCCGGGTAGACGGGGCTTCGGCGGGAACCGCGGATTCGCCTATCCCGCAGAAGGCTTCGTAGTCGATGAGGGCGGTGACCGTGGGATGCTCTCCGCACACCGGACAAGCCCGGTCGCGGTTGAGCGGCATGCGGTACCAGTTGCTGGCAAGCGCATCATAAATCATGAATCGTCCAGGCTCATCCGCGGCCAGTCCCAGCAGGATCTTTAACGCTTCGACCGCCTGCATGCTGCCCATGACCCCCGCCAAGGCGCCGAACACCCCCGCTTGGGCGCAATCGGGAACGGCACCGGGCGGGGGAGGAGCAGGGAAGAGGCATCGATAGCAGCCGAAACCGGGGCGAAAGACCGCCAATTGGCCCTCGAACCGGAGAATGGCGGCGTCCACGAGCGGCTTGCCCGTCATAACCGCCGCATCATTAACCAGATATCGCGCTGGAAAGTTGTCACTACCGTTCACGACCAGATCATAATCACGGAAGATGTCGAGGGCGTTGGCCGACGAGAGGAACGTGGAATGTTCAACAATCGTGACGTCAGGATTGAGAGACCGGAGACGCTCGGCGCCAGACGCCGTCTTTGACCGGCCGACGTCCAGGGTATCATGCAAGATTTGCCGGTGCAGATTGGACAGTTCTACCGTGTCGCCGTCGACCAGGCCTAGGGTGCCCACGCCAGCGGCCGCCAGATAGGTGGCGGCCGCCGATCCCAAAGCACCTGCGCCGATTACCAGAACCCGGCTGGCCAACAAGCGGCGTTGGCCGTCCAGTCCCACACCGGGAAGAACCATCTGCCGCTGGTAGCGGCCCAATTGTCGAGATGTGAGTGGCGGCCACATGTGTTCATCCCCCATTGTTGACTCCTGTTCTAGCCGCCCGATACGGCTCGCAGAATCCACACGTCGGCTCCATCGTCCAACCGACCGGATGCGGGGCTCCGAGTCTCGAGACGCCGGCCCGAGACGAAGATGCTCAAGTGCTGGCGAAACCGTCCGTCTGCTTCGACGAGCCACCCGGCCATACCCGGCCGCATCCGGTCCAGGTGGGCCACCAGGTCGCGCAGATCCCCGGCGTCCGTATTCAGCACGGCTTCCATCTTAAACTGGCCGGCTAGGTCGATGGGTAAGTGGACCGTGATCATTCCTCAGCTACCACGACCGAATAGATGCGGGGAAGATCGCGCGCGACGGCATTCCATGTTGACCCGCCATCGGCCGAGTGATAGACCGAACCCGATGTGGTGCCGAAGTATATGCCCAAGGGATCCCGGCTGTCTGCCGTCAGGGCGTCGCGGAGCACGCCGGTGTACGTCGGGCTGGGGAGTCCCTTATGCATGGGCTCCCAGTTCTTACCGGAATCGTCGGTACGGTGCACCGCCAGCACATTGTCAGGGGCCCACCGCGGCCAGCCCTCGAGCGGAATGATGTAGGCCCGGTCGGGATGGTGCGGGTCTCCGACGATGGAAAACCCGAAATCCGATGGGAGGGACTTCCCAACCTCGTTCCAGCTGTCGCCGCCATCATCCGACCGATAGACGCCGCCGTGGTTTTGGAGCCAAATGCGGCCGGCCTGAGACGGGGACACCCACAGTTTGTGCACGCACTGGCCTGCTTCGGGATATTGCTGGTCTTCCGGCATAAAGTCGGCCCGGATTCCGGCATTGATCGGCTCCCAGCTTTCGCCGCGGTCTTTGGTGCGATAGGCGCCGCCGGCCGAGCACGCAATATAGACCCAGTCCGGATGATGCGGATCGAGGGCGATGGTGTGCAGACACTTGCCGCCATACCCCGGGCCCCACTGCTCGTGGGTGGGGTGCTGGCGCAGCGCGCGCACTTCTTCCCACGTGTCTCCACCGTCGAATGAACGGAACAAACCGCTCGCCTCCACGCCGGCATAAATCACGTCGGCGGTCGGCCGGATGGACCAAACGCGGGTCACCCGCTCCGCATCGTCAGCATCATAAGCGAGGCCGCTTCCACCCGTATCCCAGGTCTCTCCCCAGTCTTTGGAGCGGCGGATAGACGGCCCATAAAACTCCGAATTAACGGCAGCCATCAGGGTTCCGCGGGTTGCGTCATAGGCGCTGGTATAGATGGGATCGCCACCCAGAACGGGACCCAATGCCTCCCAGGCAGTGCGGTCGCTGCTCCGGTATCGAAACAGACCTTTGGCAGTTCCAACGAGTAAATACACGACGATTCTCCTCTCTTCTCCCCTGGCGGGGATGTTGTGATCGCCATATTGAACTCGTGGCCTCGGTCCATGCAGACACCGGACAACCCAACCAACGGGACCGGCAACGTCGACCGCGCCGGTTGGCGCCGTCATGTCCAATTATCCAGAGTGTAGCACGGAGCGCAGCCCTGGGACACCTGGTCCGATCAAACGCCCGAGGGTGCGGGGTCAGGCCACATCTTCCAATCGACCGTTCCGGGGTGTTTGGTCTATAATCGCACGATAGGACCATTATGTTTGGGAAACTAGGAGGCGGCGTCCATGCCTATGGTGTCCGAGGAAGTGTGGCAGCCCTTGACGCCCGAGGATCCGCGGTATCAATTTCTCCTGCGCCTCGATCCGACCTGTGCTAATCTGCCTGGGCATTGGGAAGTCCGCGGTGCTCAAACCATCAATCTGGACTGGCAGGCAGCGATTCCGGAACAGCCTGTAGGTCACCTGTCCGCTCGCCTTCAAGCTCCGCGGCCAACGGTGATGCGATTCGGGGATGTGGAAATTCGTTACCTGCCGCCGGCAACGGCAGCCAGCGGAGTACGCCGGTGGTGGACCGTCGCGGCCGGCCTGTTCTTGAAATTCAAGGTGGTACTGTTTGTCGGCTCGGTAGCGCTGAGTTTGTTGCTCTATGGGATCGCCTTCGGTTGGGGATTTGCGGTGGGTCTGGTGGCCATTATTGCCATTCACGAGTTCGGTCACGTGCTGGCCAACCGGCACAAGGGAATTCGGGCCAGCATGCCATACTTCATTCCTTTCTTAGGGGCTTTCATCCGGCTGCGCCAGGCGCCTAAGAATGCCGCGGATGAAGCCTATATCGGCATCATGGGGCCCTTATTTGGCATTGCGGCGTCGTTGCTGTCGCTGGTCTTGGGTTTGGCGACCCATCTACCGCTGTTTCTGGCGGTTGCCGAAGTCGGATTCCTGATTCATGTCTTTAACCTCATGCCAGTCCTTCCCCTGGACGGCGGCCGCTCGGTGGGATTTTGGAAGTGGCGGGTGTGGATTCCCGGAATGGCGGGACTCTTGATTGTGATGTTCTACAATCCGCTTAAAGGGACGTTTACCCCGGATCCGTTTGCCATTCTTATTCTCGGCCTGGTGGTGTACTCGCTGGCTCGCGAACCCCGCAGCCGCTCCAATGCGTATTTGGCGATTCCACCCCGCGCCCGCTTGGAGTACACGGCCCTTTGGGCTATTGCTATGGCGGTTAGTGTGTTCGGGTATTGGCAAGTGGGCCACATCTTGCCCTATATCGGATAGTGTAGGCCGAACCCTCGCAGAACCGGTGGACACCGCTAACGCACAGCCAGTTCGAAATCCGCCCTCTAATCACGGACACCTGTTCCCTTGCGCATCAGGCTCACCGGCACGGCTGTGAGCCTGTCCGATGCACAAAGGATGCGATTCTAGGACTCCCATGGCATGGTGTTGTCTGGATGGATGGGGATCGAGCCGGAGGCAGTGTGATAGGACGAAGCGTGATGCCATGTCGACCCAGCCCCCACGAACAACACGCTAGCCAGCATAAGAATGACCCAACGGCGTATCATGACGGGCACCTCCTTTCGTGTAGTACCGCTAGATTGGCAAAGATTAGGGTATGGTGTCAATTTTTGGCGGCAATTTTTCCCCATATTTGACAAAATCCGGTGTTTGCAGTCTTTGCCGGTGTACAATGAAGTCCTAAGAATTGGTCTGACCACAGATTTCTGGCAAAGAGGGGGAGACCCGTGCGCATTGCACCATGGGAACGTCGGGAGCGGCTCGGAGGCCGGCGTCCGGTGTCTTTGCCCGGTCTCGTGCGCCGCGTGCTGACGCACCAAGCCGCCGGTCGGGTGAGTCAAGCCTATCGTCTAGCGCGCTATATGTCGCGGCATGCGGTAGCGCGTGGCGATCAGCGGCGGGCAGTAGCCGCCGAAAGCTTGATTGCTGCTACGGCCCCTTTCTTGCGCGGAGACGGCAGCCGGGATGTGGACCACTGGGTGCAGGCTGCCACCAAGGCTGCCGCGGCGGAGGAGTGGCGGGAAGCCCTGGCTTATACGGAAGCTATATTGGGTTTCCGACCGGATGACGTGGAGACACGGGGCCGGGCGCTCCGCAACCGTGCGACGGCCCTGACCATTTTGGGGCGTTTCGGAGATGCCGTCGCAGCGTATGACGCCCTGATGCAGGACGACCGGGTGTGGTCTGCTATGGCTCCTGCTTATCAAGTGGGATTCCGAGTGGCCCGAGCCGTCGCCCATTGGTTCATCGGCCCGGTCGATGTGGCCCAGCTGGGCGATATTCCAACCCACATCGGCCGGGTCCCTGAAACGTGGAGAACGTATTGGTGGATGATGGGCCACATTGCTTGGCGGATCCAGCCGGTGAGGTTGGAATCCATCCGCCGCAGCAGTCTCCGCACCTTCGGACTGGATTGGGACCCGGATGTCGACCGGGCCCTGTGGGGACTGGATTTGCTGGCCGGGGACCGCAGCAACTGGCCTGCATTGGAGCGGCGGCTGCGATTTGCTTTGCAGGATTCCGCGACCCACACGGTCATCGGCCGGGCCGGATGGCTGTCGTTGCATTTCGATTTGCTGCTGCACCACCTGACCATCCAGAGTGCCGCCGCCGACCGTCTTGTAGCCGAGCATACCGAATGGCTGGCGGCAAAAGGCTATGACGGTTGGGTCGACTATTTGCACCAGGGACGTTTCCCCGGGCTGTCATTCTAGATTTTTTCGGAACTGGAAGGATAGTCCAACCCAGCACCTGACATGCTATGACCCAGGGGGGATAGCATGCAGTTGAAATGGGGCTGGGGTGCAAAGATGGGTGTCATCTCGGCGGGACTGGTGTCCATCTTAATGCTCAGGCCAATGCCCACATCTCTGCACGAAGGAATATCGGAGCAGGTGGTGGTGGGATGGGAAGGGGTCTATGACCATGTCACCGGCCAGTATGTGTGCCGATTTTTACTCACACAGGGTTTCGCGGATGTTCCCATCCGGGACTTTCCGCGTCAGTGGCTGACCCGGAAGGGGCGGGGGGAGTTTTGGCATACCGCCCATGACGTTCCGGAGCTTCTCATGTTGGCCCATCGACAGAATCCCGCAGGCATCGAGCAGCAACTGGGTACCCGCGACAATGTCGCAGGCTGGCTTAATCCCTTTCCGGGTGCCCCGGTAGCGTATGCGGACCCGATGTTGAGGGCCATCGCGCAATCCGACTGGAATCCGCGCCTGGCGGGAGGACCCGATATCCCGCCACAGTTAGCCGGGATGGTCCATGCCGAGCTCTTGCAAATCGATACCCAATCCAACGGCGCGGGGCTCTGGCAACTCAAGCCAGGCCAGCGGCCCGTGGCCTTGACCCGAAACAACAGATCGTGACAGCGCCCCTGGATTACCGAGCGTTTTTGGCTCGGGATGCGCGGCCTACACCCATCTCGGCCAGACCGATGGCTACCAGCATAATCACCAGGTGGAAAATCCGCACGGAGAGGGGATCCGCGGGCGACAACAACGGCAGCAGGCCGCCGGCTAGGATTAACACGGCTGCGATGCCCACGGTGGCGTTTTTGACCTGGAAGGTCAGCCAGGCCACGGCTACCAAGACGATGATCCCGGCCACGATATGGACATCACGCAAAAGCGGCGACATGGGATAAAAGCCGAATAGGCCGCCGAGCCCCACCAAGAGAGCAATGAGCATGGCTAACCGAAATATCATCAGGGTACTTTTCATCCGAATCATCCTTTCGCTTCAGTGTCTCCCAGAATTTGGCGGCTAATCCTCAGGGAATGAGAATACCGATTGCCAGCAACAAACCGACAATGATATGGAGACGCCCCATCAGCGGCACCGCCTTCTTCAGTCCGTCGGGGCGCTGCATCTGCCTGAGTGTGGTCCAAGCCAGCGGCAGGGCGGCCAAGACCACCAGCGAGCCCCACGGCATGCGATGGTTGAGCACGGCGGCAATGACGGCCAAGAAGGCGGCAGCCACAACCGCGCTAATGACGGCAAATCCTTTTTGGTGGCCGAGCACTACCGGAATGGTGCGGCGCCCAAATTGACCATCCTTGACCCGGTCGCGGAGATTGTTTCCCAGGAGGATGCCCGCAACGAGGAATCCCACCGGGACCGAGGCGATCCAGGCCATCGGAGTAATCTGACCGCCGGCCGCCAGTTCGGTGGCCGTGATCTCTAAGGGCCCCATAATCATAAACACAAATGCTTCGCCGAAGGGCGTGGCGGAGATGGGAAAGGGGCCCCCGGCATAGAGAAAGCCGGCCCCGATCGCCAAGAGTCCCATGAGCAGGAGCCAGGGATCCCGGAAAATGACCAAGAGCAATCCCAACACCAGAGCCGCTGCATAGAGGCCGATGGCCCAGCGCCGGACGGTCGGAGCCGGGACCTGGCCGGAGACAATAATACCGCCGATTCCGAGACTCTCTTCGGTATCGAGCCCTTTGACGTAGTCGTAATACTCGTTCAGCATGTTGGCCCCAATTTGCATTAAGAAGCCAATGGCAATGATGTCGAGCCAAGCCCACCAATCCATATGGTGCAGGGAACGCCAGGCTAAGGCGCCGCCGACCAGCATGGGCACCACCGTGGCAGCCAGGGTTGGTGGCCGGCTGACCTTGAGAAAGGACTTCCACGTCATGACAGTTCCACCCATTTCGTCAAAGTGCGAGCCTGCCGCTGCAATTCCGTACGGAGTATTTTCCCACTGGCGTTGCGGGGGATCTCGCCGACCCGATAATAGATCGACGGAATTTTATATGAGGCGAGACGTTTAGACAAGAGACCTGGAAGATTCTCGGGATTGAAACCATCCTCTGCCACCAGTGCGGATCCGACCTCCTGCCCCCATTCGGCGCTCTCCACACCAAACACGGCGCAATCTTGGATGCCCGGTACGCGAAGAATTTCGGCCTCCACTTCGGTGGGCGAAATGTTTTCGCCTCCCCGGATGATCAGGTCTTTGAGACGGTCAGTCACGGTGAGATATCCGTCTCGGTCCATGGAGCCCACATCCCCCGTCCGGAGCCATCCGTCCCGAAAGGCGGCCTGAGTGGCCTCGGGGTTGCGCCAATAGCCGCGGGCCACGGTGGGACCCTGTACCCAAATTTCTCCCGGGCAACCGGGCTCTGCGTCCCGTCCATCATGGACGATGCGGATGCGGGTGGGCAGGTTGGGATGCCCAGACGTGCTGGTACGCAGAGCCACTTCATCGCGATTGAGGGTGACGATTTGAGAGCAGGTTTCGGTCATGCCGTAGGTGGGAACTACCGGATAGCCGCGTCGATGGGCGGCTTGGATTAGCACGGGGGCCGCCGGTGCACCGCCCAGCAAGGCCAATCGCAAGGTGGGAGGGGCCGGGTCAGGCAGTTCCAGAAGCCGGTGCACCATCGTGGGGACAACCGACATCAGCGTGACAGCTTCTTCATCCATGAGGCGGCGGGCTCGCGCGGCATCGAACCGCGGTTCCAGGACAATGGCGGAGCCGTGGATGACGCTTCGAAACAAAATCGTGAGCCCGCCCACATGGAAGAGCGGCATCATATGCAGCCAAACATCCTGGGGCAGAAGTCCCGCATTCAACGCAAAGCCCACCGCGCTCCACCACTGGGCGCCCAGGGTTAATTCCACCCCTTTGGGAATTCCGGTGGTGCCGGACGTATAGACCAAGGCGTGCAGGTCATCAAAATTCAATAGCCGGTCCGCGATGGGGTCCCCGGTCGAAAACTGCCTCAGGGACGTCATGGACAGCACCCGCGCGTGAGCGCGCTCGGGCCACGCGAAGCGGTCGTCGGTGTCCGCCAGGATTAGGGCTGGATCGGCATTTTCTAAAATCGGCCCCAGTTCGCGTGGGGAGAGGCGGGTGTTCAACGGCACCAGCACGGCGCCCAGACGCGTGATGGCATGCACCAGTCGGACGTGATCCGCATTCCCAGGCAAACGGTATGCCACGCGCTCGTGGCGTTTGACCCCGAAACGCGACAAGATGCCGGCGAGACGAGCGACGTCGGCATCTAGTTCACGAAACGTCCAGCGACCTTCGGGGGTCACCAAGGCCGTATGGTCTCCGTTGACTTGGGCTTGGTGGTGGAGCCAGTCGCTGCTCGAAACCATCTACGGCAACCGCGGAAACTGATCGAAGTTGGGCTTGCGGCGCTCCAAGTAGGCGTTTTTGCCCTCCTTGGCTTCTTCGGTCATGTAGTAGAGCATGGTGGCGTCGCCGGCCAGTTGCTGAATGCCCGCCAATCCATCGGTGTCGGCATTGAAGGCGGCCTTCAAGAAGCGGAGCGCAATGGGGCTCTTGTCCAGCATCTCGCGGCACCATTGCACGGTTTCCTCTTCCAACCGCTCCAAAGGCACCACGGTATTGACGAGGCCCATATCCAGAGCCTCCTGGGCGTCGTACTGGCGGCACAAATACCAAATTTCACGGGCCTTCTTGTGGCCCACAATGCGGGCTAGCAAGGTCGCGCCGTATCCGGCGTCAAAACTTCCGACCTTCGGTCCCGTTTGACCGAAACGGGCGTTGTCGGCCGCGATGGTCAGATCGCAGACCAGATGCAGCACATGTCCGCCGCCAATGGCGTAGCCGGCCACCATGGCCACCACCGGCTTCGGCAAGTACCGGATTTGTTTCTGCAAGTCCAACACATTGAGGCGCGGCACCCCGTCTGTCCCCACGTAGCCGGCATGGCCGCGGATGCGCTGGTCGCCTCCCGAACAAAATGCCTTGTCGCCCATGCCGGTCAGAATGGCGACCCCGATGGTGGGGTCATCCCGGATGATGTTGAACGCATCCTCCAGTTGGAACAATGTGTCGGGGCGGAAGGCATTCCGCACTTCCGGCCGGTTGATGGTGACCTTGGCGATGCCGCCCAACTGGTGAAGCAGCACATCAGAGTATTCCTTTTTCAACTCCCAGTCGAAACCCATCCCAATTCCCTCCTTGTATCGGACGGCCGCTAGGGCCGCTCAGTCGCTAAAAAGTGCAGCACAATCTCTCTAAATTGATCCGGCTGATCTCGATGCACAGTGTGTCCCGCATGGGGGACTCTCACCCAAGATGTCGCAGGCCGCCGCTCGCGCATGCGCTCCGCCGCGGCGGTAAACTTGGCATCGTCGTCGCCGGTAATCAAGAGGACCGGCATATGTAATGTCGAAAGTTCGTCCCACAGCGATTCCTGCTGGCCGGTTCCCGCCCCGCGCAGACTCTGCGCCAATCCGCGCGCCGATTGCGTCCAGCGGACACGGTTTTCGGCCTCTCGCACCGCCTCCGACTGACCGTGAAACAACGGCTGGTTGGCCCAATAAGGAATAAACCAATCCAAACCGCGCGCCTCGATGCCGTCTGCCAGCGCATTATCCCGTTCGCGCCGGGCTGCGCGCTCTTCCACATCTCGGATACCGGGCGACGCGCTCTCTAAAATGAGAGCACTAAATCGCGACGGGTGGTTCAACGCCGCGTGCAGGGCCAGCCGGCCGCCCATGGAATAGCCTAACACAGTGGCTTTTGCTATGGAAAGGCGATCCAGCAAGGCGGCCAGACGATCTGCGGTGGCGGCCAGGCTTAAATCCTGGGGTGCCGCCGGTGTGCAGGTAGCGCCGTGGCCGGGAAGATCAGGGGCCACCACCCAGAAGTCTTCCGCCCAATTCGGGGCGAGATCTTCCCAGCTTTGGTGGGATCCCGTGAAACCATGGAGCAAGAGGAGCGCCGGCCGGTCGGGGCGGCCCCACGAGGCCACCTGCCAGGGCTGACCGTCCAAAGAGAGCGTTGTCAACTCGGGGGCCATGAGCGGTCTTCCCAATCATAGAGCTGCCGGTGGATGGTGGTGGTGTGAGCGCGCGGGGTTGTCATCCACTCCACGATGCGCAGTCCCGGTAACGGGGCCAGTTCGGCCCATGCCGCGAGAACCTCGCTATAGGTGCGGGCCCGCCGGAACTCGGCCCCATACAGCCTGGCGGCACCGGCAAAATCGATGCGATGCGGGGTGCCGAACAGCTCTTCGAAAGTCCCTTCGGGGAGACTCGCTTGCGGCAAAAAGGAAAAAATGCCGCCGCCGCTGTTATTGAGGATGACCACCAGGGCGTTCAGTTGATGCTGCTGGGCAAGATGCAAGCCATTCATGTCGTGGTAGAAGGCTAAGTCGCCCAACAGCGCCAGCACGTCGCCCTTCTCAGCGCTGATCCCGAGCGCCGTGGAGATAAGTCCGTCAATGCCGTTGGCTCCCCGATTCGCCCAGAACGTCAAGGATCCGCGATGGTAAAACGAATCCAAGTCCCGCACAGCCATGGAACTCGCAACCAAAACAGGCTTGTCAGCCCACAACTGGTCTAGTTGCGCGTAGAGACGGCCTTCGAATGCCGCGGGACTTTCGGCCACCACAAACTGGGCCCGGATGGATGCCCGCTGTTCCAACGTCTCTAAGGCTTGGAGCCATTCTGGCGGAGCTGTCGGCAGATGCCGGCTCAAAGCGGACAAGGACTCGTGCGGGTCGCCTTCGAATACCAAGGCTGGCTGGTGGTTGGGATCGCGAAAACCCAGCGGCCAGTCGACGAGCACCAGGCGTGAGGCGCTGGACCACTGCGTCCAAACTTTGGAGGTCAGGGGAGCGCCCAAGCGCACAACGACGTCGGGACGGGGAGCATCCGGGACCGCCCGCAGGAAAATATCGTAGCGCGTCAAGGCTTGGTTTCGCCGGCCGTTTGCCGCCAAGGGATCCACCATTACAGCCCAGCCCGCCGAGCGGAAGTGTTCCAGTACCGCCGGATCCACCATGGGGGCTTCGGGCCCGAGCGCCAGCACCGGCCGTTGGGCAGGCCCGATCCAGGCTCGAACCTGTTCCAATGACCAGGGGTCCACGCCCCAAGCGGGCTCGGCGAAGCCACCCATGAGCGGGTGGCTGGCGGGGCCAGATTCCGGGAGCAGCGGCTCGCGCAGCGGCACATTCAAGTGGACCGGGCCGCGGGGGTGCGACATGGCGATGTGGGCAGCCCGAGACGCCACTTGCGCAGCATGCGGGCGCAGGTCGACGGGGCCGGGCGTGGGCAGATCCTGAAACCACTTCGCATGGCTGCCGAATAGGTTGACCTGGTTAATCGTTTGGGCAGCCCCGACGTCACGCAGTTCCCGCGGCCGATCCGCCGTGAGAACAATAAGGGGAACCCGGCTCAAATATGCTTCAGCCACCGCGGGGTGGAAATTGGCGGCCGCTGTTCCGGATGTCGACACCAAAACCACGGGGCGCTGGGACGCTTTGGCCATCCCCAAGGCGAAAAAGGCTGCGGTTCGTTCATCCAGAGCCATTCGCACCGCGATACCCGGCGCTTCGTGCAGCAAAATGGCCAGCGGGGTCGACCGGGAACCAGGGGCGACGACCGCTTGGCGTACGCCCTGTGATGCCAGTTCCGCGATGATTTGCCCCAAATAGGGGCGTAAGGACGCGCTCAAAATGTACCCCCTTCAATCTCGAGCGCACTGAGCATGGTGCTGAACTTCCAGTCCGACTCGCGCAGCTCGGATTCCGGATCGGAGTCGCCCATAATGCCGCAACCGGCGTACAAATGCGCTTCGCGTTCGGCAATGAGTCCCGACCGCAAGGAGACAATCCAATGCCCTTCGCCCGAGAGTGTCGACCAACCGACGGCGCCCGCATACCAGCCGCGGTTGAATGGCTCGTGCTCGCGGATATACCGCGTGGCCACGTCCACCGGATGGCCTGCCACGGCTGGCGTGGGATGCAGATGCGAGATAATCGGCCAGAGACTGCTGTCATCCCGAAGCTTTGCCTTGATAGGGGTGAGCAGATGTTGGACGCTGGGCAGTTTTTTTAGGTCGGGCACATCCGGCATGTCCAGTTGGTCCGTGGTTTCTTCCAGCGCGCGCCGCACATGCTGTTTGACCACGGCATGCTCGCGCTGGGTCTTTGGATCGCGCTGCATGGTCTCGGCGAGCTTGAAGTCGTCCTCCGGCGTGACACCGCGGGGCGCGGAACCTGCCAGGGCCATCGTCTCCACGTGCGCCCCGCGGGCCCGCACCAAGAGTTCCGGCGATGCTCCCAAAAAGACCGCGTGTTCCCGCTTCAAGGCGAATACGATGGCTTCCGGATTTTGGTTTTCGAGGTTCTCCAGCACGGGTGCCACCGGTATGGGGCTCTCATAGGAGAGCACCAGAGACCGCGCCAGCACGACCTTGTCCATGCGCTGCCCGCGGATATTCTGGGCAGCCTCCTCCACGAGGCTTGTCCAGTCCTGGCGGTCGGGAATGGAGCGGATGGCCGACGGTTGAGGCATCCTCCCCGGAGCCGGAGCAGAAAACAAAGCCTGCCACACTGGCTCCAATTTCTGCTGGAAGAATTCCAACGGTTGCTCCGGGGTGAGGTGCTGTACCACCGTCAGACAGGTGCCATTCGGGGTGTGTCTAATCTGGACGGCCGGCAAGGCGAAATAGGCTTGCGGCCAGTTGGACCAGGCGGACGACCCGTCAAATCCCTGGCCTCCAACCACCATCAGGTCGCCGGGGAGACCTTGGGCTTCGAGCCGGCTGATGTGCGTCTCCATCCGTTCCAGGTATTCGCTGGATTTCCATTGCCAGTCGCGCACCAGTCCCAAGCCCAACTGCGCTTCGCCGTGCGGGTCTAAAAAAAGCCAGGCAAATCCCGAAAAACGGGCGAATGCGTCGAGGAGGCTAATGGGAGGAATTGCTAGAGATTTAGCGAACCACTCACCATGGCCAGTCTCGCGGGTCCGTTGCTGGGCTTCGCGCAAATGTTCGTCTATCCAAGCTCTCGTAAGATTGAGCGCGCTCGTATCCATACTGCTACTATAGGATGCCCATGGGACGAAAATCAACAACGGCACCAAGGAGGAACCGCCATGGAAATCTGGCATGTCAGCCGTGCAGAGACCGTACCGATGCTCAGCCAGAGATGGCCCGACCTGCCTTGGAACAAGGCGCGCGCGATAGACACGGGGTGGGACTTTCGTGTCTGGATTCTGGACGAGCGGTGGGTCGTCCGGGCCGCCCGCACGCATGCGGCCAGTTGGCGCCTGAACCGGGAATGGCGGCTTTTGGACAGTTTTTTATCGGAGATCCCTTTTCGTGTTCCGCGCTACGAGCGGCGCATCATCGGAGCGGGCGTGTACCCCTGTATTCCAGGAGAAGCTCTGCCTGACAACCGGGAACCCACCGGCCCCACGCTCTACGCCATCCGGGAATTTCTCGACTGGATGGGGCGTAAGGTGCCTCAAGCTCCGCCGGATATCCTGAGACGCCGCTGGACGCGTAGCTACCTGGCATGGAGCCAGAAGGCTTTGCGGGAGGTCGAGCCCCTCTTGTCTGTGAAGGAGGGCCGCCGCATCCGAGCCCTGCTTGGGGAAGCATCAGAGCGGTTGGCATCTGAGACATGGAACCCCGTTCTGCTCCACGGCGATTTAGTGCCGGAGCATGTGCTCCAAGATGGCCAGGGCGCTCTCGGGTTTTTAGATTTCGGTGATTGGCGATGGGGTGATCCAGCTTTTGATTGGAGTGGCATTGTTGGGTTGGAGCATGTGATTCCGGATTCTGGTCGAGAGACCTGGCCCGCCCGCATCACCGGCTATCGTCTGACGGCTCGGTTGACAGGAATATCGTGGGCGTTGCGAATGGGCGATGTTGAGGGATCCGAAATGGCCATGCGGATGCTGCGGCGGCTAATCTAAATAACGCGATGGGGTGACAGCGTGTACTATCAGGGCGAGCCGGGAGCGTTCAGCGAGGCAGCCGTGCGGCATTATTTTCCAGGGCAAGAACCGCGCCCCACAGCATCGTTTGAAGAAGCTTTTTGGCACCTTACGGATGACGCGAACGCGTACGGGCTTTTGCCCATCGAAAATGCCTACCGCGGTCCTGTGACCGAGGTGTGGGATCGCCTAGTGGAGCGCCCGGAACTGACAATCTGGGGGGAGGTCGTGCAACCCGTGCACTTGGCCCTAATGGCGAGGCCCGGGGAAACCTTGCAGTCGATACACACGGTACGTTCCCACCCCCAAGCCCTCATGCAGAGCCGGGGATTCTGGCAGCCCCGCGGATATCGGTCCGATCCGGCACTGGATACGGCTGGCAGCGCCCGCGAATTGGCGGAATTCGGGTGGCCCGGGGTTGGAGCCATTGCCAGTCCTGCCGCAGCGTTGCGATACGGTTTGAACATTTTGGCGGAACCGATTGAGGATTATCCCGACAACCGCACCCGGTTTTGGCTTTTGGCGCAGCGCCGGCCCCCTTTAATGCCAGTGGGAAGCCCGGAGACCATGAAAGCCACCGTGGCCTTCGACATCCCACACCGGTCAGGATCCTTGGCGGCCGTGTTGGGCGTTTTCGCCGAGCATCGATTGGACTTGACGAAAATTGAATCCCGCCCTCGTCCGGGCTATCCATTCGAGTTCCGCTTTTGGGTCGATTTGGCGCTCCGGGATGGTGCATCGGCGGCGCTGTTTGACGCGTTGGCCCGGGTCCAGCAGGACGTCTTATTCTACCGGTTTCTGGGATACTATCCGTCCATGGGTTTGGAGTAGGGGGCGGTTCGATGGTTGTGCTGATAGCGGGTCTCCACGATACGGCGGCCGATGTGCAGATGCTGGAGGCGATGGGGGTTGAGGCGCGGGTCGTGCCCGTCGGACTCGCCGGGGATCTGAAAACGGCATTGGACAATCTGGACCCAGCGTCGGTGGATGCTTTTCGGATCGGGCCGTTGGACCATCCCGACATTGTGGAGATTCTCGGAGATTTTCTCGGGCGGATCCGGGTTCCGGTCGTGCTGCAGGTTCCATTGTCTCATGCCCATCCGGAGCTGGGGGACGCGATCCGCGACCGGTTGCTGCCCCGCACCACACTTATCGCTTCGACCGATGGCGAGGCATCGGTCTTGTTGGGCGTGCCGATGCAGGATCGGGTCGATATGCGGCGGGCGGGACGCACCTTGGCTCATTTGGGCGTTCGAGCGGCGCTGATACGGAGCGCGGCGGACGATTTGCTATGGGTGGAAAACCGGGATTATTGGCTTCCCGCGTCGTCTATGCCTCTCGCCGTCGCGGCCGTTCGGGCCGCAGGGCGGATGGCGCAGGGGGAGCCGGTGAGCGAAGCCGCCCGGAAGTCCTTACAAGATTAATTGCCGCAGATGGTTGCCGCCTGACCAGGACTGGAGTATGATCGAGAAAAGTTTTCAGAAAGAAAATTTTCCAACAGGAAATTTTCTCCTCGCCAGGGGGCGATGCGGTGCCAGCCAGCAACCTCACGCAGATTCTCCGCGATTCGGCCGCGCGGTCTCCCGATGCCACGGCTCAACGGTATTGGGATGGCGGGCAGTGGGTTGACCGGAGCTATTCCGAGCTATGGACATTAGTGCAAGAGGTGGCCCGCGGTCTGGCAACCTTAGGGGTCCGGCCCCATGATCGCGTGGGGATTCTGGCTAAGACCCGCCCGGAATGGGTGGTGGCCGACATGGCCATCCTCTGTTGCGATGCCATAACGGTTCCCATTTATCCGTCCGTACCGCCCGAGCAAGTGCGTCATATTGTTGAGGATGCCAATATCGGGGTGCTGATCGCCGAGAACGACGCCCTGGCCGCGAAGGTTCCCGATTCTGTCGCCATTATCTGCATCGAATCGGCCAAGGCG
>JAJZBJ010000049.1 GCA_021798975.1 Bacillota bacterium | reverse complement strand
GTTTGGCATTTTAAAGCTGCGTGAGAAAATCCAGCAGGGTCTGCCGCCGGCGTACATGGAAGCTGCGGCGCGTCAGGGGGGAGCCTCGTGAGCGTCGAAATGCCCGAAGTGTTGACGCGGTTGACGGAACAATTTGGTGAGGCCGTGCAGGTGGTGCCGACGGTGGATCAGCCCACCGTGACAGTGCCGGTAGAGCAGTTGGGCGCGGTGGCCGATTACGTGAAGAACACGTTGGGCTACGTGATGTTCAATGATGTTCTGGCCGCGGACTGGTTTCCGTCCCGTCCCCGTTTTGAATTGGTGTATCAGGTATATCATCCGGAACTGAACCAGCGCATGCGATTCAAGTGCTATGTTTCGGAGGACCAGCACGTGCCGTCCATGGTGGGGCTGTGGGCGGGGGCAAATTGGCCGGAACGTGAAGCCTTTGATTTATTCGGCATTGTGTTTGACGGCCATCCCAACTTGACCCGCATCTACTTGCCCGACGATTGGGAAGGCCATCCTTTGCGCAAGGACTATCCCACCGGCGGGAACCGGATCGACTAGGAGGGATCGCATGGCATCGCAAAATTTTGAGGACATCGTCGAAACCCCAACGACCGACGAGACCATGGTCATTAACCTCGGTCCGCAGCACCCCAGTACGCACGGTGTGCTCCGGGTCCGTTTGGTGTTGGACGGTGAGCGGGTGGTGCAGGCGGAACCCGTGATTGGGTATCTGCACACCGGATTCGAGAAAACAGCGGAAACGCTGACCTACCAGCAGTGCAACACCATTACTGACCGTCTCGACTATCTGGCTCCGATGACCAACAACTTGGCCTACGTGCTGGCAGTCGAAAAAATGTTGGATATTGAAGTACCCAAGCGGGCCCAGTATATCCGGGTCCTCTTTTCTGAGCTGACCCGCCTGGCCAGCCACCTCGTCTGGCTGGGGACCCACGTCATGGACTTGGGAGCCATGAGTCTTTTCTTCTATTGCATGCGTGAGCGGGAAATTATTCTCGACCTCATTGAAGCCGCCAGCGGCGTGCGGATGAACCCCAGCTATTTCCGGGTGGGCGGTTTGGCATACGACCTGCCCGATGGCTTCCACCAAAAGGTGCAGGACTTCACCAAAGACTTTCCCCGTTGGCTTAAGATGTACCGCAATTTAGTCGATGGCAATCCGCTCATTAACGAGCGCCTACAGGGCATCTCCATGATGGACCGGGAGACCTGCTATCAATATGGGGTGACCGGGCCGAATCTCCGAGCCACGGGTCTGGCGCTCGATCTGCGCAAGGTGGATCCGTATTGCCATTACGACGAGTTCGACTTCGATGTTCCCACCCGGACCGAGTGCGATGCGTATGCGCGTTTCTGGGTCCGGTTCGAGGAGATGTACGAGTCGCTCAAGATTGTGGAGCAGGTGATGGAGAAAATTTCTCCCCGGGGCGAGTATGCCACGCAGGACCGCAAGGTGGCCTTGCCGCCGCGCGAAGAGATTTACGGAAACATGGAGGCCTTGATTCACCAGTTTAAGCTGGTGACGGCTGGCTTCCCGGTGCCGGCGGGGGAGGTTTACCAAGCGGTGGAAGGTCCACGGGGTGAGATGGGCTTCTACCTGATTTCCGACGGAGGACCCAAGCCCTATCGGTGGCGCGCCCGCACGCCGTCCTATTACAACCTGCAAACCCTGCCGATTATTTGCCAGGGCGGGCTAGTGGCCGACGTGATTACCGCCATTGGAAGTATCGATATTATGCTGGGAGATGTCGACAAATGAAGCCGGAATGGAAGGAATGGGCCCACGAGGCCAAGACCGAATTTCCCGGCGCCAATTCGGCGCTCTTGCCGCTCCTGCACCGCATCCAGCAGTCTGAGGGCTGGCTCTCGCCCGAGACGCTGGCGGATGTGGCCGACCTCTTGGGGCTTTCTGTTCAGTATGTGGAGTCGGTCGCCACATTCTACTCGCTGTACTTTAAGCAGCCGGTAGGCAAAAAGGTGGTGCATGTGTGCGTGGGGCTGTCCTGCATGTTGGCGGGCTCGGATGAACTCATGCACAACTTGGAGCAGCGGCTCAAGATTTCGCAGGGGCAGACTACCCCCGACGGTGCCTACACGCTACTTGAGGCAGAGTGCCTGGCGGCTTGCGATTTGGCTCCCGTGGCGCAGGTGAACCTGCGTTTCAGGGGTCCCATCCAGGATGCCGGGGAGCTGTTGACGGAGGAGGTGTCTTCGTGAACCAAACCTACTACCTGCTCCGCAACCGGGAGATACCGGACATCGATCAGATGGCGGTCTATCGAGCCCATGGCGGATACGAAGCGCTGGCCGAGGCTCTCAAGCAGTATCAACCGGAAGCGTTGGTCGATCTCGTCAAGCGCTCGGGTCTGCGTGGACGCGGCGGTGCCGGATTTCCCACCGGCGTCAAGTGGGGCTTTCTGCCCAAAGACGGTCGCCCGCGTTATCTGGTGGTCAATTCCGACGAAGCCGAGCCGGGGACCTTTAAGGACCGGGAACTGATTGAGAAAAATCCGCACCAATTGATTGAAGGCATGATTATATCCAGTTACGCCATCGGTGCGACGGAAGCTTACGTGTACTGCCGCGGCGAGTTTCTATACGGCTCGGAGCAATTGAAGCGGGCCGTCAAAGAGGCGTACGAAGCAGGGTTCCTCGGGTCCAACATTTTGGGCAGCAACTTCTCGCTCAACCTGTTTGTGTACCGCGGAGCCGGTGCTTACATTTGCGGCGAAGAATCGGCCCTGTTGGAGTCCTTGGAGGGGCGCCGCGGCAACCCCCGGTTGAAGCCGCCGTTCCCGGCGGTGGCCGGTCTCTATGGCATGCCCACGATTGTCAACAACGTGGAGACCATCGCCAATGTGCCGCAAATTGTGACGCACGGGGCGGAGTGGTACACCTCCATGGGCACTGAGAAGAGCCCGGGCCTCAAAATTATGTCCGTGAGCGGCAAGGTCAATCGGCCGGGAAACTACGAGATTCCGCTGGCTACCCCGCTCCGCACCTTAATCGATGAATACGCCGGCGGTATGCAGGAGGGGCGAACCATCAAGTGCATCATCCCGGGCGGCAGCTCAGTGCCGCTGCTCATGCCGGATCAACTCGACACGCCGTTGGATTATGAGTCGATCCTGCAGGCGGGGTCCATGCTGGGATCGGGCGGCTGCATCGTGTTGGACGATACGGTTTGCATCGTCAAGGCATCGGCACGTCTCGTCAAGTTCTATCGCGAAGAATCATGTGGAAAGTGCACGCCATGTCGTGAGGGCACCTATTGGAACGCCGATGTGCTAGAGCGTATCGAAGCCGGAGAGGGCAGCGAACGGGACATTGATTTGTTGATGGACATTGCCGACAACATCAACGGCAAATGCTTCTGCCCGCTCGGCGATGCGTCGATTGGGTTCTTGGTCAGTGCCATCAAGCATTTTCGTGACGAGTTTGAAGCGCACGTTCGCGAGCACAGATGTCCATTGGGGGCGAAAGTCTATGATACGGTTAACAATTGACGGTCAGGAGGTCTCCGTTCCTGAAGGGACGATGATCGCTGACGCAGCGGCCAAACTGGGCATCGACGTTCCAGTGTATTGCTACCACGAGGCGCTGGGACCATTGGGTGCCTGCCGCATGTGTTTGGTTCAAGTCGAAAAGATGCCCAAGCTGGCCACGGCCTGTACCACGGCGGTGTCCGAAGGCATGGTGGTGCATACTAGCAATCCGCAGGTCGACAAGGGCCGCAAGGGTGTGTTGGAGTTTCTGCTGATTAATCACCCATTGGACTGCCCGGTGTGTGATAAGGGCGGGGAGTGTTTCCTGCAGGATTACACCTTTCAATATGGTCCTCCGGCCGGCCGGTTCCAGGAGCCCAAGATTCAAAAGGTCAAGGACGGCCCCATCAACGAATTCGTGCTGGTCGACCAGGAGCGCTGCGTGCTCTGTCAGCGCTGTGTGCGCTACATGGGCGAGTATGTGGGCGAGCCGCAGCTTTTGTTGGAGGGCCGTGGAGTCGAAACGGTAGTGACCACCGTGGACGGTCAACCGGCTACCAGCCAATTTGCCGGCAATGTCATCGACCTCTGCCCGGTCGGGGCTTTACTGTCCGTTCCCTATCATCACAAGGCGCGGCCGTGGAACATTGAGCGGCAGGAATCGATTTGCACCTTGTGCCCGGTGGGCTGCACGACGCTGGCCACGGGCCGCGATGGGCATGTCGTGCGCGTGGAAGGGCGGCCCGTCCCGGATTACAGCTGGGGATGGCTTTGCGACCGGGGCCGTTTTGGGTTCGACTTTGCTGTCAATCCCGCCCGCGTCACGGCCTCCTGGCTGGACGGGCATGAGGAGGCGGCGGCGCGGACGACCCGGCAGGTCGGCCAATGGCTGTCTCAAGTGGCCCAGGAGCAGGGCGGCGACCACATTGCGATGGTGGTCGGCGGGCTTCACTCGACGGAAGAGGCGTATCAGTTGAAGCGCTTTGCTGAGGATGTCTTGAAAACGCGCCGCCTGGCCGTGAGCCGCGACGTCCCCGGATACCTGCCGCGAGCCCTCAATGGCACCTTTGCAGATTTGGATGCGGCGGATGCTGTGGTCCTCATCGGGTCCGATCCGTATGATGCGGTGCCAGTGGTGCACCTGCGTCTCAGAGACCGCAAGCGCCATGCGCCATCTACGCAAATCTGGGGGGTCGCGCCCCGGAACCTGCATCGCGAGACGCTGCCGGTGAACACGCTGGTCACGCATGCGGGGTTCGAGGCGGCGGTTATGGCGGCGGCCCTAAAGCGTGTGGCCGGCACCCATGAGGCGGTGGCGCGCCTCACGGCGGATCTGGTGGACTCGGTGGAGGCGGACCCTGCTCAGCTGGAGGCCTTGGGCCAGGAACTAATCTCGAGCCAGCACTTGACGCTTCTATGGGATGGCCAGGAGTCTGATGTCGAGTCGGTGCTGGTTGCCTTGGCAACCGTGCGCGGTGACAAGCCGACCCGGGTTTTGCCAACCTGGGGACCCAGCAACTGGCGTGGCTTCGAACGGGCAGGATTCTCCGCGCGGATCGAGGATTTGACCCGGATTCTGGAGGATGCACGGGACGGCAAAATCGCGATGCTGATGCTGTTTGGGGCCGATCTGTTGCGGGAATACCCGGATCAGGAGCTCGTACGCCAGGCGTACGACAAGGTACCCTTCTTGATTGCAGAAGGACTGTTCCCGCCCATGGACGCCGAACGGTTCCGGGCTATTTTGCCGCAGGCCGGGCCTAGTGAGGTCTACGGGACCTACGTCAACATGGAAGGACGGTTGCAGGTGGCGTCTCCGTCCGTCCAACCGCCGGGGCAGGCCCGACCGGTCAAATCGTATATCACGGCCTGGGCACACGCCTTGAAGACGTCGTTCACGCTGCCCGAGGACTGGGATCCCTATGACGATGAAAGCGGCGACCTGGTACCGGCAGAGCCTATGCCTACCGCGGTGCGTGCCGTCAGTATGCCGGTGCAAGAGGCCGGTGAACTGGAGTTGGTGACGGGACCGTTGGTGGTGGAAGACGGGATTCCGTCGGATATCTTGAAGCCGCGCATCCCGGAATACCCGGGTCGCCTGAGCCCCGAGGATGCCGCGCGTATGGGTATCGAAAATCATGGCCTGGTGCGTCTGACCCGCCAGGGCCAGAGCATCGAGGTGGCGGTGGCGGTCGATGCCGCGATGACCCCGGGCCGCATCTTTGTGCCGTTGGGAATGGTTCAGAGTCCGGTCAATAAGATTGGCAGCGGCGTCGTCGAGGCCGTTCGCTTGGAGGAGGTGCACAGCGCATGATGGTGCTCCAAGTGGTTCTGCTGGTCATCAAAATCGTGCTGCTGATTGGCATTTTGATGGGCGGCTTCGCCTACACGATGTTGCTGGAGAGGCGGCTTTTGGGCTTTTTCCAGCTGCGCTTGGGACCGAACCGGGTTGGACCGGGCGGTCTGTTGCAGCCGATTGCAGACGGGCTCAAGATGGCGCTGAAGGAAGACTTGATGCCGCTCGGCGCAGACCCCTTGGTCTATCGCCTGGCCCCGGTCATCACATTGTTTACGGCGCTCTGCATTGATGCGGTGATTCCGTTCGGCGCCCCGATTCACCTCTTCGGACTCAGCGTCAACTTGGATATCGCCAATCCGTCGATTGGCCTTCTGATTGTCTTCGCCTTCAGCTCGCTGGGCGTATACGGATTGGTGTTGGGCGGCTGGGCGTCCCAGAACAAGTACTCGCTCTTGGGCGGAATCCGTGCGTCGGCTCAGATTATCTCGTACGAGCTGGCGATGGGTCTGGCGGTCATGGGCGTTCTCATGATGGCGGGAACCGCCAATTTGGAAGGAATCGTACTCTACCAAAAGGCGCATGGTTGGCTGATCGTTCCGCAAATTGGAGCCTTCATCATTTACTTCATCACTGCCATCGCCGAGACCAACCGGACCCCGTTCGACTTGCCGGAGGCCGAGTCGGAGCTGGTCGCCGGGTATCACACGGAGTATTCCGGCATGCGATTTGCGAGCTACGTGATCGCCGAGTACATCAACATGATTACCGTTAGTGGCGTCGCGGTGACGCTGTTCTTTGGCGGCTGGCTGGGCCCCGTGCTCCCGCCGATTATCTGGTTCTTCATCAAGGTCGCTATCTTCCTGTTTGTCTTTATTTGGATTCGTGCCACGCTCCCACGGTTTCGCTACGACCGGCTGATGAATTTTGGCTGGAAGGTGCTGTTGCCCGCCGCGCTCATCTACTTCTTGGGTACCGCGGCCTTTGTAACGGGCGTCATTTAGAACTCGAGACGACAGTCATGGTTGGCAAAAGGAGGGGTTTTGGATGCTGGACGGGATTAAGGCCATTGCCAAGGGACTCGGCACCACTTTCAAGGCGCTGACAGAACCGCGCGATACCTATCCGTATCCGGAAAAGCGGCGCGAGTATTCGCCGCGCTACCGCGGCAAGCACATGCTGGCCAAGGATGCCGACGGCCATGAATTATGCGTAGGCTGCGGTCTTTGTGAAGCAGTTTGCCCGGCGCACGCTATCCGTGTGGTGGCGGCAGAGGCACCGTCTGACAAGCCGGTGTCGTGGACGAACCGGTATTCCATCGATTACGAGGTAGACCTGATCCGTTGCATCTTCTGCGGAATGTGCGAGGAGGCTTGTCCCACCAATGCGGTGCGTTTGACGCCATTCAACGAATTGGCGGCCTACGACCGCGAGGCTATGATTGCGGACAAGGAAGAATTGCTCAGGCCTGCCATTCGGAAATGAGGTGACCCAACCGTCGTGATAGCCTTCATTGTTCTGGCCATTGTGGCGCTGGCGGGAGCCCTCGGGGTGATTGTGGCGCGCCAGCCAGTGCACAGCGCTTTGTTTTTGATTGTCAATATCATCTCCCTGGCCGTGTTCTACATTCTGTTGTCGGCGGAGTTCCTGGCGGCCGCGCAGGTGATTGTGTACGCGGGAGCCATCATGGTACTGTTCCTGTTCGTGGTGACGCTCCTCACGGCAGGCAAGGATGACCATGAACCGTCGGAGCACCTCGCGGGTCAGCGGGGAACGGCCGGCGTCCTCGCGGTGGTGTCCGGCGGCGGGCTCGCAGTGCTGGGTGTGGTGTTTCCCAGCAAGAAAGTTCCGTTGGGGCTGCCGCACAATTTCGGCAACTTGCATGGCATGGGCCAGATGTTGTGGGGACCTGATTTCATCTACTTGGCAGCCGTGGCGTTGATGCTCTTGACGGCAGCGGTGGGTGTGCTGGTGTTGAACCGGCCTCAGACCAAATCGCGCCCCGAGGTGCGATTGGAGGAGCGTGAGTCATGATACCGCTGAATTGGGTAGTTGGTCTCGGAGCGGCCCTGTTCGCCATCGGGGCCGTGGGGGTCATGGTGCGCAAGAATCCCCTGATTATGTTTATGGCGGCCGAGATGATGTGGAACGCGGCTGCGCTGGTGTTCGTGGCGTACGCGCGATCGTTCCATGCCATGTCGGGTCAAGTGATGGCCTTCATTATTATCGGAACGGCCGCTGCGGAAGTGGGCATCGGACTGGCCATCATTGTATCTGTCTTTCACCACCGGCATCGCTTGGACATCGACGAGGTGTCCCAACTGCGGGGGTAACGAGAGCGAATACGCTTTGAAGGGGCGTTCACAGAATGCAGGGTTTAATTGAGATTTTGGTATTGCCGCTGATTGGCGCGGCGACCATCACCGCATTCAAAGGGCTCATGCCGAAGCGGCTGCCGGGCATTTGGGCCAGCTTTCTGGTGGCGGTGAGCTTTATCTTGAGTGTGGTAGCGGACGTGCGGCTGTCATCGTTGCCAGCGTCGCATCGGGTGATTACGGGGGTGCTGTGGAATTGGGTAACGGGGTTCGGCCCGGCCATCCACTTCCGGCTATTCCTCGACCCGCTGTCGGCCGTGTGGCTTCTGATTATCACAGGGGTAGGCGCACTCATTCATATCTACTCCATCGGCTATATGCACGATGATGCCGGGGAGCCGCGCTTTTTCTCCTACCTAAACTTCTTCATCTTTTCCATGTTGCTCTTGGTGCTGGCCGGAAACTTGGCCATTCTTTTGATTGGCTGGGCGTTGGTCGGGCTCGCGTCGTACTTCCTGATTGGATTCTGGTACGATCGCCCCACGGCCGTGGCGGCCGCCAAGAAAGCCTTTGTGATGAATACCTTGGGCGATGTGGGAATTCTGTTGGGGATTGCTCTCCTTTACATCCACTACCACGGAGTGAGCTACCAGCACTTATTTCAAATCTTTAACCACGCCAGTCCGGGATCCGCGTTCTTTGAGTGGAGTGCCTTCCTGCTGTATATAGGCGCCATGGCAAAGTCAGCGCAGTTCCCGCTGCACATGTGGCTGGCGGACGCCATGGAAGGCCCGACCCCCGTGTCGGCGCTCATTCACGCCGCTACCATGGTAACGGCTGGGGTGTATTTGATGACGCGGCTCTATCCGCTCTTGCGGCTGGCCCCGGTCACGCATGAACTAATCGGCGTGATTGGTGCCTTCACCGCGATTTTCGCGGCGAGCATCGCCTTCTTCCAGCAAGACATTAAGAAGGTGTTGGCCTACTCAACCCTCAGTCAGCTGGGATACATGTTTTTAGGCGTCGGGGTGGGCGCATATACCGCCAGTGTGTTCCATTTCATGACCCACGCATTCTTCAAGGCGACCTTATTCTTGGCGGCCGGGAGCGTAATCCATGCCCTCTCCGGCGAGCAGGACTTGAGCCAGATGGGCGGTCTCGCCAAAAAGATGCCGTGGACCATGGCGAGCTTTCTGGTGGCTACGCTGGCCATTTCAGGAATACCGCCTTTTTCCGGATACTTCTCCAAAGAAGCGATTTTGGGGCAGGCGTACACCAGCGGACATTTCCTCCTGTGGGCGATTGGCGTGTTCACGGCTGGCATGACCACATTCTATATGTTCCGGTTGTTCTTCCTGACATTCACGGGTAAGCCGCGCAACCAGGCGCTTCATGCCCATGCGCATGAGGCTCCGGCGGTCATGACTATCCCGGTTGTGATGTTGGGCGTGTTGTCTCTGATTGGGGGATTCTTTGGCCACTGGTTGAACGGCTGGCTGGCGCCGGCTTTCCACCAATACGCCGGGGCGGGATTCGCTGCGTTAGGCTCGGGTCCGCTGTTCGGAACCATTCTTACCGTGGGCTTGGCCGTTATGGCGTTCTTGGTGGCGTACTGGCTCTACGTGGCGCGCAACACTGCGCCCAAGGCCGGCACCCAGAGCGCGCCGGGCGTGTGGCTGCTGAATGCCTGGGGCATGGACAATGTCTGGTTTGCCTTTGTGGTTAACCCGCTGAAGGGGCTGGGCACGGTGATGCTGGCCGTGGAGCGGGGCATTCTGGCCAGCGTGGTGGGGATTGCCGACGGGGTGCAGGCCTGGGCGTCTGATTTGGCTCCCATCCAAACCGGATATGTGCGTCGGTATGCACTGTCTATCATGGTGGGGGTCGTGGCGCTGCTAGCCTACTATCTCTTCCGCGTCGGATTCATCTCGTAAGGCTAAGGAGGCTTCGACATGTTTTTGGTATGGCTCTTAGCGGTGCCCCTGGCGGGCGCCCTGGCCGCCCTGATTGCTCCGGCACGGGGGGCCAAGATGATTGCGGCCATCACCAGCGTGCTCGCGCTCATCGGCTATGCCGGCCTGCTCTTTATTAATCGGGCCGGCGTCAACTGGGGTTGGATCCCTGAGTGGGGCATCCGCTTTCATTTGAGCGGTGACGGTCTGGGACTGTTTCTGCTGGGGTTATCCGCTGTGTTGTTTGTGGCGGCAATCTTTGCTTCCGACAAGGAGCAGGGGCGCGCGTATTATTTCTGGGTTCTGGTCTTAGAGTTTTCGGTGATGGGGCTGTTCGCGGCCGTTGACCTGTTCTTGTTCTACATCTTTTGGGAGGTCTTGCTGGTACCGGTGTTCTTCCTCTTGACCGGATGGTCGGGCCAGCGGGGCAAGAAGGCGGCGATGAAATGGCTCATCATGAACTTGGTGGGGAGCTTCTTCATGTTGGTGGGTGTGGTGGCCTTGGCCGTCATCCACAACCAAAATGGCGGTGGGCTCACCTTCGAAATTTCCAAGCTGGCGGGCATGCCGATGGCCGGCGGAGTCGCCAGTTGGATCTTCTTCGCCTTCCTAGTGGCATTCGCAATCAAGGCCCCGTTGTGGCCGCTGCATGGATGGATGCCTGACGCCTATGGCGAGTCGCCGGCTCCGGTTACGGCGTTGATTTCTGGGGTTTTGTCCAAGGCGGGGATATTCGGGATGCTCCGCATTATGATCCCCATATTTACCCCGCAATTCCAGCAGTACCAAACATGGCTCTTGATTGTGGCCAGCATCGGGTTGGTCTATGGAGCGCTGATGGCCCTCCGCCAGAAAGACATGAAGATGGTGACGGCCTATGGCTCGATGTCCCACATGGCCATGATGGCGCTGGGGGTCTTCTCGCTGACGCAAGTGGGACTACTCGGTACCACGTTCTATATGGTGGCTCACGGGCTGATGGTCGGCGCACTCTTCTTGGTGTTGGGAATGCTGGAACACCGCACCGGTACCCGCGCGATCGACGGCATGGCGGGCTTAAACCGCTCAGCTCCACGTCTGGCGGCGTACTTCCTGTTCTTCGTGCTCGGCGCGCTGGGCTTGCCCGGACTGCCGGGATTCGCGGGCGAGTACATGATTATCCAGGGGCTGATCACCGGCCATGTGGTATTCGCGGTCATCGCCGGCATGATCTTAATCGTGGCGGCGTGGTACATGCTGCGGATTTTCCAGGCGGTCATGCAGGGACCCACAGGGTCTACCGGCATTAAAGACTTGTTCACCGGACAGGTGGTGTGGCTGGTGCCTCTCGCGGGATTGGTCATCCTATTGGGTGTGTGGCCGGCTGGCATTACGGCGCATGCCGTCCCGTCCTTGTTTCACGTGATGCACTTCGCAATCGGGAAAGGAGGCGTGCAGTAATGAGTTTCGCCTTATGGCCCGAATATAGCGTCGTGCTGGGTGTGTTTGCCACCATGTTCGCCATCATGCTCCCCAAGGGGCGGGGTATCGCCGCCTACTGGGTGACGCTGGCGACCTTGGCCGCGGCGTTCATGGCGACATGGACAGACTGGACATCAGGCCGACTGCCCATCCTGCTGTACGCGCATGGAGTTTCTATCGATGCCTTTAGCCTCGTTATTAACGGGTTGGTCATTCTGGCGGCAGCCGGGGCGCTGTTGATTGGGTGGAATGATCGACGCTATGGAGCGGACTTTCCGGTATTGGTCCTGTTGGCCCTCCTGGGAATGATGGTACTGGGACTCGCCAACAATTTCCTGGTACTATTTGTCGGGATTGAGCTCCTGTCCTTACCGCTTTACATCATGGCTGCCAGCCGTGGAACGCATCAAAGCGGCGAGGCCGGTCTGAAGTATTTGCTGCTGGGCGCATTCTCGTCGGGGATCCTGCTGTTTGGCTTGGCACTCTTGTACGGAGCCTCGGGCACCTTGACCTTTACGCAGTTGGCGCCGGCTCATATGGTGCTGCCGCTGGCCGGAGCCGGGCTTGCATTGACGGTGGTAGGCTTGGTGTTCAAGCTGGGCATTGTACCGTTTCACATGTGGATTCCGGACGTCTACGAGGGTTCGCCACTCCCCGTCACGACGTACATGGCCTTTGGCACCAAGGTGGGGGCGGCGGCCATCCTAATGCGGTTCCTGTTCTTTGGCTTCGCGCTGGCCACGGGCTGGTGGGGACCAGCGCTAGGTTACCTGGCGGTGTTGACCATGGTGGTGGGCAACCTGCTGGCCTTGGCCCAAAAGGACATGAAGCGGCTGTTGGCCTATTCGGGTATCGCCAACGCTGGGTATTTGCTGGTGGGCATCGCGTCCCACAACATGGTTGGAGCCCGTGCGCTGCTGTTCTATCTCTTGGTCTATGGCCTGGCGGTGTTGGCCGTGTTCGCGATTATTGCCTTCGTAGCTGGCGATCGCGAATCCATTCAGTTGGATGATCTGAAGGGCTTGGCGGCCCGGTCGCCATGGCTGGCGGCGTTCCTGGCCATCGCGATGCTGTCCTTGGCGGGAATTCCACTGACGGGTGGCTTTGTGGGCAAGTTCTATCTGATTCAAGCGGCCCTGCAGGCGAGTCAGCCGGGGCTGGCCATCGGTCTTGTGGTGGGGGCTATGGTGGGCCTGGCGGCCTATATTCGGCCCCTGCAGCGTGCTTTTCAAAAAGCGGATGGGGATGCAGGGCCAGCATCAGCTGTGCGCTGGCCCGTCGCTGGCGCCGTAGTCTTGGTGGTGGCGGTGGTCGGCACGATTGGGTTGGGTGTCTATCCCTCCCCGATTGTGCATATCGTGAATCACTCAGCGGCATTTTACTGGCTTCACTAGTGTTCCAACGTCCGTGGTAAGATGAGGAGGGAGGGCGGCCGATGAGGTCATCGCCGCCCGCAAATTTGTCGACCAAAGGAGACACACGATTGGCCCTGTTTTCGCTGGTGGCAGACGAACTGTCCGCCGTCAATCAGCGGCTGCGAGAAGCCCTGGAACAGCATAATCCAGTGGTTCGCGAGGTGTCCGACTATCTGCAGGAGGCCAGCGGCAAGAGGCTTCGGCCCGCCTTGGTGCTGTTAGCCGCGCAGATGGGCGATGCGGCGCGTTTGTCTTCTGACGTGGTCGACGTGGCCACGGCGGTTGAAATGATTCATATGGCCACCTTGGTGCATGACGATATTATCGACGACGCGGAGTTGCGCCGGGGATTGCCCGCGGTGCGGACCCGCTTTAGTGATCCGGTCGCGGTGTTGGCCGGAGATTTCTTGTTTGCACGCGCCTTCCAGATTCTCGCTGGCACGACGCGACCGTCGCTGGTGGACATGGCCGCAGAGGTAGTTTATGTGATGGCGACGGGAGAGATTAGCCAGCATTTGGATCACGGCCGTATCGCGTCGGAAGAAGCCTACTGGCGACGCATTGAAGCCAAGACGGGGTTCTTTTTGGAGACCTGCTGCCGCCTGGGCGCCACCGCCGCGGAAGCACCCGTCGCCATTCGCGACGCGTTGGGGCGGTATGGACACCACATTGGACTGGCCTATCAAGTGGTGGACGACCTTCTGGATTGGCTCGCCGATCCGGCGGTACTGGGCAAGGCCGTGGGTGAGGATATTGCGATCGGAATCTATACCCTGCCGATTATTCACGGACTGGAGCATGCGACCTATGGACGGGATTTGGCCGAACTGCTGCGCGCCGACTCGCCCGACCTGGGGGCGGTGCGCCGCCTCCTGGAAGTAAGCGGTTCCATTGATTACTGCCGCACACGCGCCCAGGGGCATTTGGACGCTGCTCGAGCGGCGCTGGCAGACCTTCCCGATGGCCCGCAACGCGACGAGCTCATCGCGGTAGCCGACTTTATTGGGGTGCGGGATCACTGATGGAACGGTATGACATGCATACCCGGAGGATTCCGGAAGCGACTATCCGCCGTTTACCGGCGTATTTGAGAGCCTTGACACTTCTCGACGAAGAACGCATCACCTCGGAAGCCCTCGGGCAAGCATCCGGGTATACATCCGAGCAGGTGCGGAAAGATTTGGCGTATTTCGGGGCTTTTGGCACCCGCGGAGTAGGATATGAGGCGTCGGTGTTGGCGCAGGAGATTCGGCGCATCCTGCAGCTTGATCACGGCGTGCGGGCCGTCGTGGTGGGAGCGGGCCGGCTGGGCACCGCTCTGGTTCGCCACACGGACGAAAGTTCGCGGGACGTGGTGATCGAGGCGGTCGTGGACATTAATCCGGCCGTGATTGGCCAGCAAGTCGACCATCTGACTGTTGAACCTTTGGAACGGTTGGAGACGCTCATCTTGGAACGGGACATTGGCATGGGCATTATCGCGGTACCGCCCAGTGGGGCCCAAGCCGTCTGCGACCGGTTAATCGGCGCCGGCATTCGCGCCATTTTAAATTTTGCCCCCAAGGCGCTGGTGGTGGACGCTCCCAATATCTTCATCCAGCACATTGACCTCACCTTGGAGATGCAGGCGCTGGCCTACTTTGTCGGTTCCGCCGCCCACAGCAAACCATGAGGCCATCCCGATGGATCGGCCTCAGCATGGCGGTTGTCGTCCTTAGCTGGGGCCTTAACTATGTGGTGACGAAAATCGGTGTCAGTCATTTGGCACCGGTCAATTTTGTCTTCTGGCGGTTCTTAGCGACCGCGGTGTTGTGTGTGCCGTGGATGATCCGCTCGTGGCCCCGTACCCGCCGCGATGTGTGGGGACTTGTTGTGATGGGCTTGGTGGGCGTGTCGTTGTACCAGTGGCTGTTTACCACGGCGTTGCACTTGACCCTCTCGGCGAACGTCGCCTTCTTGTTCACCTTGTCTCCACTGCTGACGTTGTTGTGGCAGCGGACACGGCGTCAGGGGCGGGTGGGGCCTCATGTGTGGTGGGGCGCGCTGGTGTCCTTTGTCGGGGTGGGATTCTTGGCGGGGGCCTCTGTCCAAGGCGGATTTGTGGGGGATATGATAGCGTTCCTCGCGGCAGCTTCCTGGAGCGCGTTCGCGCTCGTGACCGAGCATCTCAAGGTGGGGGTGCGAGGATTGGCCCAGACCGGCTGGATCAGTCTTGTGGGGGCCATTGGCATGGGGCCCTTTGTCCGCTTCCAACCCGTCTGGCAGATGGGATTCGGCACTTGGGGGCCCCTATTGTATACGGTTTTCTTTGTCACCATGCTGGGATTATCGTTTTGGCAGAGTGCGGTGGAACGGGCGGGAGCCGGACGGGCTAGTTTGGCGCTGTATGGTATTCCCTTAGTGGCTGCGGTGGCGGGTTGGGTATTCCTCGGCGAGCCCTTGTCCCTCCTGCAGGGACTGGGTGCGATGGCGATAGTTGTGGGCGTGGCGCTGGCGGACGGACGGTTTCGCCGCCGGATGCCCCCGGCCACTCCGGAGGTGGCGTGATGCAGGAGCGGGTGCTTCGCCGCATGGGATGGATGGTGCGGTCCATGTCGGTCCACGATGCCCGTCAAGTGATGGGGTGGCGTTATCCAGCGCCTTACGACGTCTATAATTTGGCTGACGGCGATGAGGTGGTCGAGGAACTCACGGCCGGCACGTATCGAGCCGCCCTGGATGGCGACCTGGTCTCTGGGTTTTTTTGCACGGGGCGTGACGCGCAGGTGCCAGGCGGCGATTATTCCGAGGCCGCTCTCGACATTGGATTGGGGCTGCGGCCAGATTTGACGGGGCGGGGCCTGGGCGGCGAGTTTATAGCCGATGTGTTGGATTGGCTCTCCCCGGCCGTCCCGGTGCGGCTGACAGTGGCAGTCTTTAATCAGCGAGCCCAGCGTTGCTACGGGGCGTTAGGGTTCGACATAACCGAACGGTTTCGGGCGCCCCATGGCGAATTCATTCTGATGCGCAGGGACTGGGCGCCGCAACGGGGTTAGGTCCCTAGGTCCGGCGGCGTTTGAGCCAGCCTCCCACAAGGGCTGCGGCCCCCGCAGCCAGCAAGAAGCGGCCCAGCCAAAGGTGCTGAGGGAGAGCCAACACACCCGCCAGCACAAACCCCACGGTATAGATACTGGCTGCAATACCTTGGGTGTGCTTACGGACCTGCTGCAATTCGTGCGTGCCTTGGGTCCATTGAATCTGGGTCTCCAGTTCGCCTTGCTGGAGCGTGTGCAGCATTTGGGCCGCCGTCATGGGGAGTTCGGCGACGGTGCGGACGTATTTCTGGGCCTGGCGGGAAACATAACCGGCTGGGCCGCCCGCTTCTTCGGTGACAAATCGCTGGGCGTAAGGCGTGAACAAATCCACCAGGTTGATGTCCGGATAGATGGCGGTCGCCAACCCCACCAAGATGGCGATGGCCCGCCCCAAAAAGGCGAAGTAGCCCGGGACTTGGATGGCTTGATCGCGGAGGATGGTTTCAAAGTCCCGCAACAGTTGCGGAATGTCCAACTGCCCTAACTGGTCCAGGGTCTCCGCATAGTACCGCTCCAACAGATATGTGATGCGGCGGCGGAGCCGGGCAAGGTCAGCATCGGGCCGAACCATACCCAACGAAGACATCGCAGCCAGCAGATTTCCTGGATTGCGCTCCGACACTGCCACAAAGAGGTGGCGGATGTTCCGTTTGGCCGCCAGATCGAGGCTCCCCACCATGCCATAATCCAAGAGAATGAGGGAGCCGTCGGGGGCCACGAGAATGTTGCCGGCGTGCGGATCGGCATGGTACAGGCCGGATTCCAACACCATATGCAGGTAGAGGCGGATGACGTTTTCGGCCACTCTGGCAGGCGGTATGCCAGCCGCAACGAGTGCATCCACGTGGTCAATCTTGATGCCGCGGAAGAATTCCATCACTAAAACCCGGCCGGTCGACACGCGGGGATAGGTCTTGGGGACAATGACCGCGGGATAGGTGGCTAAGTCTTCGCGGAGGCGCTCCGTGTTTTCGAGTTCCCGATGGTAGTCCAGCTCTTCAAACACCAGCCGGCGAAATTCGCGCAGCACGGTGTGGAGGTCGAAGGTCTTCCCAAAGTCGGTGAGGCGCGTCGCTAACGACACGACCCATTGCAGGGCTTTCAGGTCGGCTTCGACGATGGCGGTAATGCCGGGACGTTGCACCTTGACAGCCACCCGCTGCCCGTCCGCCAGGACAGCTTCGTATACCTGGCCGAGCGAAGCGGCCGCCAACGGGGTCTCCTGGAACCACACGAACGATTCCGCCAAAGGCCCCAGTTCGTGCTCCAGACGGGCACGGATAGCCGGCCAGCGAGCCGGCTGCACGTTGTCCTGCAGTTTGGCCAGTTCGTCCAGATAGGGCTTGGGTAGTAAATCGACACGGCTGGAGAGAAATTGGCCCACCTTAATCAGCAGGCCCCCCATTTGCTCGGCCTGACTCCGGAAACGCAGCGCCTGGCGACGATAGAGCGAGTCCAGCCGCGGTTCCGCCACGTCGGGCGGCTGATTGCGGAGCGTCAGCCCGTACCAGAGCAATTCGACCATAATGGAGACAAATAAGAAGGTAATGCGGTAGCTGCGCCACAACACGGACGTGGTGCTGGCGGCACGTCTGGTTTGCTTGGGCTTGCCCTCGTCGGCCATAGTTTCCCCCCGGACCTCTCTCGGATCCAGTCTAGCATAAGAGAAATGTCCGCCTTTGGTCGTGGGAACATGGCGGGACAGCGTAACTGTGGTAACCTAAGATAGGAATCCTCTACACGGGTGATACGGCGTGGCGGCGTTTGTGGCGTTTGTGGCAAGTATGTCGCCGTTGTCGTGGTTCATATCCTTGGTGGATGTGGCGATCGTATCGTACGGCGTCTATCGGTTGTTTCTCCTGGTTCGCGGTACCCGCGCGGTGCAGTTAATCAAGGGCATTATTGTGTTGCTTTTGGCGGTTCCAGTATCCAACTGGCTCCGGCTTAGCGCAACCCACATGGTTTTGAAGGACATTCAGACCATGTTAATTGTCGCGCTGCCGATCGTTTTTCAGCCGGAACTGCGCCGTGCCCTGGAACAGCTCGGCCAGGGCCGATTTTTCTCGCAGACCCTGCAGGGTCGGTTTTTTGGCGATACGCTTTTAAGCATGAATCACGAGGAAGTCGACGTAACCCGCATGATTGACGAGGTGGCACGGGCGGCGGATCGGCTATCGCGCAGCCGCACCGGAGCCTTAATTGTGCTCGAGCGCCAAACAGGCTTAGGCGAGTACATTGCCACCGGCACACCGATCGATGCCGTGGTCAGTGCCGCACTTTTGGAAAACATTTTTGTGCCGAATACCCCGCTTCACGACGGCGCCTGCATCATCCGAGGAGATCGGGTGGTGGCCGCGGCTGCCTTTTTGCCGCTTACCGACAGCGCGCAGCCCGGATCGGAGCTGGGGAGCCGCCATCGGGCGGCGATTGGAATCAGTGAGCAATCAGATGCTATATCCGTCGCGGTTTCGGAGGAGACCGGATGGGTTTCGGTAGCCGCTGAAGGCCGATTATACCGGCGTTTAGAGGACCGGGCTCTGCGGGAAATGCTCACCCGTTATCTCAGGACGCGGCCGCATACGCCGATACGACTTTGGCACCGAGGTACGCAATCATGATGGACAGGCTTCTGGAGAACAACACCGTACTGAAAATTGTTTCTGTGATTGTGGCGATCTTTATCTGGATCCAGGCCACCAGCAATCAGGCGAACTTCAGTCTTCGGCCTTTGGCCTCCATTCCGGTCGCCACTAACAATCTTAATCCGCATTTGACCGTGATGTCTGTGACGCCCTCCAATGTCTCGGTGGAGATTAAGGGTCCGCCGTCGGCCGTAGGGTCGGTGTCGTTGGCGCAGGTGCAAGCGTTCGTGAACTTGTCGCAGTTGAAGGGGCCGGGCACGCGATCGCTGAAGGTCTCTGTTGCTGTGCCCGCCAATGTGGTGGTCTACCGCGTAACACCAGCCCGCGTCGATGTCACCGTGGCGAAAATTGTTCAGCAAAAGGTTGCTGTGGCTCTTAAGGTGGGCGGCTTGACGGCGGATGGGTACGAGATGGCCGGGTATACGAGCAGTCTGAAACAGGCTACCATTTCGGGTCCGACCGGGGCGCTGAAAGAAGTGGCTGCCGTAACGGGCACGGTGAGTCTCGGGAGCCGCAGCCACAGCTTTACCGCCGACGTGGTGTTGCACGCGGTGAATAATGCGGGCAAAGTGGTCCCGCGGGTCCAGGTAAACCCGGCGACTGACGCCGTGAATGTCATCATCAAACCCAGGCCGCCCCAGAAGGTGCTGCCGGTGGTCACTCAGTTGACCGGGCAGGTGGCGTCCGGGTACAAGATTTCACAAATCACGGTCTATCCGTCGAGCGTCACCGTGTCCGGATCGACTAAGAGCCTGGCGGGGCTTACGCGGCTGGATACCATTCCTATTAACG
>JAJZBJ010000189.1 GCA_021798975.1 Bacillota bacterium | reverse complement strand
GACTGGCCATGATTGGGATCCTTCCCCGGTTGCATCGTGCGATTCTCCGACGGGATTAAGAGGGAGCGCATCTTCTGCGCAATACGGTAGAGCGTCTCTTGCTCGTCCGGGGTCATGGCGCGCAATAGGTGGGCCATGACACGCCGGCGCTCCGTCGAGACTCGCAGCCAAACCTCCCGCCCCATGTCGCTCAGTGCGACCAACACTTTACGCTGATTTTCGGGAGGCCGTACCCGATGCACCCAGCCCATGGCTTCTAATCGGCGCGTGGCCGCTGTCATCGCCGCGGGCGTCACCCCGCGGCGCTTCGCCAATCCCGAAACGGTCATGGAAGGCTCGCGTTCCAACATGCGCAAAATCCAGTATTGCTCGGCCGTAATGCGATCGGCGGTATGGGAGCGCTCGCTCCAGATGCGCCACATTTGCCACAAGTCTTCAGCTAGGTTTTCGACTAAGTCATTGGGATTTTCGTTCATGAAACCATTTTATAGTTAAATCCTTTAAACAACAATTCCTTGACGGATCCTCCACGGCGATTTAGCAGAGATTGGATCTCTTGGCCGTATTTGGGTTGTGATACCCTGAGTCCAATGCCATCGGACAACCGCTCACGAGGAGGCTCTTCATGAAGATTTGGCGCACACTCCCTCTGGCCGCGGTCCTCATGGCGTCCGTCTGGGCTGCCGGATCCGCCTGGGCGGCCAGCGGCCGCTCGCCCATCCCCCATCCCCCGGCCAATGTCACCCCCACCTATCAAGCCGTATGCGGCGCGCAAGGGTATGGGTCGCCGGGTTGTCAAACCGCCATTGTGTCGGCGATGAACAACGCCAACCGCCAGGAAGGCGGTTTAAAAATTGTTCTGCCGCCCAACTATCGATCTCTCACTCCCGCCCAGCAACTCTTCGTCATCACCAATCTCAATCGGTTGGCGTTCCGCCTCCCGCCGGTGCCGGCACTGAGCGCCGATGCGAACCGTTACGCCCTGCAGGGCGCGAAAACCCACACCGATCCGGTGGTGCCGGGAGTACTCTCGGGCGGCCAGGTGGTGTATGGCTGGGGTTCCAACTGGGCCGAAGACGCCAACGTACTGGCGGCCGATTTCGACTGGATGTACGACGACGGCATCGGGTCAGGCAATCTGGATTGCTATGCGACCCACCCGGCGGGGTGCTGGGGACACCGAGACAACATTCTCACCGATTGGAACCGCCTCTTGAAAGGCGCCGGCTGGCAGACCCTGCCCGCCTATACGCTCACGGCTGGGGCGGCCTCTGCGGCGCCCGCCGCCGGGAGTCAAAACCCCAGTATGGCGTACGAGGAGATTGTGGCCGCTGGGAAGGTTCCGGCGGTGTTTACCTGGCAAGCGGTGTTGAAAAGCTATCCTCACGGGGAAAAGCCGGTCACCCCGTTTGACGCGGTTCAGAAGCCCCCGGCCAATGGCACGGTGGTCAGGTGGCGGCGTCAAGCGTATATCGTGGAACAAGGCATTCTGCACCTGCTCCCCAATGCGGAGGTTGAAGCGAGCTGGCTTCGGCGAAAGCCCGCTGTTCATATCCTCAATAGCCTGGCGGGCCATCATGTCGGGGTCCCATCGCTGGCGCCCTTCCATACAGGCACGTTGGTCCGCCCTCAGGGGCAGAGCGCCACGTACTTGGTGGTTGACGGCGTCCTTAGGCCCGTGACAGTCCGTGTGGCCGTGAAGCTGGGGTTTTCATTCCGCCGCGTGATTCGGGCGGGCCGGCCCGAACTCTATTGGCCGGTGGGCGCCCCCATGGCTGCCACCCCCGCTTATGTCAACGGCGAACTCCTCCAGTTCTCCAATCGCCGGGAAACCTTCGTGTTCTGGGGACGACGCCTGCATCGCATCCCCAACGCGGTATCCCTCCAGGACTTGGGGGGAACCGTGGCGGATTTGGCGCATGTGCCGCACCTGCTCAGCGGCCTAACCGTCGGTGCAGTCTATTCGCCCGGGAAGCCTTGGCTCAGCGATGGCACCATACTCAGGGATCAAGGGCGTTGGGTTTTGGTCTCGGGACACCAATTGCATCTCATTGCCAACAGGAGCGTGCTGTCGCAATTGGGTGCCGTCCGGCCGCAAGAGTTCCCGGTCGCTAAACTCCCGCCCTGCCCTGGGGAGGACCCGTGCCATAACTACAACACGGCTCGGCGAGGACTGAGGTGGGCCAAGATTTCCGATTCCACACCGGTCAAGTGACGCTGCATGGCCTCCTCCGCCGCCAAGGCATCGCCGCGCACGACCGCTTCGGCAATCGCCTCGTGCTCCAGCACCGATTTCCACGCCCGGCCTGCAATGGAGAGGCTGTGCCGGCGGGCATCCTCCAAAGCATCCAAGAGGTTTAGCATAATCCGACCGGCCACGGGATTGTGGCCGGCATCCAAAATGGCGCCATGGAACTCTTGGTCGGCGACCGCCAGCACCTCGGGGGGCACCGCGCCCGCCTCTTCCATCTGCTGTTTGACCCCCAGAACAATGCGCATCAGGTGCTGCCGCTGCTGTTCCGTGGCCCGGCGGGCGGCCCAGCCCGCAGCCGCGGTTTCGAGACTGCGGCGTACTTCGAATAGATGGGACACGGTTTGGGGCTCCATCACCATCGGTCTCCACAACGCCTCGCCCAACGCCACCCCCTCGCCCGCCCGGACGAAGATGCCGCGGCCGTGCTCAATACTGAGCGCTCCGAGGGCGGCCAGTGTGCGCAAGGCGTCCCGTATCGTGGCCCGGCTGACGTTAAACTGAGCCGCCATGTCCCGCTCCGGCGGCAGGCGGTTTCCTGCGATCAACTCCCCGCTCTCAATCTTGCGCAGGATATCCTGGACCACGCGGTCCCGCAAAGACATGCTCCCCGTCACCGGTTCAAACACCCGAATCCCTCCCGGCTTGGCCCATTAATGGTCATAGGTATGACCTCTAACCTCAGTCTCGGCAATCCCCGCGTCTCTGTCAATCAACAACCCCGACCCGAACGCGGAAAGGCTGGGTGCGGTCGCGATGGACCGGCGCCCAGCCCCGTCAGAGGTCCTATACGATGTCGCCCCAGGCCCGCAGCAGCCGCGGACAGGACGCCATCACCGAAGCACCGTCGGCCCGGATGAAACACCAGATTTCGTCCGACGGCGGGGCCGGCAGGCGGTGCCACTGCCCCCCTCCCACGCGTGGTCGGGATGATAGAGGGACTGCCACTGGCCGGGCGCCAACTCTGGCAACTATTCATCCGTAATCGGCCGGCGAGGACTAAGCGTACGGGCAACCCCTCATCGAGCAGCTATCCGCAATCGAAACCGACAGACAAGGCAGGATTCGGGCAGAAGA
>JAJZBJ010000048.1 GCA_021798975.1 Bacillota bacterium | reverse complement strand
CACCAAGAACATTGCCAAGGCCGAGTTTGTTCTGGGGGTCACCGGTCTCATCGTCGATACGATTGGCATTGAACAGTTTCAGCACGTCCAAGAGAAGATGTCCGAGGTCATCATTGCGCTCGAAACCATGAAGGCTTTGGTGGTGGCCAGTGAGGCGCAGGCGGAGTTAAACCGCTACGGTGTCATGACGCCGGCCTGGACCCCGCTGAACATCGCCCGCAACACCTTCCCTAAGCTCTATCCGCGGCTGATGGAAATCATCCAGCAGTTGTCGGCCAGCGGTCTTATGGCACTGCCCACTGAAAAGGACTTCGTGAGTCCTATTCGGGCGGATGTCGACCGCTACTTCCAAGCTCGCAATACCACGGCGTTGGAACGGACCAAACTTTTCCGGCTGGCCTGGGACATGGCGGTTTCCGCCTTCGGGTCGCGCCAGGTGCTGTACGAGCGCTTTTTCTTTGGCGATCCGGTCCGGATGGCGGGAGCGTTGTATATGGGTTATGACAAGGAACCGGCCAAACAGCAGGTGCGGGAGTTCCTGGCCATGACGCCTGATCCCGCCCATCCCGCGCAGGAGGAGGGCGTCTCATGACGATAGGCATTGCTCGCACCAGCCACATCGAGTACTTCGTGACCGACTTGGAGGCGGCGCGGCACTTCTACGTGGACACGGTGGGATTCCAGTTGACGGCGGTAGATGGGGAGAGGCTCTATCTGCGGGGGTTGGAGGACCGGGTTCACCATAACTTGGTGCTCCGCAAGAGCACCCACGCCGGGGTGTCGCACGTGGCGTTTCGGGTGATGGGACCAGAGGACTTAGCTGAGCTCGAAACGCTCTGCCAAAAGTGGGGCGTATGGCACCAGCGCTGCCATACGGGCGAGGAACTGGGGATCGGCGCGTCCTTGCGGATGCAGGACCCGTTCGGGTTTCCCGTGGAGTTCTTTTACGAGACGGAAACCGTCCCCTGGCTTCTGCAGGACTTCCAGCGCTACCACGGCGCGGCGGTCATGCGGCTGGACCATGTCAACTATGTAACCCCTCGCATCCAGGAGTGCACCCAATGGTACCAAGAGCAGTTCGGCTTCAAACTGAGTGAGTACACGGTGAGTGTGGAAGACGGACAGGACCGGCTGTGGGGTGCGTGGATGCGGCGCAAGCAAAGCTCTCATGACCTGGCCATATCGAACGGGGCGGGTCCACGTTTCCATCATGCGTCATTTATTGCGGAGTCGCAGGCGTCGTTGCTGCGCATTGCCGATATCCTGGCCGCGACGGACGGCGTCCATCACATCGAGCGCGGACCTGGCCGTCACGGGACGACCAATGCGTTCTTTCTCTACCTGCGGGATCCGGACGGCAATCGTATTGAACTCTTTACCGGAGACTACCTCACGGCCGAGCCCGACTGGCAGCCGGTCCGGTGGGACTTAAATGACCCGCGTCGGGCTACGTTCTGGGGTGCCGACGCGCCGCGCCGTTGGTTTGATGAGGCGATGTCGGCGTACCACTGGCAGTCGGGAAATGCGATGGAAGTCGCGCAACCGACCTTGCCCGATCGTCCGAGCAGCGTGCATTAACGAGAGGGGGACCGCCATGGCGGGGGACGCGAATCGGTCTCGGCAGTTTCGCCAAGTCTGCGGGCGATTTGCTACCGGAGTCACCGTGATCCTAACGGAAGCTGAGGATGGCCACATCCACGGCATGACCGCCAATGCGTTCATGTCGGTGTCGTTGGAACCGCTGCTGATCGCCGTGGCGGTGCACCGGCATGGTCGGATGGCGCAGTTGATGTCGCGGCCGGACTGTACGTTTACCCTAAGCATGCTGTCGCACCAGCAGCAGCACGTGGCTGAGGCATACGCCCACAGCGATCGTCTGCCGAGCGCCGAGCATTGGGAGTGGCCGCGCGCCAGTGGACCGCCCGTCATCGGGCAGGCCCAGGCTTGGATGCGCTGCCGGGTCGACCATGTCACAGACGCTGGGGACCACTTGCTGGTTGTAAGCCAAGCCCTGGCGTTTCAGGCCGATACCAGCCGGACACCCTTGGTATTTTATGGCGGGCGCTACTGGGAGTACTTGGAACGCCAAGGGGACTGGGCCGACGACTGGCTTCTCTTGGAGCGCTAGGCGCTGTCCGGCAACGAACCCCAGACCAAGGCCGCCAGCATCAGGAGAACCCCCAGCCACTGCAGGCGCGCTACCGGCTCTCGGAGCCATATCGCCGAGAGCAGAATGGCTACGGGAAGCTCCATGGATGCCAGGATGGCCGTCAGGGTGGCGCCTAAGGCGGGAGCGCTCATATACATCAACAGCAGCGGCAGTGACTGGCCGACGAACCCGATTAAGGTTCCGTACCCGAGTGCGACACCCCAGTGCGGATGGGCGCCGAGGAACGTCCAAGGGCGATAGACAAGCACGACGATTAGGCCCGCCGTGAGCGAACTGGCCCACGACCGCATCCAGACGCTGCCGCCGCCGGACGAGCGGTTCTGCACGAAGAGCATGAGGGCATAGGAAAGGCCCGCGCCGAGACCCAACAGGATGCCGGACCAGGATGCCGGGGCGGCGGCATTTAGTCCTGCGGCCAGAATGGTGCCGGCCGCGATGCCGGCGATGGCGATCCATTGGCGGGGGCTGGGGCGCATGCCATCAATCGCCCAAGTCAGTACCGGCAGCATCCAGGCAAACTGGAATAACAAGATGATGCCGAGAGATGCGGGGACCCGAAGCAATGCCTGATAATAGGTGAGCGCGGTCCCGGCGCCAAATGCGCCGACGAGCGCGCTTTGGCCCCAGCCCCGCCGCGTCAATGGGCCCGCCCGCCCCCGTGTGAAGAGGGCCGCAAGACCAAACATCACGAGGGCCAGGGGGTATTGAAAGCTGGTGAATAGGCCGACCGGGATTAGTCGTGTTGCGGCCAGCTTGGCCAACGGGGTCACAAGCCCATAACTGGCGGCCGCCGCCATCATGGTCAGCATGTGTATCCAGGAACGGTGTGGAGCCGGAATGCCCTCGGAGGAGTCTGATGGTCCCATAAAGGGATTCTAGCATAGGGAGGTTCGGCGGTCGTCGGTGAAGGGGAAACCGGCCGCGGCACCGGAAGAGGAGTGATGGGATGAAAGCAGCGGTGATTCAGGGCAGTGCACGCAACGGCGGCAACTCAGACCTACTGGCCCGCATCGTGGTGGAGGGTTTGCCGCATGAAGCGGTCCACCTGGCGTCGGCCCACTTGCCGCATGTAAATGACCGACGGCACACGGATCTGGGCTTTGGTCCGGTGGATCCGGGCTACAGCGCTATCATGCAGCGGATTCTGGACTGCCCTGTGTGGGTCTTTGCGAGTCCGGTCTACTGGTACGGTTTTTCCGGCCTCATGAAAGACTTTATCGACCTGTGGTCCCATATCATGCGGGCGCCGGAATGGCAATTCACAGAGCGTATGGCAGGTAAACATGCTTTCTTGGCCGTGGCGGGCGGAGACAATCCCCGGCTGAAAGCGATGGGGCTGGTCCAGCAGTTCTATTGGACGGCAGACTTTATGAAGATGCGGTTTGGCGGGTACGTGATCGGCGAGGGTAACCGCCCCGGCGATGTGCTCAAGGACCGATCCGCCGTGGAAGAGGCCCGGATTCTGAATCGCCAGGTGGCGGCCCTGCTGGCCTAGTGGGAAATTTTGGGATCCCCAAGCATTCCTAGGGATCCTAGCCAGGTGCGGCGCGTCCGTTCCGTCCTTGGGTGTCATGCACCGGGACCGGGCAATTCTGGATCTGACAAACCTCCTTGGGTTTCCTACCATCGAAAGGCCAAATTGTCATGCTTTGACAACCGGGGGACCCTTCCTTGGGGTGAATCGACCGCGAGGTCGTAGGGCCTACCTCTCCTTGCCCGAACCCGTCAGCTAACCCCGGAGGCCATCTGGTACTGAGAGGGGTTAGAATGTCTATGCATCGTGTGTTGAAGCACCTCGCGGTGGGCGCGGCCCTGGCATCTTCCCTGGCCACGGCTGGCGGGACAAGCCTGGCGGCGTCCCCCAGCATCGCTTGGCTCAAAGCCCACCATCCCGCTATGCGGCAGGTCCTCCGATACGGGTCGCGCGGACATTGGGTCATGACCCTGCAGGCGGACCTGCGGCTCTCGGGCTACAAGCAAGTCGGACCCGTAGACGGCATTTTCGGTCCTAAGACGCGGGCAGCCCTGGAAGCGTTCCAAAGGCGCCACCAATTCAGGCCTACCGGGGTTACATCGCCGGTGGTCTGGCAGGAGGTCCTGGCGGGTTTCGGACTGGTTCCAGCTGTGGCCCATCATCCGGCCGCAAGGGCCGCAAAAAGGATGCCGGCGGGCTGGCACGGCGGTGCCATCCTGCCCGCGCGCTTTCCCACCGGCGTCAAGCCGGTGCCGGAACCGTCCCTAGCAGGCCCTTCGGCCGGCCTCGAGGGTGGGTTTACCCCGGCCGCCAAGGTCATCGACGGACGTCCGGTATTGCGGGCATACCATATGGTGTCGACGGCGTACGGGCCTAGTCTCGCTGACAACTATCCGTATGGAGCGGTCGACGCGTCCGGGCAGCCGCTGGAAAACGGCATGGTGGCCGTGGACCTGCGCGTTATCCCCCTGGGCTCGGTGGTGTATATCGCCGGGTATCACGACAACCTGTTGCCGTCCGCGGGCTTTTTGGGCAAAGCGACAGATACCGGGGGCGCTATTAAGGGCGACCGGTTGGATATCTTTATTAACGCGCCGCCCGCCGCGATCTCCGATTTCGGCGTACAAAACGTGACGGTCTACGTTTTAGGCCAATAGACGGGGAGGCGACGGGCAGGATTTCCTGCCCGTCGCTTCTTCGCTTTTTGTCGTACAATATGGAGCGAAAGCAAGATTTGCGATCTGGAGGAATGACGATGTATTCGCCGTTAGCGAATCGTATGGATTTGTTGGTGCAGCGGTATCGTGAGGCCGTTGTCACAAAGCGGCTGGCGCCTGGAGCCGAGATCGTGTTGGCTGACGAAGCGGCGATCCTGAATGTGCCGGTATCGTTGGTGAGAAATGCGTTTCGGCAGTTGGCCAGCATGGGTTTGGTGGAACTGATGCCCCAAGGGCGTGCCCGTGTCAAGAGCAACAACATCCAATCGCTTCAGGCCTTGGAGTATGGCCACACCCGGCGCCGCGCATGATTAGCGCGGCTGAGTTTCGCCAGCAATTTTCTATTTTTGATGAAACCGTGTATTGCGCATCCTGCAGCCAGGGGGCGTTGTCGACCGTCGTCGCAAAAGCCATTGGCGATTTCGTGCAGGGATGGAATCGCGAGGGCGCACAGTGGGAGGCCTGGACCGCGTCGGTGGAGTCGGCTCGCCGGCGATTTGCTTTGCTCATTCATGCACGGCCCGAGGACATCGCGGTCGTGCCGTCCGCGTCCGAAGGCGTCTTTCAAGTGGTATCCTCGCTGCGGCTGGATTCCGATGCGGTGGTGTTGACGTCGCGCCTGGAGTTCCCTTCGGTGGCGCAGGTATTACTCAATACCGCGGGACCGCGCGTACACTTTGTCGACCAAGACGGGCTGGTACTCACCGCCGACGATTACGCCGGCTACCTGACCGATCAAACGCGGTTGGTCTCGGTGCCGCTGGTTTCCTATAAGAATGGGTACCGCCCGCCGGTGCAAGACATTGCCGGCATTGCCCACCGGAACGGCGCGGCCGTCCTCGTGGACGCGTATCAAGGGGCTGGGGCGGTGGCGATCGATGTTCAGGCGCTGGACTGCGACTTTCTCGTCGCTGGTAGCTTGAAGTATCTGCTAGGTACCGGGGGCGTGGCCTTTGTATACGTTCACCCGAAATGGCACGATCGTCTGCGCCCTGTTATGACCGGGTGGTTCGGCCGGGTCAATCCGTATGCGTTCGACCCCCAAAGCGTGGATTTCGCATCGGCGGCCCGGCGGCTGGAAACGGGGACGCCGGCCGTGCTGCCCGCGCGTGCCACCGATGCTGCCCTGGCATTGTGGGATGGCGTGGACAGCGCCATAGTGGAGCGCCACATTGCTGGTCTGGTGTCCCGGCTACAGGCGGAAATCCAGGAGCAAGGGCGCCGCTGGCTGGGCCATAGCGCGGGCGACCGTCCCTGGGGGCCTATGGCGGCTCTGGAAACGGCGGATCCTGCTGGTCTGGATGCGCATCTGCGCAGCCGTGGGATTGTCGGCAGTCCCCGTGGACCAGCTGTGCGTCTGAGTTTCCATTATTACAACACGGACGAGGATGTGCTCCGCATTGTGGACGCCCTGAAGGACTGGCCTCGGGACCGGTGGGGGTAAAAGCAGGAGAAGCGGGGGGCCATCGCGAAAGAGACAGAAATTTCTTTAGAGGAGGCCCCCCAACATGTTCGTGGAGACCATCGCCAATCGCCAAGCCAAGGCGGATCACGCGACACCGCTGTCGACAGCGCTCGCGCTGTTGAAAGACTACCCTGCCCTCATGCTCACTGATGGTAACGCCATCGTCGGCGGTATTTCCCGAGGGGGCTTATTTCGCACCTTCGCGGACTATTGGCTTACGGAGGGACCCCCGTCCCGCGAGGTGGTCGAGCAACCGGTTCGCAACTTCGCAGAGCCGGTACCGGTGATTCCGCAAGGGGCTCCGGTCGAAGACGCGGTGGACTTGTTGGTCGCATCCAATCCAGCTCTGGTGGCGGTCACGGATCGCCGCGGATTGCCTTACGGGGTCATCTCGTGGGTGGAAGTGAACCGGTACCTGCGAGAGATTACGGGCATGGATGACAAAGACTCGGTGCGTTTTTCGCTGGCTTTGATAGACATGCCGGGACAGTTGGCGCGAGTGGCGGAGGTTGTCGGTCGGGCAGGCGCCAACATTACCGCCTTGACGCTGTCCGATCCCAAAGTACTGAACTGGGTGCATTTGAGTCTCCGGGTGGACCGGGCCCATGCCGACATTACCCGCGCGGCCTTAGATCGAGCCGGCATCGACATCATCTCTGAAAACCTGCGCCGTTAAGGCCAACGGCAAGACCCCGCCCATGCCGGGCGGGGTCTTCCGCGGTTAGCCCTCCAAAGCCTGTGCCAAATCCTCGTACAAGTCATCAGGATGTTCCAGTCCGACCGACAACCGAATCAAGTCGCCGCTCGCCCCAGCCGCCTCCTGCTCCGCGGGGCTCAACTGCTGATGCGTGGTGGATGCGGGGTGGATGGCCATGGACCGGACATCGCCTACATTGGCCACGATGAGCCACAGGGCCAATCGGTCCATCACATGGAGCGCTGTCTCATGGCCGCCCTTGACGCCGAAGTTCAACATGGCGCCATAGAGTCCGTTCCGAAGATATCGCCGTGCCTGCGCATGGTGGCTGTGATCGCTGAGCCCAGGGTATGCGACCCAGGATACGGCTGGATGTTCCTGCAGCCTCTTGGCCAAATAGAGTGCGGACTCCGACTCCTGGCGGATCCGGATGGGAAGCGTCTCCAAGCCTTGTAACACGTAATAGGCATTGGTGGGAGAGATGGCGGCTCCCGTGTCCCGCAGGATCTTCACCCGCAACCGGCTGATGTACGCGGCTTCCCCTAGGGTCCCAAACACCAGCCCATGGTAACTAGGGTCGGGCTGGGTGTAGTACGGGAAGCGGGGCGAGTCGTAGTTGAAACGTCCGCTGTCGACGACGATACCGCCGAGCGCATTACCATGGCCGCCGATCCACTTGGTCAAGGAGTGCACCACAATGTCGGCGCCGTGGTCGATGGGGCGCTCCAAGCAGGGAGTCGCAAAGGTGTTGTCGACAATGAGCGGCACGCCGTGGCGGTGCGCCAGATCAGCCCAGAGTTGAATATCCGTGATGTCAAGACGCGGATTGCCGATGGACTCGACAAACACACCCTTGGTGCGCTCGTTAAAGAGGGCGTCAGCCTGAGCCAAGTCTTCCTCAGCTACCAGCCGCACCCCAATGCCCAAATCTTGCAGTGTCGAGGTAAAGAGCGTCCAGGTGCCGCCGTATAGAGAGGTGGAGGCGACAATCTCATCTCCGGCCCTGGCCAAATTAAGAATGGCTCCGGTGATAGCTGCCATGCCGCTCGCGAATGCGAGCGCGCCAATTCCTCCCTCGAGCAGTGCCACCCGCTGCTCGAGCACGTCAGTGGTGGGGTTCATAATGCGGGTATAGATATTCCCGGGTTGCTCGAGGTTGAACAGGCGGGCAGCATGCCCTGTTCCCTCGAACTGGTAGCCAACCGTTTGATAGATGGGTACAGAAATGGCATTGGTGGTTTTGTCTCCCGGGTATCCTCCGCGGACGGCCAGTGTTTCCGGCCTCCATTGGATGTTCTCAGCCAACAATAATTCCTCCTCTTCAATATCAAAACCTCAGGCCGGCAACAGCGTGCAGCCTGGAATGCATAACCTGAGAAAAGGGGAGGGTGGTATAAAAAAACCGACCTCTTAGGCCGGGGTAAAAGTGACTGATCCGGCCTCTCATTTCTCAGCGACTGCTGCAGGATTTGGCACCGTCGTGCGCGAACGCATCGGTTGCCGTGGCATCATTGGGCCAGTCCCTCCGCCACTCTCCATAAGAGGTGATGTCATTAGACCACAGGTGCTGACGATTTGCAAGCGTCTATTTTGGGGCGCGGTGCTGGGGTGAAAACCTGTGATACCATCACTATATAAGGGGTGAGGCCGATGCAGAATGCCCTGGTTCTGGGAGCCAGCGGAATGTTGAGCGGATTGTGTATGCGGCTCCTGGAGGATGATTTTCAGGTGTTTGCGGTGGCGCGGACATGGGAGTCTCTAGAGCGATTGCAGAGGTCGGCCGGTGCCCGCGCGGACCGGTTGACCACCATGGCTCTCGACTATCACGACACAGACCGTCTGGGACGGTGGATAGCGCACACGCAACTGATGCACGGACCGGTTGACCGCGTCTTTGCCTGGATCCATGGGGACTGCGAATCGGTGCTGGGCACGGTGGACCGTGAGGTCTTTGCCTACCGCCGCAACCCCTGGGCGCTGCACCACATTCGGGGCAGCCGCGCGGCGGAGGGGCCCTACCAACGACCGCGGTTGTCCGCTATCTGCACATACCAGGAAATCGTCTTGGGATTTGCGCTTGAGCAGGGAGCCAGCCGTTGGCTGACGGTCGAGGAGATTGTGGAGGGTATTTGGCGCGCTTCCTTGAGTGGAGCGGGACGGTCGGTGGTGGGGGAAGCGGGACCGCCTGAGTTGCGGCCCCACGGAGATGATATGGGGGAGGTACGACCATGAATTACGGGGAAGCACAACGACGGGTCAAAGAAGCGATTACCGATATGGGCGGTGCCCTGCGCGCCGTGAGTCTCGACATTCATTCCCATCCGGAAACCTCTTTGGCGGAATTTCACGCAGCTGATCGGCTCTCGGGATTCTTGGCAGAGCGGGGATTTGAGGTCACTTGCGGGATTGCCGGCATGCCGACCGCCTTTGAAGGGCGCTATGGTGCGGGACGGCCTGTGGTCGCATATTTGCTAGAGTATGACGCGCTGCCGGATATCGGCCACGCCTGCGGCCACAACCTCATTGCGGCCGGCGGCTTGGCGGCGGGCTGCGCACTTGCTTCCCTGGGGCCTGCGCTGCCGGGGCAGGTGCGGGTGGTGGGAACCCCGGGGGAGGAGAAGGATGGCGGCAAAATCACCGAACTGAAGGCGGGCATATTCGACGATGTGGATGCGGCACTCATGTTTCACCCTGGGGCCAAGACCGTGATGTGGCGTCACGCGACGGCGGTCGTCGAGCTCACCATCCAGTTCCACGGAGTTGCCGCGCATGCGGCCGGCAGTCCCCAGCAGGGACGCAACGCCTTAGCGGCCATGATCCAATTCTTCGTCGGGGTGGACGGATTGCGGCAGCACATTCCGGAAACAGCGCGCTTGCACGGCATCATCCGCCATGGCGGTACGGCGGCCAACGTCGTGCCAGACTTTACGGAGGCGGAATTCTTAGTCCGCGCTCTGACCATGGACGACGTGTCACGACTAGCAGCGCGGGTCAAGGCGTGCGCGGAGGGGGCGGCGCTGGCGGCCGGGTGCAGCGTCACCGTGTCAGAAGCTCCCATGTACAGCGAGCGGAAAAATAATCATACCTTGGCGGGCCGCGTGGGAGAATATCTGGCAGAGCAGGGAATTGTTCCGGAAGAACCCATCCTCAAGGGCGGTACCGGGTCATCCGATATCGGCAACGTCAGCTTGGTCATTCCCGCCATTCATCCGTACTTGGGGGTGGCCCCCGACGGAACCCCTGGCCACTCGCATGCGATGCGGGAGGCCGCGGGGTCGGAGGAAGCCCAGGAACGGATGTTGAAGATGGGGCAAGCGCTGGCGTTGGCGGGCCTGGACCTTCTCTACGATCCGGAGTTTTTGGCATCGGTTCACGAGGAGTTTCGTATCTCGTCTCCCGACTTCCCAGCCTAACAAACGTCACGGTGCAGGTGAATCCTGGATGGAATCCTATTGGTCGGTTGGGACGGAGGCGCCCGACACGCCCCCTTTGCCGAGCACGCTGCGTGTCGATGCCGCCGTTGTCGGGGCGGGGTTTTCCGGCATCGCCGCCGCGTATTACCTGGCAGAGGCGGGTCTGAGCGTGGCCCTGTTGGAGGCTGGCGAGGCAGCTGATGGCGCCAGCGGGCGGAACGGCGGGCAAGTGCTTCCAGGGTGGTCCGAAAACATGGTTCGCGTCGCGGATCGCCACGGAGTGGAGGTCGCGGGGGCCCTTTGGTCGCTTGCTGAGGAGGCCCTGCGCCGAGTGTCCGACTTGGCCGCCATGCACAATATAGACTGCGATCTGGGGCGGGTTGGGCACCTGGAAGCCGGGGGAAGCGCGCGGGAAATCGCCGAACTGGAGGCCGAACTACGGTTCTTAGAGCGCTGGCGAGACCGTAATCGGAGCTGGTGGGATGCTGCGCAAATTGAGGCGGCCGTCGGCACTCGGGCGTATTTGGGCGGCTACTTCGATCCGGGCGGCATGGCCTTCCATCCGCGGCGTTACGCGCTGGGACTCTTGGGCCAGGCGCGCCGGATGGGCGTGCAGTTGTATCAGCATACGCCAGTCCGCGGATGGGAGCGCCGTCACGGGGGATTTCGCGTCGGAGCCGGCCAGGGGTTTGTGGAATGCCGTGAAATCGTTTTAGCGACGAATGCGTATCCGCCCGCGTTCGCACCATGGCTGCGCTCACGCATTCTGCCCGTCTCGAGCGCGCAGGTGGCGATTCGGCTATCGGAGCGAGACGTCTTGCCGCCCGCGATGCCCACGGTGTCCGATACCAAGGCGGAACTGAATTATTATCGGCGGGTGGGCCAAGACACGTTTTTGTTCGGGGGGCGGGCGCTGGCCAGCGAGTTCCGGCGCGGCGATTTTGCGTCCCTGCGGCGGCAGTTGGCGGACTTGTTTCCGAGTCTGGCCCGGGCCCCCGTCACCCATCAGTGGTCCGGGCGCATTGCCATTACCCGCGACTTCATCCCGCATCTTATGCGGATGCCGGACGGGGTATGGACGCTGGGGGGCTATACCGGCCATGGTGCGGCCTTGTCAACCGAGTTTGGGTTCTTAGCCGCTCATGCCGTCACGCACGAACGCCCCGACCCGCGAGCCGAGGCGTTGATGGCGATGGATTGGCATGCCTTCCCACTGGGCCGGGCGGGCCGGCACTTGTTTCCAGTTGTGGTCGGAGCTCTGGATGTGCGCCGCCGCCTAGCCCTAAAGCGGCGTTGACTGGCCGGTGCGCACGCTTTCAGGCAGGTGCTGCGCGACGACGGGCGGCAACGCAAAGGCTGCGCGGTGCACATCGGGCGTGTACCATCGGGCATGGGGCACGGTCACGGGCGTGAAATCCAAGAGATCGTACTGTTTCGAACCGCTAGTAAATGTAAACAGGCCCCCCGGATAGGTGGGAACTACACACCAGTAGACACGGCAAACCGGGAATTGTTGGGTGACGTCGGCGCTAATCGCCTGCAGTACCTCGGGATTATAGGTGGGCGATCCGCTTTGCTGAATGAAGAGGCCGTCCGCCTTCAGCGCTTTGTGCACGCGACGGTGAAAGGCCTCGGTGTATAATACGCAACCGGGGCCGGAGCCCTCCGGGTCCGTACAGTCGACGAGAATCAAATCGAAATAATCCTCCACGTCGGCGAGATATTCCATTCCATCGGCCGTGACCAGCTGAAGCCGGGGATCAGCAAATGCCGCGGTGTGGCTGGCCAAAAACTGCTTCGACACATCGATGACCATGGCGTCGATTTCCACCATGGTGACCTCCTTCACTGCCGGAGAGGCCAGCACCTCGCGTGCTAAGCCGCCGTCTCCTCCGCCAATGATGAGGGCGCGCTCTGGATGGGGGTGCGCGGCCAGCGGTACCCATGCCATCATTTCGTGATAGATGTATTCGTCGCCTTGGGTGGTTTGCATAATGCCGTCCAATACCAGAGAGGGGCCGAATTGCTCGGTATCAACCACTTCCACCGTCTGGTATGGGGACCGGCCTGAGAAGAGCAGACGCTTAACCTTCCATTGCAGGAGATGATGCGGCGAGGCTTCTTCGGTGAACCACAATCCCATGAAATCGCTCCTTCGCTGTAGCATGCCGGCTAAGACGGAGGTCTTGGCGGCCGATTGCCAAATTCATCCAAGAGGAGATCGGGCATGTTGGTTAGTAGTATAACATGGCCAAGCAGAGGGGGACACGACGTGGAGATAGCCGATCGGTTTCGGCGAGAGAACGCGTTTTGGCAGTGGATGGGCTTTACGATAGACGCAGAAGCGGCCAGAGCGGGAAATGCGGTGGTCACGGTGGATGTCCGTGCCGAATTTTTCCAGCATCAGGGCGTGGTACACGGTGGCGTGCTGAGTGCGCTCATCGATTCGGCTGGCGCGTGGGCGTTTGCACTGGACCACGAAGAGAGCCTGAGGACCATCAATCTTGCGGTCCAGTACCTGAGTCCCGTACCGCCAAAGGCCTCGCGGTTGGCTGCGCAGGGGACGGTGGTACGGGCCGGCAAGCGGATTGTCATCGCCGATGTGTTGGTGTGGCGGGACAGCATGGAAGAGGTGGCGCGCGGCCAGGTCCTATACAGCCGCAATCCAGCCTATCGGGACAGCCCGTCATGATTCCGGTACAATAACGATATAGGTAACTGAAGAGTCTGTATCCTTAAGCAAATAGGCGGGAGTTGGGCCACGGGTGGCGGACGACAAAGAGAAGAAGAAGGGCCGGGGCCCGCGAGGGCGCCGCTGGTGGATGTGGCGCCTTGGCGTATCAGGCCTTATTGCTCTGTTTCTGGCCTTCTTAGCGGTTCCCGGCGTTCTGTTGGCGCGGCAGGTGTCCAACATGCGGCACACGGTTCGCGTGCTCGAGGCGGGTAACAAGCGGCGCAGCTTTCCCGAAATTCGTGCCGGAGTCCAGCAGTTGGACGCGGAGACGCGGAATGCTCTCGCCTGGATGCAATGGATGGGGTATCTGTCGGTCGTGCCGGGGATTGGCCGGCAGTATCAGGACGGCGAACACGCCTTTCGGGCGGTAGACCAGGCGTTGCGCGGCATGAACCTGTTGATGCCGGCGTTAGACCGGGTGGCGCCGCTGTTGGGCTATCGGGGCGGGTCCGGTCCGGAGCATCTCAGGACCGGAAAACAGAAGATTTCGGCCGTCGTGTCGGCGCTGCCGATTCTCGGTCCCGCCTTGCGCCGCGCTTACCCCGACTTTGTGAGGGCCAACCGGGCGTTGGCGGCCATCAGGCCGGCGGACTTTCACGGGTTTTTGAGGCCGTTGGCATCCAAGGTGGCGACCGCCCAGTCGCTCGTGAATACGGCCGTGAAGAACATGCCGCTCATCTACCAGTCCACGTCGGCGTTGCAAAACATTCTAGGCGACCCGAGTCCGAAGCGCTACCTGCTTATTTTCCAGAATAGCGGGGAGCTGCGAGCTACCGGCGGGTTCATGACAGCGTACGCCTATGTGACAGTGGACCACGGAAAACTGGGTCATATCTATGCGGAGAACATGTATCTGCTGGATGCGCAAGTCACCTATCACCCGCCGGCCTCCACCGTGATTGGCACATATCTGCCGGTCACCTATTGGCACCTGCGCGATGCCAACACGTCGCCTAACTTGCCCACTACCGTGTCCTATATCAAGAAGTTCTACGCCTCCATTCCCAACGCGCCGAAGATTGATGGGGTCATTTTCATTGATACGTGGTTTGTGGATGACCTCATTGGCGACGTGGGCTCCGTTACCGTCCCCAGCCTGGAGGGCCCCGTCAAGCTCACTGCGCAGAATGCCAACGTGGAAATGGAGTACATGGCCGAGCGGCGGCATCTGCCGGACAGCCAGCGCAAGCAGTTTATCGGCCACGCGATGAAGGTCTTGTTCAAAGATGTGATGCATGCGCACGGGTCGGAACTGGTGAGGATTTTGAAGACGGTGGATCAGGGCTTGAATCGCAAATTCATCCTGCTTTATTTTAATAACCCCCAGGCTGAGGCTATGGCCAAGCGCTATCACTGGGCTGGGACCATGGACCGGACTGTGCCCGGAGATTACCTGTCGGTAGTCGACGAGAATCTTTTGGGCCATAAGGACAATTACGACATGTTTTATCACATTGCGACCCACATCGCCCGGGTCGATGGTCGGTGGCAAGAGACATCCAGCATCACCTACATCGATCCAGCCATCGACAACGGCTGGTTGTTCGTTCCCTATCATTCGTGGGTGCGCTTCTACGTCCCCTGGGGCTCGCAACTCATCTCGATCACGGGGGTCGACGGAATTCCTCCCGAGGTCTATGGGAACACCACGGTGCACAAGACGGTCTTCGGGGGCCACGTGGACCTGCCTCCCCGGACAGCCGCCGACCAGCCCGTTTCAACCCATACCGTAACGGTCACGTACTGGCTGCCCCAGGGAATCCATATGGGGTCTTTGACCGTGCAACTGCAGCCGGGCGTGAATCACCAGACTTTCACCCTGCGGGACGGCGGGATCCAGAAGACGATGCCGTTTACCCGAGACGTGCGGATCAAGCTTCCGGCGCTCCCATAGTCCGGGAACGTCCGGCTCCCCAACGGCGTCCCAAAAGCACAGCGTCGGCCCCCGTCTTCTAGGGGCCGACGCTGTCTTCACGCTGGCGGTGTTCAGGTGTCATCGGCCGCCTGCAGCGGTGACCTACTTCGATACCGTCCACCAGTTGGGATAGTACAGGTCTGTCACTTGATTGAAGGTCTTGACGGTGCCGTGCACGTTCTTGGCGTGCTCCGGATATCCCGTACCCACATAACTTGAGGGAGCCCACGGCAGCCAAATGACCGGCACCTGCTGCGCCATAAAGCTTTCGTAGGCGTCCATGGCAGCTCGGGTCTGGGCCGCGGTGCCGACCTGGTTGGTCGTAGCGTTAATCAAGGCGTCCAGCCGGGACGAAGAGTAGCCACCGGTGTTGGCACCGCCTCCCGTGTTGAAGAGACCGTCACCGGACGGGTAGTAGTCTGGCTCGTATGTCCACCCGCCGCCCCAAAATGCCATCTGCCACTTATTGGCGTCCGATTGCGAGGCGGTGCCGATGACGTTGGCGAATGGTTCTGCCGTCAGGGCGACTTGAACGCCTTCACGTGCCCAGTCGCTCTTAATGAGGGTAACCATGTCGGTCAATGTGGGGTCACCTGACATATAGAGCAGGTTAAACTTCAGGGCGATCCCATTTTTGGTCATCACCCCATTCTGCTCAGCCCATCCGTGCTTTTCCAGAAGCTTCTTGCCCGCTGCCGGATTGAAGGGGAAAGGCGGCTTGGCCAGCTTGGGATTATCGAATTGGGTGGGCGGCTGACTGGGAATCGGCGAGTCCTCCACAATCCCATGGCCGTGGTACAGGGTATCGATAATCCCCTTTTGGTCGATCCCCATCTCCAAGGCTTGGCGTACGTAGGGCTTTTGGAACGCCGTACCGACCCCGCCCGGGGCCTTGGAGCTCAGATTGGGGGCCAAGTAGTTGAACCCGAAGACGTAGGGCATCGACAGCACGTCACCGGTCAGTCTGCTGCGCGATTTCCAATACGTGTCCGGCAGGTAGCCGACACTGACGGTGCCGTTTCGAAGCCCCGTAAATTCGGCGCTGGTACTGGTCTCGTACTGGAAAATCAACTTTTTGATGGTGGCCTTGTGGCCATCGTAGGCGGGATTGTCTACGAAAACCCACTGGTTGTTGGGGATCATACTCCGAAACTTGAACGGGCCGTCCACGACTTGATACGGTTTGGCGGAGGGGGAATTCGCAACCGACTGAATATAGCTCAGTTCCTGAGCCATGTTGGTCGGGTGTTTGTCCCATACGTTCTTGGGAACGGGACTTATCTGGCCCAGTCCGTTCAAAATGAACCACGTCGGGTTGACGGGCCGGGTTAGCGTGACTTTGACGGTATGGGCGTTAATGGCTTCAGCACTCTTCCAGTCTTGGGGAAGCCCTCCGATACCGGACCAGGCATAAGCCCATGGCGGGGCCGGCTTGGTCACCGAAGCCGCGACAAACAGATCCCATGTAAAGACGAAGTCTTGTGCGGTGACAGGTGCTCCATTGGACCAGTGGTACTTGGGATTCAGGTAGATAGTATACACGTCACCGGCCTTGTTGTACGTAATCTTCTCGGCCAGCGACCGTTTGTAGTCCACCGTGTCCTGATTGGTAATGTGGAGCAACGGCTTATACATGAGAGAGTCCGTCTGGATGTTGGTATTGCTGGAGGCGCTTAGCCCGATCACCGGAAAGAACCAGTTGGGAGCGCTCAGCGGAGCCTCGGCGACTACGACGGTACTGTTTGACGACGACGAGTTGGTGGTGGTGGTGCTGGGGCTGCCTGAACCGCAACCCGCCAGCAGGACCAGCCCCAAGCCCGCGCCCATCAGCGGCACGATGGAACTTTTGGCCATGAAAACCTCCTTTTTGGAGTGGACGAGGGCGATGCCGGGCAATGACAGCCCACAAGAGCCCCGCACGGTGGACAGGAAAGAATCGCCACTTGGTTCGCGTCTCCTGCGTCGAATTCCTTCTTCGGGTCCCCATGAAAAGCAACGTGCAGGAGGAACCGGCAGGATTTTTCCCAACCGGGTGGAAGTTCCCTAAAGGAAGGGCTCTTATGGGCGTCTTGTAGAAAACACGGAGGCAGGAGGCGACAGCATGAGCATCTCAACCTTGGCAACTAAACAGCGCGGCTATTTGACCGTACCTGGCACTGACATCCAGTTGCCCTACACAGATATTAGGGGCACGGATTCAGGCCCTTCTCTGTTGATCACGGGCGGGGTACACGGCGGCGAGTATCCAGGAATCGAGTCGGCGATCCGGTTTGCATCGAGCCTTAGCCCCGATCAAATCACGGGGCGCATCACCATCATTCATATGAGCAATCCGCCCGCCTTTTACGCTAAACGGCAGTACGTAAGTCCGCTGGACGAGAAGAATCTGAACCGCGTGTTCCCGGGGGACATTAACGGTTCGCCCACCGACCGCATCGCAGCCGTCGTTATCGACGCGCTCCGCCGGGCAGACTTTTGGGTAGACTTGCATGGCGGCGACATTCACGAGGCTTTGGTGCCGTTCACCATTTTCTCGGATCGCGGCGGGGACTCGGTTGTCGCGCAGGCGGAGGCCATGGCTCGTGCCTACGGCATCCAGCATATTTTGCGTTCATCCTCGATCGCTGGGGGGAGTTACGCCGCGGCCGCCGAAATGGGGATTCCGGCCATCCTGACGGAGTCCGGGCAGGTCGGGCAGTTGGATGAGACAGCCGTTCAGGTGCATCTCCAGGGTTTGGCAAACATCCTGATTCACCTCGGCATGCTGCAGGGGGCGCAACCGCCTCAAGTGGCCGGGCCTACTCTGACGCAATTTGCGTGGATATCGTCGCCCGGGACTGGCCTCTATTATGGGCGCGTCACGCCGGGCCAAGAGGTGAAAGCGGGCCAGATTGCCGGCGTACTGAAAGATGCCTTTGGGGAAGTGCTGGCCGAGGTTTCCGTTCCACAAGATGGGGTGGTTCTGTTTGCGGTCACCTCGCTAGCCATCAATCAGGGCGAGCCGCTCTTTGCGGTGGCTGCGCCATGAGCGGAGAGGGGCAGTCGCCGATGCCGACCAGCATGGACGGGCAAATCGCCCTCGTCACCGGGGCCGGACACGGGCTCGGGCAAGCCATCGTCGCGTCTTTAGCCCGCGCCGGGTGCCGCGTATATGGGACTGACTTAAATCCGCAGGAACTCATCCACACCGGGCGCATCATTTCGGAGGCCGGCGGGTTCTTCGAGGGCCACGCGTTTGATATTCGTGACAGCCAATCCTGGGAGACTTGGGTGCGAAGCGTGTATGACCGCGAACAGGCCATCCACATTCTGGTGAACGATGCCGGCGGAGTGGCGGGACAGGTGCATCACCCGGTCGAGGCCGTAGAGGATGCGGATTTTGACGTAGTGGTGAAAATTAACCTCTACGGGACGTTCTATGGCGTCCGCGCGGTAGCGCCCATCATGAAGCGGCAGCGGTATGGTCGGATAATCAACATTTCGTCTGGGGCCGGGCGGAGCCATAGCCTCACCGGGATCCAAGCGTACACCAGCGCCAAGGCCGGACAAATCGGACTAACCCGGCAAATGGCGTTCGAACTGGGACCGTATAACATCACGGTCAACAATGTGGCGCCCGGTTTCGTCATCAGCAACCCCGCAACCCGCCGCCAGTGGGAAGCCATGGGGGAGGACGGCCAGAAGGCTCTCGTAGCATCCGTTCCGCTTCGACGCCTCGGTGAGCCCGAGGATATCGCGGCCATGGTCCAGTTTTTTGCGAGCCCGGCGGCGGGTTACGTGACGGGGCAGGTCATTAGTGTCGATGGCGGCATGGCCATGTTTTAGGGAAGCTCCGCGTTCGTGGCGCCCTCCAAAGACGAGCCCGTCAGCGCGGTCATGGCTTGTGTCTTGCCATGACGCTGCTTCTCATAGACCAGATGCACGAGACTTTTGAGCTCTTGCTCGTTAAGCAAGGAGACATAGTTCCAAGGGCCAAGGTCTAGGCGCACGGTCTGGTTCTGGGAACTGTCTTCGATTTCCGTCTCGACCGACAACTGCGGATACTGTCCAGTAATGTGAAAGTCCCGGATTTTCACTGCCACACCTCCCTTGGATAGTCTCTAAAAGATAGACGTGTTTATGCCGGAAACATTTCACTTTGGGCGTGAAGGAATTTGTTTGGTTAGGTGTCGAAGCAGAATGTGTGGAGATCTGTCCTGGCTGGACAGGTGATAGATAAGGAGATGATGGCATGGCCCAGGAAGTGATGGCGTTTTTTGACGGACGAATTGTGCCCCTGAAGGACGCCAACGTCAGCATTGCCACGCATGCGTTCAATTACGGAACCGGCGTGTTTGAGGGGCTACGGGGCTATTGGAACGCCGACACGGAAGATCTATACGTCGTACAGCCGGCACCGCATTTTGCCCGCTTGAAGCGGTCGGCGCGGGTGCTGCACATCGACCTTCCCTACAGCGTCGAAGAATTGGTTGACGTGACCCGGAAACTGCTGCGGGCCAACCAGTTCCGGGAAGACGTGTACATACGGCCGCTCGCATACAAGGCCGATGCAGCTATTAAAGTGGGGCTCTCGGGAATCTCCAGCGCCTTTGCCATGTTCGCGCTTCCGATGGGGGACTACGTCCCAACGGCCGGGATTAGCGTGGCGGTATCCAGTTGGCGGCGGATTGCGGACAATATGATTCCATCCCGGGCCAAGGTGACCGGGGCATATGTGAACGCGGCGTTGTCGAGCGACCAAGCGAAAGCTGACGGATATGACGAGGCCATCATGCTGGGCGATGACGGGCAAGTGTCCGAGGCCAGTTCCTCGAACCTGTTTATGGTGCGGAACGGCGTGCTGATTACCCCGCCGGTCACGTCCGATATCCTGGAAGGGGTCACGCGGCAAATCGTTTTTGATTTGGCGCAGGAATTCGGTATTCCCACGGACGTTCGCCCGATTGACCGAACGGAACTCTACAGCGCCGATGAGCTCTTCCTCTGCGGCACGGGGGTGCAAATGGCCGGGGTGACGCAGGTGGATCGGCGCCCCGTTGGCACGGGTAAGCCCGGCCCGATTACCGAGAAAATTCAGCAGGAATATTTCCGATTGGTGCGGGGACGGTCGCCGAAGTTCCGCGACTACGTGAGCGCGGTCTACCACGACTGAGGCATTCGCCGGACTCCCGGCTTTAGGGGCCGGCCGCGGAGAGCGGCCGGCCTTTGCCGTTTACGGACGGGATTCGCTGGGTTACTGGGGCGGACAACGCCGCCATGCGCGCGCGAATCAAGGCGATCGGTGCCCGGCAGAGCCCGGTTGCGCGCCGCTGGACTGGGTGGAAGCAGTTTC
>JAJZBJ010000047.1 GCA_021798975.1 Bacillota bacterium | reverse complement strand
CCTCCTGCCCATTGCGATCCCACAGGGCCACGCGTGCCCCTTCTTCTGCCAATCTCTGCGCCTCCGCGCGCCCGATTCCCTGTCCGGCCCCTGTGACGATGGCCACACGATTTGCCAGTCCTCGCATCGCGGTCAGTTCCCCTTTCGCACGCCCGCGCGCAGCCGCATCTTTCCGGTTACGGCGGGTTTCTCGCCATCCGCAGCCAGTTGCACATCCACATAGACCACATCATCGGCGATGTCCCGCACACGGCCTGTCACCGTGAGTGGGCACCCGGGCTGCACCATTTGCCGAAAACGGACCGCGTAGTGCTCCAACCGGGCTTGGCCGTCGAACGCCTCCTCTAGCATATAGCGCGCAATAAGGCCCATATTGAGCATTCCGTGCACGATTACGCCCGGCAAGCCAAAGCCCTTTGCTGCGGCGTCGTCGTAGTGAATCGGGTTGTAATCATCTGACGCGCCCGCATACCGCACCAACTGCTCGCGAGAGACTTGGAAGTGGTAGGGTCCGAAAACGTCACCGATCTCCATGCTCGCCCTCCTCCGTCACAACCAGCATCGCCCGCGCGCGGAAGGCCAAAGCCCCGGACTCGTGATGCGCTTCGCTGACAATGGTCACGATACTCATGCGGCCCTGTTGGCCGGAGCGGGTCTTGATATCATCTAGCCGCCCACGCACGCTGACGGCGTCGCCCGCACAGAGCGGCTCCCCCCATTCGAACTCCTGCTCGCCATGAAGTACGCCGGCCTCCGGCAGTTCCAGTCCCGGGATTTGCCATGGAAGCAGGGTCACGGCAAACGTGGGGGGCGCCACCACATCGCGATACCCGGCTAGTCTGGCTGCGTCCGGGTCATAGTGGATCCCCGAGGTAAGCCCCAGAGCACGCGCAAACTTGGCAGCAGCGCCGCGCTCAATCACCCGAATCTGGGTATCAGACCACTGGCCAGTCAGTGTCGCATCGATTCGGAACATCGGCAGTCCTCCTTTCCTCTTAGTCGATTCATTCTCCCCCAGCTCTGGGGAATCCTGCACTACTGACGAAGGACCAGGAACACGGCCGAGGTCACAATAATGGCTAGCAAAATCCACCGGAAAACGTCGGGGGCCAAACGCCCGTTCAACCACCGTCCAAAGCGGCTGCCCACAATACTGGCGGGGATGGACGGAACCGCCAGCAACACGCCATGGCCGGTAATAAGACCAGCCGTTGAAAACAGCCCGAGTTTCAAGGTCGACATTGCGGCCATGATGGCCGTGAGCGTACCCACAAACAGCCGGGGTTCCATATCCTGCCCCATCATCGCCAACGAGACCACGGTGCCCCCAATATTGGTCAAGGCACTCGCCACGCCGGCTATCAGCGTGAGTGGCAGGCTGACCCACACCGGGGGCGATCCGAGCGGGCGACGCGTGATCAACCGGATCACTTCTTGCGCAGCGAACAGCAGCGCGATCCCGCCCATGATGGCTCGAATCACCACTGCCGGGGCCGTGGTCAGAAAATGCGTACCGGCTGCAATACCCACCAGCACCCCGGGCGTTAATCGGAGAAAGGTCCCCCAGTTAATGTCATGACGATAGCGCCAACCCGTCACTAAAGTGCTCACGAAAAACATGGGAATGGTATAGGCGACCACTTGCTGCGGAGGAAACCACAAGGCCAACAGCGGCATCACCAGAAGCCCGCCGCCAATGCCAACTGCTCCGTTGCTGGTGGACGCGGCCAGTCCGGCCAGGGTCAGCGCTAAGGCCCAGCCTGGGGCGGACACGTCAGGACTTTTTCGGCATCATGGTCCGGACCATGTCCCATTGCTCGGGCGTGACACGGTCCAACGCGTTGAATTGACCGGCGCCTTGCAGCCACTCGCCGCCGTCAATCGTCACCACTTCGCCGTTGATGTAGTCCGCCGCATCCGATATCAGGTAGGCCGCCAGGGTCGTGAGCTCCTCGGGTCTCCCGACGCGCTTCATGGGAACCCGCTCGACCGCTGCCTGGGCCATATCCGGTGTGGGCATGAGCCGCGACCAAGCCCCTTCCGTAGGAAAGGGGCCCGGAGCGATAGCTACTTGGCGGATATGATGGGGCGCCCACTCGACCGCCAGCGAGCGGGTCATAGCCAGAACCCCGGCCTTGGCTACCGCCGACGGAACAACATACCCGGATCCGGTCCACGCGTAGGTGGTCACAATGTTCAGCACCGTTCCTCCCGTGCCCTGGGCGATCCAGCGCTTCCCCGCAGCCAGTGTGCAGTACAGGGTGCCATGCAGTACGATGTTCACGACCGCATCGACCGCACGGGGCGACAGGCGTTCCGTGGGACTGATAAAATTGCCGGCGGCATTGTTGACCAGCACATCCAGTCGACCGTAGTGGTTTTCAATGGCGTCCATAGTGCGGTCGACCGCCTCATAATCGCGAATGTCCAAGGATTGAATAAATGTCGGTATGCCGCGGGACTCCAGCTCGTGCTGTGCCTGTTCCAGCACCTCCTGCCGACGGCCCACCAAAGCCAGGGACGCGCCCAATTGGCCAAATGCTTCGGCCATCGCAAGGCCAAGGCCCGTGCCGCCGCCGGTAATGAGCACCACTTTTTGGTCCAATAAATCATCACGAAAAATCATGGTCTTCAACCTTTCTATAACGTCCGTCGCGCTCGGCCACCCAGCCGCGATCCAGAAACCACGCCAAGTGGCCGCGCACCATCCACTCCCCCAGAGACATCTGGGCCTCATCCAGCTTCCCGCGGTACACCTGTTCCGCCAGGGTCCGCGGCGTTGTCCAATCCGACTCCAGCAGGGCCAGGATTTGCCGGGTACGCTCCTCGCGGTGCGCCATGTATTCCCCGAGGTAGGCAGCCGGATCGCGGACTAGGTCCCCGTGCCCAGGGCCGATCCAAGCCAGCGCGAGCGACGCGAGTGTCTTTAGGGACGCCAAATACCGTCCCAAATCCCCATCTGGCGGCGCGATGACCACCGTGGTGTTGCCCAGCACGTTGTCTCCGGCCAACAGACCTCCCTCGTCCGGCATCCACAAGTTCATCTGGCCCGGCGTGTGGCCGGGAGCAGACAGCACCTCGACATCCACTCCTCCCACCGACAGCGGGCCGGGTTCCAAAACCTCAAATCCGCCGGCATCGGCGCCGTGCGCCGCCAAACAGGCCTGATCTTCACGAGACAGGAAGAAGGGAGCATGAAAGAAATCCCCCGCCGCCCGGGCCCCGCCGCTGTGGTCGAGATGGTAGTGTGTGCAGTACACGGCTTCCACGAGTGGACGCCCCAGAGCTTCCCAATCCTGCCGCAGGGTGTCCAGGCCCGCGGCCTGCCCATCCCCCGGATCGACCAGCACCACGCGGCCCCGGCTCCCCACCCAGTAGGCGTTGGTGGCGCGATAAGGCGGCAAGGTGACGCTGGGGACCTCGGAACGGTACACACGGTTGGATACTTTGAGCATGCTCGGAAACCCCTCCCCTAAGGTCCTTCGGACGCCCTCACCCACGACTCCAGGCGCTCTAACACATAGCGCGTGGGGCGGGCCTGGGGCATCCCTGAGTGGAGCGCCTGGAACACGGTGAGCCACCGGCCTTGAGCGACTTCGGCCGGTTCGAGCGCGGGCTGGAATGGTGGGACGGTCAACCCGAAAAACCGCGTATCGAAACCAAACTCAACCTGAGGCGGCGGCGACAGGCGGCCCAAATAGCGCATAGAGCCATCGGCTGGGGCGGCGGTCTCGAGACCCGCCCCCAACTCCTCCAGCGCCTCTCGCCATGCGGCCCGGGCGGCCACTTGAACGATGCCCAGGCTATCGGCGGGAAGCCATGATTGGACCGACGGCGCGTCAATCTCCCAGCGCTGAAGATACCCTGCCGTGGAAAGACACCGGTCTTGATCCCAGCCGTCGGCGTTGACCCAGTCTCGGCCGACGGAGTCGCCTCCATCCACCTGACCGCCCGGAAAGCTCCACACGCCGGGAAATTGGCGCATCGTACGGGAGCGTTGAATCATGAAAACCGTGGGCTCAGGGGCACCCTGCAAACGCAGCACCAGCGCCCCTGCCGCACGGCGGATCATACCATGGTGAGTCCGCCGGATACCGACAGGACCTGGCCGGTGATGTGGGAGGCCGCCGATCCAGCCAAGAACAGCACGGCAGCGGCTACCTCGGCGGGTTCTGCGATGCGGCGCAAGGGAATCCGCCGGATCATCTTGTCAATGAGCTTTTCCGCATCCCCATCTTCGGTGTTGCTCTCCAGAATCCGGGTTCGGGTCGGTCCCGGCGCTACGCAGTTGACGCGAACACCGCTCTTGGCTGTCTCTTGGGCTATGGACTTGGAGAACGCCACGACGCCGCCCTTGGCGCCAGCGTATACGGACTCACCGCCCATCCCGACGCGGCCGGCATCGGAAACGACGTTGACAATGCTGCCCGACTGTCGTGCCAGCATCCGGGTCAGGGCTTCACGGGTGGTATAAACCACGCCCCAAAAGTTCGTATCGACCACGCGATGCCAATACGCCTCGTCCTCTTCCATGAAGCGCGAGGTCAAGGTATAGCCGGCATTGTTGACCAATACGTCGACCGGGCCTACTTGCTCTTCGAGGCGCCGGAAACCGGCCGACACCGCATCACGATCTCCCACGTCTACGGCGTCGGCCCACGATAGAGCGGGCATGAACGCCCGCGCTTCATCCAGACTGGCAGGGTTAAGAGACCAGACTGCTACCCGCGCTCCCTCCGAGAGGGCGCCTTCAGCCACGGCCCGCCCAATCCCACGTGCGCCGCCCGTCACGAGAACCGTTAGGCCGCGAACGCTCATCGACCCAACTTCCCGACGCGGGGATAGGTTGCGTGCAGTGCTTGCCGCTCCCGCTCATAAATCGCGACAAACTTCTCCGCTGCCTCAGGGCCGGACATGAGTTCCAGCTTACGAACCTCAAGCGGGTCGGCATCGCGGATGATGCGGATATCATCCGGGCTGGGTGGGTCCGTGGCCGAAATCTCGCCCGCCGGCACGTGCACGGGAAAGCCCGTCCGGTCTTGGACCTCCTCAATGCTGACCCCTGGATGGAGACTACGCACCGCCATGGTGCCGTCAGGTCCCGTAAAGTCAAACACCCCCAAGTCGGTCACCAATACGCTGGGGGCGCCATGTGGGCCCAACCCGCGCCGACTGTCTCCGTTTCCAGCCCCGCTCTTGAAATCGACGCGGGCTACCACCGCCCGCGGGGAGTGGTTGAGAATGTAGTAGAACGTCTCCGAGAGGTGCGACGTGTCCTCCGGAATCCCCCGGGCACCGACCAACGCAACCTTAGGGCGGTACCAGTCGCCAATGCAGGTGATGTTGGTATTGCCGTACTGGTCAATCTGGGACGGATTAATCCAGATGCGGAAATGGTCCGTGAAGATCGCATCAAAGATGTCCTCCATCGTCAAAGGTATGCCTTGCTGGACATCCGTGAGAAACTGCCCCAGCGTCAAGGTGGGCATGGGGGTTACGTCCATTCCGGACTCCGGTGTGGACAGTACCGCCAGGTCGGGCGCGTAGCGCCTCTTGGCAAGGTGGGCAGCCAGGGAGCCGAACGCGGTGACCGAGCTCACGAGCATCTCGCCCGACAACTGCCGCGCCATGGTGGTGATAATCACTTCATCGACATTTAACTGTGGGTCAATCGGCATGGGTATCCCTCCTTGTCCTTCCACTACACCTTCAGGCGCGACACCAGTTCTTCGGCCCCGCCGTGGTTCTCGAGATACTGGCGGTGGTCCACGGTGACAAACTCAGTCTCATATTGGCGCCAGCCCTCCTCCGACGATGAAGCCCGGAGATAATCCTGCAGGTGGCGGACATCGGTGCGATAGTCGGGCGCGCAACCGGTGGGGTGCGCCCCCCACGGCGCTTCCACCACGCCGCGGGAGTACACGCGGAGAATTTGTACGTCCCGTCCGAAGCGCTGCAGTTCCTCGGATGACAAGAGTCGCTCACAGGACATGTAGGTGTCCTTGGCCGCTTTAGCGCACAGCACGTCTACGTGGCCGTCGCCGAGAATCACGCCGTTGCCTTGGATGTCCGCGTAATTGACGTGAATCAGGGCGACATCCGGCTTGAGCGCGGGTACCGCCACGATGGGCTGCTCGGTAAAGGGATCGCGGATCTCCTTAAACGCGGCGTTCACCCGCAGGACGTCCGTGCCCAACGTGGCATGGGTGGGCATAAACGGGACCCGCTTGATGGCGGCGTCCAGCCCTGCCATCACGGTATATTCCGTCCACTCCTGGAATTGCACCGCCTGGGTCTGGCGGGCGCGGCGAAAGTGCGGCGCTAACCCCAGAACTTCGAATCCCACAAAGGCGTAGATGACTTCGGCCACCCGTCCCGTTCCCAGCAACAAGTCAACGTCCGGTCCGCCTACGTCCACAATAATCCGCAAGTCTCGCTTGTCGCTGCGGGCCAACGCCCGCACGAGCGCCATGGGCTTCCGAGAGATCGAGGACCCGCCAATGGCGATTAAGCCCCCGCTGGGAATGCGGTCGACCACCTCGTCTATACTCATCCGCTTGTCCATAGATACCTCTCCCCTCTAACCTAAGACGTTAGGCCCTTGCCCAACCACTCCCCGCCATCAATGACAAACACTTCGCCGTTCACGAAATCGGCGTAAGGCGAGAGCAGGTAACTGGCTGCTCGACCCATTTCTTCGACGCTGCCGAACCGGCCCACCGGGATTTTTTGCTTGAGCCGGGCTTCTTCCGCCGGATCAGCCCATAGAGGCCGTGCCCCCTCCGTGTCGGTCGGTCCGGGACAGATGGCGTTCACCCGGATTCCCTGATGCGCCCACTCGACCGCCAACGTCCGGGTCATGGCGACCACACCCGCCTTGGCCGCAACGGAATGAACCGTACGGGGCCCCCCTGTCCATGCATAGCTGGCGACGATCGATAAGATGCGTCCCCCGTGTCCCAACTCCATCATCTTGAGACCGGCAGCCCGGGTGCAATAGAAGGTTCCGTGCAGCACGGTGTTCACGACAGCGTTCCAACCGTTGACCGACAACTTGTCGCTGTCCACGATAAAGTTGCCGGCTGCTGAGTTGACCAGCATGTCCAAGCGCCCAGTTCTCTCCACCGCCTGTTCCATCAGGCTTTCCACCTGTCCTGGATCGCGGATATCGGTGGGAAGAGCGATGGCCTGAATGTTGTCGCGTGCGAGATCGGCCGCCGCCGCTTCCAACTTGTCGGGCTTGCGGCCGGCTAAGATCACCGTGCCCCCCAGGCGTCCCAACTCGCGGGCAATTCCAAGCCCGATTCCACTTCCGCCGCCGGTAATGACGGCGGTTTGCCCGGCTAGGGTTCCCTCGGGCAGCATGGTTTGTGACATGTTACTTCCTCCTCTTCGGCCCGGTCGCTACTGTCCGCGGAACTCGGGGGTTTGTTTGGCTAGGAAAGCGGCAATCGAGGCTTGGTGATCCTGCGTCTGAGCCAGTTCCTCCTGGGCGTCCCGCTCCAACTCCAGCACCGCCTCAAGCGGCAGGTGAGCGGACTGGTCAAATAGTCGGCGTATCACGGCGTAGGCCTTGGTGGGGCCGTGGGCCAGCTTGGCCGTCAAGTGCTCCAACTCCTCGCTCAACGACTCGGCGGTCTCGTGGGCCTGAGAGGCCAAACCCCACTCCACGAGTTGTGCGGCCCGGATGGGCTGTCCGGTCAAACACAGAGACAATGCCCGGGCATACCCGATAGACCGTCCCAGCAAAAACGCGGTGCCGGTGTCGGGAGCGAGTCCCACGTTGACGAATCCAGGAACCATTTGGGCACGCGCCGAAACGACACGGAAGTCCGTCGCCAGCGCCAACGCCATGCCGCCGCCGACCGCGGCGCCTTCCAGCACCGCTACGGTGGGCTTGGACAGGTTCCGCAAGGCTTCAACGATCGGTATGTATTCCTCCTGAACCAGCTTGCCGAGCCTCGGGCCATGTGCTTCGTAATACTCGGTCATCTCTTTTAGGTCTTGTCCCACTGAGAATGCGCGGCCCGCGCCCCGCAGCACCACAACCCGCACTGACGGGCTGCGGCCCGCCTCGCGGAGGGTCTGCAAGAGCTCCTCACGCATCCTCGCGGTCAAGGCATTCAACGCCTCGGGCCGATTCATCGAAATAGTCAGCAGAGCCCCTTGGGACTCTGCCACAATGTCTTGAAATGCCACAAATTTTCCTCCTCCAACCCCATGTCGGCCCCTGGGGGGCAAGGGACCTCGACCATGGTCGAGCCCCATCACATCGCTATTCGCCAGACTTAGGATAATTCCTCCCTCAGTTGGGAAAACCAGCCAGGAATTGGCAAACCGGATACCGCCATCAGGAGGCTCTTTAATGCATTTAGTGTGGACAATGTTCTATCGGTCGTTCGTCATGTTTGTGTCAGTACTCTTGGCCTTCCGCCTGCTTGGGAAGCGTACCATGGCCGAACTTACGCCCATGGACAAGGTCGCCGCCATCACCTATGGCACCGTCGCGGGGTCCGTCGCCCTCACCCGCACCATCCCCTTGGATGCCGGGGTGCTGGTCGTGGCGTCGTTTGCCCTCTTGGCTTGGGTTGTCGGACAGTTCGCTGTACGCATGCCAAGCTCCCGCCCGTGGCTTCTCGGCCATGCCCGGGTGGTGATGAAGGATGGAGAAGTGCTGCCAGGGCAATTGAGCAAAGCCGGGATGACGCAGGAGGACCTTGACATGCGCCTCCGCGAACTCAAGGTCAACCACTACAAGGATGTCAAAATGGCGCAAATGGAGATTGACGGAAAACTGGGACTGGTCGAGTCTACAGCGAGTGCGTCCCCGCACGCACCCCGCCAGGCCACGGACCCGAACGCACCCCAACCATCCGCGCACGGCCCCGAACGCGACAACGGCTAGCCAAACGGCTTGCGGCCCCTCCGGGTCACAGATACACTGAACGGAGAAGAAGGAGGAGATCTCCATGCCGTTCAGTGAGGTACCCGCACTAATATCTGCCGACTGGCTTAAGGACCGCATTAAGGATCCGCATGTCATCGTCCTCGATTGCCGATGGCGCTTGACCGATGGGCAGTATGGATCGCGCGTATACGCGACCGGGCATATCCCGGGGGCTCACCTTGTCGATATGAACCAAGACTTGTCCAGCGCCCCTGGTCCGTATGGAGGGCGACACCCGCTCCCCGGCCCCCAGGATTTCGGCGCGCTACTGGGACGGCTGGGGGTCGAGAGGGAAAGCTATGTGGTCTGTTATGACGACGATGCCGCAGGTGCGGCCCGCTGTTGGTGGTTGTTGCAATTTTACGGGCACGACAAGGTATCCGTGCTCGATGGAGGGTACCAAGCCTGGGTTGCATCGGGCGGCCACGTCACGACCGCTGTTGCGCCCGCCGCAGCGGCACAATATCACAGTCGTCCTGATCCCGGCATGACCGCGGACTATCAAACCGTCGCCATGCTGGCCGGCCACTGGCCGGTTATCGACGCCCGCGCCCACGAGCGCTATGCTGGCGCCCAGGAGCCCGTGGACCGGGTCGGCGGACACATTCCCGGAGCCGTCAACGTGCCATACGCGGACGTATTGAATCCGGACGGCACGTACCGCACTCCTAGTGAACTTCGCGAACTCTTTGGATCCCTGGCCGGCGGGGATCCCCTGGTGTATTGCGGGTCCGGTGTGTCCGCCTGCGTTGACGTGTTGGCTCTCCGGTTATTGGGCGCCAAGCCGTTCCTGTATCCGGGCAGTTGGAGCGACTGGATCCAGCACAGCAACGCCCCTATCGCACGCGGCGACTCTTAGTCCGCAGCACCGCGAGCCCGGTGCATGCCAACGTGAACCCCCCAGCCGCATCCAGAATCCAGTGACCGCCCGTCGCCACAACCAACAGGGCGGTCACAAGGGCGGCCCCAATTAGAAGACCCCAGTTCTTACCGCCGGTCAGTGCCCCCAGAGTGAAGGTAATCCGAAACTCATGGCCGCTCGGGAAACTGCCGCGCAGAAAGTGATGGACGGAAGATACCGCGGTGGGCCGCCTCAACGCCCAATCAACCCACCCCATGGCGGTCGAGGGGCTGATGTTGAACCAGTCCTCTAAATGCAGGTAAAACAACGGCTCCGGCGTCGCCGTCGGCATGGGGGTCGCGATCCAGTGCTTGCACACCACTTCGACTAGCATGCCCCCCATGAACACCGGCAAGTACTTCCAGCCGCGCCGAAATGACGCCCACAGCACGGCCGCCGACGTCAGGGGCACACCCCCAAACACCCAGATCAGGTTCAACTGGGGCCAGGACTGACCCCAGGGGCGCAGCCACGCGGCAACCTCGCGGTTGAGACCCGTAGCCAGCCCCGATACGGCAATGGCCGCCAAAGCCAGGAAAATGGCCGCCCAGGGCCCCCATTTTCGACCCATCAGCGGCGGAACAGATGGAACAGTCCGGTCGCGGCCATGGCGACCCGACCCTCCCGATCATAAATCTCGCCGCGCACGAACGCCGACTGGCGCCCCCGGTGCGTCACTTCCCCGTAGGCCGTCACGGTCTCGTCGGCCAAAAGCGGACGCAGATACTGAATATTGAGCGTCATGGTCACCTGCCCGACCACGCGCTCGTCCCAGGTGGACCGCACCGCCGTACCCAACACCCCATCGAACATATAGGCGCCGATCCCGCCGTTGATCGCCTCTGTTCCCCCGCCCCCGCGGTGGTGGGGCTGGACATCGAGTTGGACGCGCGCCCGTCCCTCGCCGGCCTCTACAACGGTGAGGCCCGCCCACTCAAAAAATCGGCGTTCATATTCGCCCTCGTACACATACGGCTCTTGCCTCTGATCCTTCATGGATTCCTCCCCTGAGCCCTCTTATCCCATCAACCGTACCAGGAGGACTCAGGGTGCACAACTCCGATTTAGCGTGCAGGGCGATGCACCGCACGGACCAGCTCTTCCACCAGCAGCGGTCTGGCGAGACTCCCAACACTGAGGTGGGACTCTTGATTTTGCACGGCTTGCAAAACACGGTAGGCTAGTCGTCCTTCAACCGTCTCCGGCAGGACGCTGACCGTGTGGACTTGCAGCTCGTCCGCATCTTGGCCCATCTGGGCTTGGATCTCAGCCGCCGGCTGCCGTGTCGCAACCCAGAGGTGCCGCTCCAATCCGGTGCCCGGAAGAATGACCGCATCCTCCACCCCCTGAAGGCCGAGCACCGAGGCCAAGATCTCCCGATCCCGGCTGTCGTACTGGGGGATCGCCTCCACCTCGGCGCTTGAGCGGGGCACGCGGCTTCGGTCGGCAGACGGCGCCTCCAGAGGCCCGCCCGCATCCCCCACCCGATAGACGCCCGCGCTCATGTCAGCCCGAGCGTAAACCACCTCGGCCCGCTGTGAGGTCCAGTGGCCGGCCGGCCTCTGTTCCCCAAGGATCACCATCCGGTCCAATCGGCCCGACAATTCGGGCAGGTGCGGATGATATCCGGCGCCCGCCACCAGTTTCGTCAATCCATGCTCCCGCACTCCGGCCCGTGCATCGTCGGACAACCAGACCACCGGACAGCCCTCTGCCATCAAGGCAGCGGTAAGCCAGAGAGGGTCAAGCAACCCGCCGCTGTGGCTCATGACGCCCACCCGATCGGTCGGTTCCAGGGCCAAGAGGCGCTTTAGACTTTGATGCCACCCAATTATGCTGCCCATGCCTGCATACGCATAGGGGTTAGGGTCGTCTCCCCACACGACGGCGCCAATGTGGTTAGCCTCGGCCGGGACCGGATCCAAGAGGCCCTCCGCCTCCTCCATTGCTGACTCCAGGCTCGCCGCTCCGGCCATGGGGTCAGCGCACAGCACTCGAAAGTGCTCGCCCAGGCGGGGCCGCAGGTATACCACTTGCCGGGCGGCATCGGATGTTGCCACAGCCCAGTGGGATTCTGTCGATAAAACCCGGTCAATGAGCATGGTATCGGTGGTCTCCAGACTTCGCACAACCGTTGCTCCCACCCGCGCCAGCGCCAGCATTGCGGTCATTAGATGCACGTCCGCTGCTCCGTACAGCAGGACGCGGTGTCCCAAGCCCAGTCCGCGCTTTTCCCACCACCGAGCCAGCCGGGCGCTGTCCCAGTATAAATCGCGATATCGCCGCCGCACGGGGCGGGAGTGCCGGCGATCAATGAGGGAGCTGTCATCCGCCCGGCTCTCCAGATGACGGTCCAGCAGATTCAGTGCGGTGTTGCTGTAACCTCCTTGATACCAGAGATCGTGCCCTCGAGCATACCGCCACGGGACCAGCCACTCATATTCCCTTGCAGCCTTTTCCCAATCCCAACGTTGTTCCATCAGTCTCGTCCTTTCCGGTACCAGTTTGTCCGTACACTGTATTCGGGGGTTTGGGTAATTATGGCCGGGGGGCGAAAAAACCCCTGGGAGGTCCGATACACGGGGCATACTAACCCCGTAGAATTGACTTCAATAGTTGTCTGTTGTGATATTATTGCTGGTGTGATAATGGTTGCTGACGCGACAAATACCATCTGGGAGGATCTGCGTGGATACGAACGGCATTCAACCTACAGACCAAGAACGGGATGCCCTGAAAGCGGTTGTCAACTTCATCCGTTTGGCGGAGCCCCTCATTTTTGAACTCTGGCGTTCCCACGAGCTGACCCTGGCGCAAGTCCAGTGCCTGCGCATTTTAAGTCACCAGCCGGAACAGGCGGGTGATTTGGCCAAAAAGCTGTCCATGTCCTCTACCTCCCTGACGCGCGTGTTAGAGCGGTTGGAAGCCCGCAGCCTGGTGGAGCGGACCCTCGACCTGCACGACCGCCGCAGGGTGTGGGTGCGGCTGACCGATACCGGGCGCACGGCCGTTGGCAGCTTGACCAGCTGGTTCACCACTCCACTTTTTGGGGCCATCCAACAGATGTCACGGGAACAAGTAGACGGACTCACCCGTGTCCTTACCGAGTTTACGGAGACGGTCCGGGACGTGGAGGGTGCCGCGATCGGCGCAGGAGTAGACCCGTTATCAAACGATATCCGATAGGAGGGAAGCTCGGGCATGGCGACAGCAACGTCCGCGCCGCGGCGCGCGGTGGGCGGAAACTATAAGTGGATTGCCCTCACCAACACCACGCTGGGTGTGCTGATGGCCACCATCAACCAGACCATTCTCATTATTTCTCTGCCCGCGATTTTCCACGGCATTAAAGTCAATCCCCTGCACAATACAGGCCAGACCAGCCTCTTGCTGTGGATTCTAATGGGTTTCAACGTAGCCACTACGATTCTGCTGGTGTCCTTCGGCCGTATCTCGGACACCTATGGCCGGGTAAAACTCTACAACTTGGGGTTTCTGGTTTTTACGGTCGGCTCGCTGCTTTTGTTCTTCACCCCTAGTACGGGTACGGCCGGCGAATGGGAGCTGATCATTTTCCGATTTATCCAAGGCATTGGCGGCGCGTTTTTGTTTGCCAACAGCGCGGCCATTCTCACGGACGCATTTCCAGCCAACGAGCGCGGCTTTGCCCTCGGCTTAAACCAGATCGCCGCCATTGGCGGCGGTGTCATTGGACTGGTGGTCGGCGGCCTGCTGTCGGTGGTATGGTGGCGGGCCATTTTTCTGGTCAACGTGCCAGTCGGTCTCTTCGGCACGGTCTGGGCTTACATCGCGCTGCGTGAAACAGCCACCACCCGCGAAGCCAAGAGCATTGACTGGTGGGGCAACTTAAGTTTCGCGTTGGGATTGATGGGCGTCATGCTCGGCCTCACATACAGCATCAACCCCTACAAGCACCACCCGATGGGATGGCACAGCCCGTTTGTCGACATCAGTCTCGTGGCCGGTGTGCTACTCCTCATTGCCTTTGTCGTCATCGAGCGCTACGTTGAGGATCCGATGTTCCACATGGGACTCTTCAAGATACGCGCCTTCTCCATTGGCAACTTCACCAGCTTAATCGGCTCTATCGCCCGAGGCGGCCTGTCGTTTATGCTCATTATCTGGCTTCAAGGGGTCTGGCTTCCGATGCACGGGGTCTCCTTCTCCAATACCCCGCTGCAAGCCGGTATCGACACCATCCCGCAAATGGCTGGATTCCTCGTATTCGGTCCCATCAGCGGCCGCCTGTCGGATCGGTATGGGGCGCGTTGGTTTGCGACGCTCGGCATGCTGGTGAGCGCCATCGGCTTCTTCTTGCTCAACACCCTGCCGGCCGATTTCCCCTATTGGACCTTCGCGGCGTACATTTTCATCGTGGGTGCTGGCATGGGACTCTTCGCCTCCCCCAACACCTCCGCCATCATGTCCTCAGTCCCCGCGCGGTATCGCGGCGCCGCCTCCGGCATGCGTGCCACCTTTATGAACGCCGGCACCATGTTGAGCATGGGAATCTTCTTCACCATGGTGATCAGTTCGCTGTCTACCGGTCTGCCTGGCACGATTACCAAGGGTCTGGCACGGTTCGCGATTCCGGGCGTATTTGTCCAACACCTGGCCCACCTGCCCCCGTTATCGGTGTTGTTTGCCGCCCTACTCGGCTACAACCCGCTCAAGATACTCTTCAATCAAACCGCCGCTGGAAAGCTCCTGCTAGCCCGACTGCCGGCCCACCAGGCTGCCACTCTGACCAGCCCGCGTTTCTTCCCGCAACTTATCTCGCACCCGTTCATGGACGCGTTGAGGCTGGTATTTTTGTTCGCCGCCGCATTGACCCTGGTATCGGCCATTCTCTCCGTCTTCCGGGGTGGGCGGTTCGTGTATGATGACATGGAAGTGGCCTCGCGCCAGGCCGACCATCCGGCTACCCTTGAGCACCTGCCAGTAGGGTCTGTGCTCTTGGCCCTTTCCGCCGTGTGGATGGCGAAGGACGGAGCAGATCCTGGGGCGCCGCGCGAGCGCGAGGACCAACTGCGCCGCTCGCTGAGCCTTTTGTCCATGGCTCTGGGATACCGCGAACCAGAGTCGACAGTCAGCGCCGAGGAACTGCGGCGCATCGCCGAGACGTCGGAAAGACCGGTCGAGGTACCGGCCACGCTTGATCAAGATATTCGGAAAGGGGATTTGAATCGGTGACCAAGTACCTATGGGCACTCGCCACCTCAGCTTTGATTGTGCTTCTGGGAGCGAGCCTTACCGTTTGGCCCTTTTTGGTGCACACCAATCTTCATGGCTGGAGCCACGCCACCACCGCCGAATTCTGGAGCGGCATCGGATTAGCCGTGCTGGGACTGTTGACCTGGGCGGGATGGTATGGCGGCCTCAGGGGAGCGTTGGTGGAGGCGGGCATCATGGCGTCCCGTACGCCCCAGGCACCCGAAGCTGTCCAAAGCTCGGCACCCGCGAGTCAGGACGAGGACCTGGATCGCCTGCTCCGTCCGCTGGCAGAGACCGTGCTGCGCGATTTGACCGAGCAACTTCGATCCAAAGAGCACGCGGGAGGAGGAAGGCAAGCATGAAGTTCGGGACTTGGATGAGCGTCGTGGCGTTCTTGGCCGGCATTTGGGTCATGACCTCCCCCTTCATTGTCGGCTTTGCTCCGCGCCACGGTAATCCGTGGACGGGACCGGTACTGGGAGCCGAACTGCTCGGCTGTTTGGTCGCTTTGGCCGCTCTGGCGGGCCTGGTGGGATTCTGGGGCCTGCACTTAAAGGAATTAGCGGCCAATCCGCCTAGGGAAGAGATCTAAAGGACCAAGGCCCGGGGACATGTCCCCGGGCCTTACTGTCCGCAGCAGCATGGTGACGCTGTATCCCCGATGTTGTCATATCGCCCCATGCCTATTTGCCGCACGAAGCCCGCACGGCAGCGGCTGCTACGACGCCGCTCACAAACCATACGAGCGCGTCGCGCACCGTGACGCGCCCAGCCATAAAACCGCCTACAAAGACAACCACTTCGGCCAGTGCCCAGGTGCACCATGGTTCAGGGGTCGTCTTCCAGATTTCCCGAAGCAAGGAGAGCACCGCCGCCGTTATGGCAGTCGCCCCTGCCACCGTCACAAAGTCCGTCAACGTCAACATGCCTATCCCTCCTTAGCTGCCATTGAACACCCGGAAGGCCAGGGTCAGGAAGGTGGATTTTGTGGTGGAACGCGGTGGATCTTTGGGGGACGCCGGGGGGAAGCGCGGCGGACAGCCCTCCACGCTCTCTCCTCTAGTGGGTGGAGGACGGACCACGGGTGAGCTTGCGATGGATGTGAACCAAGTGGGACTTTACCGTGCTGGCCTCGATGTGCAGTCGTTCCGCGATCTCCACGGTGGTCAGGCCTGACTCCGACAGACGGTAGACCTCGCGCTCACGCGGCGTCAAAGTCTGCAGCGACGGGCCGCGCAAGGGCAGTTGGATAAAGGTCAGTAAGGCGCCCCAGATGAGGGTATCGGCCGCGATCCAGGAAAACACCGACGGCCACCGCCACAACGGTCCGTGGTGCAGACTGGGCACCAAACCCATCAGGGCGTTGGTCACGACGATATAGGCTAGGGCTGCTAAAGCCCCGGTGCGTCGCGGATAGTAGGCCAACAGCTCAATGGTAAATAACGAGAGAAGTGCCGGAACCATGGTATGAGGGGACTGGTCGAAAGCCCAAGCCACAGCCCACCCGAGCACCGCATCCATATAGAGTGTGACATGTAATAGCGAGCGCAACGGCATCCGGAAGGCCCCTTGAGCGAGGGCCGCCAACCCGTCCATCATCCCGAGCGTCAGGGCGACCGTCCATGCGTGGTGCCAGACCCGCGGGGCTGATGAAAGACTGTACCACAGGAGGAATACAGCGGTCACACCGCGGAGGATGAGGCCTCCGCGGAAGAGGAGCTGCACCTCGCCGCCTGGTGGACGGGGACGGTTGACTCTGGACAACTCTTTAAAGAACGCTGGCAGCACGGCTGTCTTGCCCCCTCTGGTGGGACGTCAGACCCTTTGGCTTTGCGACCCGACCTCTCGATCGGAGTGCTCTGAGCAACGTCGCTCCTGTGTTAAATTATGGCAAATATCGGGCCGCCTGTCATGTCCCTAGAGGGGCAATGTCCGAAAAAAGTGGCGAGGCCGCCTGCATTGCCGGTCTAAAACCCCGGACGACCTGCCACAAAGAAGGGATTGACACGCGCTGCCGGCTCGTAGGTGAGTGGCACGCCCTCCATCGTATGCACAGACCCACCCACAGACTCCAAAACCGCCTGGCCTGCAGCGGTATCCCACCCCATGGTGGGACGAAGCCGCACATACAGGTCGACGCGTCCTTCGGCCGCCCAGCAGAATTTCACGGCGCTGCCAGCGTAGACCAACCGCTTCACCGCAATATGGTGGGTCCTGAGCCAGTCGTCCGCTGCTCCCTGATGGCTACGACTTAACGCCACCACCGCGCCCTGACCTGGCATCGCGGGTTTCAGCGGATCCAGCGGCGTGTCGCCCGAGGTTTCACGGACAAACGCACCACCTCCCCCGCCGACATAAGTTCTACCGCTGAGGGGCACATCAACCAAACCCCAAATCGGACGGCCGGACCGATCGACCAGCCCGACGTTGATGGTAAACTCCCCCGTCTGGCGGATAAATTCTTTGGTCCCATCTAACGGGTCCACCAGCCAGTAGCGTGCCCCGTCACCTAGGGGCAGGGGTTCTTCCTGAGCTTCCTCCGAGACCACAGGCACATCCGCAAAGAGTTGACGGAGACCCTCGCTGAGAATCTTGTGAGAGGCCCGGTCAGCCGCGGTGACCGGGCTGTGGTCACTCTTCTCCTCGGTGTGAAAATGCCCGCTGCGGTACACCTTCAACACGGCCTCGCGGGCCTCCAAGATGATGGGGTACACAGCATCGGCCAAGCTCTTGCGTTCCTCTCCGTTCACGTTACGCCTCCTGAGTCCAACGCAACGGCTCGCCGTGCGCTGGAAAAATCCAACCGTGAAACCCGTCCAGCAACTGCCGGCGCGACTCCGTCTCGACCTGCCGATTCCAGGACAATATGGCAGGCATGGCGATGATTCGGCCGCCGCGCGTCGAGAGTGCGTCTCCCGCAAATAACGCGCCATCGGTCCGATAGGCGGTGTGTCCAGGGGTGTGCCCCGGACTGGCTACCGCCCTGACCGGCCCCACCTCTCCGCCATGGGCTAGGGGCTGAAACTTTCCGGGTACCGGAGGTCTGATGACCGCACCAATCAACCGCTTTACCCCCGGCTTCGGCTTGTTGCCGATCATATAGGGGACATCATCCGCCGGCAGCCAGACTGCCGCCCCCAGGGCGTCGGCCAACGGCACTACGTTTCCCATGTGATCGACGTCATAGTGGGTGACGACAATATGGCGGACGGTCCCTCCCCATTCCCGCAATTCATCGAGCATAGCTGCCGCCCGGCCGGGCAAGGAGGTGTCTACCAGCACCGGCTCTGGGCCTTCCACGACGTACGCGTAGCTGCCGCGGGAAGCTTCCAGGCGCTGCACGCCAACCATCATACGCTCCATCAGCGCGGCCGCGGCATGCTGTGAATGGGTCGCCCCAGTGCGGCTTCAGCCGCTTCCATCAAAGTCTCCGGCAAGGTCGGATGGGCATGGATGGTCAGGGCCAGGTCTTCCAAGGTGGCTCCCATCTCCAGCGCCAGGCCGCCCTCAGCCAGAAGGCTCGAGGCCTCGGGCCCGGCAATGTGTACGCCCAGCACCTGCCCCGACGGCTTGTCGGCCACCACAAGGGCCTCGCCGCGGGCCTCTCCAACGGACAGCGCGCGTCCATTGGCTTGGAACGAGAACCGCCCCGTTACCGGCTCATATCCGGCTTCGCGCGCTTGGGTCTCCGTCATGCCCACCGTCCCGATTTCCGGGTCCGTAAAGATGACAGCCGGGACCGCCAGGGCGTCTTGCACGCTGGGCTGCCCACAAAGACTTTCGGCCGCGATTTTACCCTGATAGCTAGCCTTGTGCGCCAACATAGGACCCGGAGTGATGTCGCCGATGGCCGCGACGTCGGCATTGGTGGTCCGCAGCCGCTCGTCCACACGCACCAACCCGCGCTCATCAACCGCAATCCCAGCCTCGGCCAAATCCAAGCTGTCAGTATTGGGGATCCGACCGACCGTCACGAGGACAGCATCAGCTACAATCTCAACCTGGTCCTGCTCGCCCGCGAGCATGAGCTTGGCTTCGCCGTCGCGGACCTCCGCGGACAACACGCGGGTATTCAGATGGACGGAGACTCCCAACTGGGTTAGCTGCCGGGCCACGTGACGCACCAGACCGGAGTCCGTGCCGCTCAGCAGATGACCCAGCGTCTCGACCACCGTCACCGCGCTCCCGAATTTCCGGAACGCCGTGCCCAGTTCGAGCCCAATATAGCCGCCCCCCACAACCACGAGATGCCGCGGGACACGCTCCAGTGCCAAAAGCTCCGTAGAACCCAGCACGACTTGCCCGTCAATGGGCAAGCTATCCAGCGCTCGAGGCCGGGATCCGGTAGCCAGGATGGCCTGGCGGAACTCGATCTTTTTACTCTCGTATTCGGAGACCACGCGGACGTGATGCCGGTCGACGAAGCGAGCCTCGGCGTCCACGACCGTGACCCCGTTGCCCCGCAACAGTTCCTTCACGCCCCCGGTCAGTTTTCCAACCACCTGAGACTTAAAGCCCTGCACGCCGGCCATATCCACGCCAACGCCGTCTACCCGGATGCCCCGGCTCTCGGCGTCCTGAAGCCTGTGCAGTTGGTCCGCCACGGAAATCACAGCCTTGGAGGGAATGCACCCCACATTGAGACACACGCCGCCCAGAGCCTCCCGCTCCACGAGCGTGACTTGGCGACCCAATTGCGCCGCCCGAATGGCGGCCACATACCCGCCTGGACCACCGCCAATGACGACGAGGTCGGCACTCTCCGTAAACTCTCCAACGACCATCTAGCTCATCTCCAAAAACAGGTTGGCGGGCTGATTCAAATATCGCATCACCACATTGGTGAAGCGGCCTGCGGTCCCCCCATCAACCACGCGGTGGTCAAAGGTCAGACATACACTCATCATCTGGCGTGCCACGATGCGATCGTCTTCGCCCACGACCACCGCACGCTTTTGTATGCGCCCCGTTCCAAAAATGGCCACTTCTGGATAATTGATGACCGGTGTAGCAAAGAGCCCGCCGAACGATCCGAAGTTCGTAATCGTGAAGGTGGAGCCGCCCATCTCATCCCGCGTCAGCCGGTGAGCGTGGGCGCGTTCGGTCAAGTCCTGAATTTCTCGGGCCAATTCCAAGAGGCTCTTTTGGTCGGCGTGGCGGATTACCGGCACCACCAAACCGTCGGGGTCGTCCACGGCGATCCCTATATGGTAGTACGGCTTCAAAACGATCTCCTGGGTTTCGTCGTCCAAAGACGAATTGAGGTAAGGGAACTGCTTTAAGGCTGAAATCACCGCTTTGATGATAAACGGCAGGTAGGTCAGCTTTACGCCCTGCTCGGCTGCCGTCGCTTTCATTTGCTGCCGCATCGCGACCAAGGCTTCGACTTCGACATCATCCATGTTGGTGACATGGGGTGCCGTATACTTTGACCGCACCATATGTTCCGCAATGGCCCGGCGGGTACCGCGCAACGGCACCCGTACGTCCTCTGGGACCTGCGGCAGGGTACGGATGCTTGGCGTGGCCGCGGTCTTGGGCGGCTCGGGGCGAGCGCCGCCTTCTGCGAAGGCCCGCACGTCCTCTGCCATAACCCGCCCCCGCTCCCCGCTGCCGGAGACTTGTTGAATATCGACGCCCAGTTCTCGCGCGAGTTTGCGTACCGCGGGCGTAGCCAGCGCCCGCGGA
>JAJZBJ010000046.1 GCA_021798975.1 Bacillota bacterium | reverse complement strand
AATGAGACGCACAGGCACAGCCACCGCGCCCTTGCACGGCGGCCATTGTCCCCCATGGCTGTTTCAACAAATGCAAACCCTGGGAGCCGCCATGGTTGAAGCTATGGTCATCGAATATGGCACCCGAGAGGTTCTACGGCGTTTCGCGGACCCCGTCTGGTTCCAGGCGTTTGGTTCCGTGCTGGGCTTCGACTGGCACTCCTCCGGCTTAACCACGGTGGTTTTAGGGGCACTGAAGGAATCATGGGCCGACCGCGCCGGGGACTACGGTCTGTTTGTGGCGGGCGGCAAGGGCAAAACCTCCCGCCGCACGCCGGAAGAGATTGACAACTGGGGCAGCCAATTTGGCTTAAGTGTGCCCTCCCAGACCCTCACGAGCGCCAGTCGCATGGCGGCTAAGGTGGACGGTGCACTGGTGCAGGACGGCTATCAGCTCTATCATCATGTGTTTTTGTTCGACCGGACAGGAGAGTGGGCCGTGGTTCAACAGGGCATGAACGAGGCCAACCGACTGGCCCGGCGCTACCACTGGCAGAGCGTCCACGTGCAAAGCTTCACGCTGGATCCCGGCCAAGCGATTCTCGGGCGGCCTGAACCCGCGGTTCTCAATCTCAGCGCGGGGATCCATGAACCGGTCCAGAAGGCTTCGGTCGAACTGGCACGACACCCCGAGGCGGCGCTCACGACATTGAGGCAGCTTTCAGAAGCGGCCGACGGATCGCGGCACCTCGCCATGCCGCTGCCGCACTTGGTCCCCAAACCCGGTTACTTCAACAAGATTCTCCTCAAGGTTTATGAAGCGGATCCGGCTGATTACGCGGAGTTGGTGGCGCTGCCGGGCGTGGGTGCCAGCACGCTGCGTGCCTTGGCCATGGTTTCCGAAGTGGTCCACGGCACCCCGCTCACCTTTCACGATCCGGTGCGCTACAGTTTTGCCCATGGCGGAAAGGACGGCACGCCGTTTCCGGTCCACCGCCCCGATTATCTCGCCACCATCGATTCCTTGGAACGCGCCATCCGGTCCGCCCGGCTGGGCGACCTGGACAAGATGAAAAGTTTCCGCCGGCTGAGTGAAATCGCGGAAGATGGACCTATTTCTGTTTAAAGGTCTTGCACGCCGTTTCCATACACGTGGGGGTCGGCGTTTCTCCAATTTCTTCCACAATCATAGCTGTTTGCGCCGCGTCCACCGACTCCGGATACTCCCGGGCGGCGCGGTCCGAGGTCACCAGAATACTATCGGCACCGCAGTAATTTTCTTGCGCCCAGAAATAACAGTTGTTGACCGTGCACCGGACTTGAACATTGGGCATGAGAGTCCCTCCCTGGTCATGATGATCACAACGCTAGCGTCTCCCGTCTCAGCGGATTCATGCACGGACTGCACCGCACGGAGGCGTAAAAGCGTCAGCGCCAAGACCGCTCCTGTGGTATCTTTTTTGAGAAGCGGCGGCCTGGTGCAACACCCGCGCGGAATAGCGCCGTGCACCGGCCGAAACACTACCGGGCAGGAGGTTTCCTCAAATGCATACACTGCGTGTGGTCTTAGCATCGGATGGGTCGGAGGGCTCTCTGAGGGCGGCGGAATGGATCAAAAGTCACTTTTCGCCGGACGACGTCCGTATCATCGTGGCAACCGTCCACCACGCTCCCATTGACGTTGGCTCGCCCACCTTCGCGCCTGAGCCTGCCTATGCCGAATCCATGGAGGATGCAGCCATCAATGAAGCACGCCGCGCTGTGTCCCGCACCGAGGAAGCATTAGCCGACTTTCGCCCCGAATGCCACGTCATCGGCGGCACGCCCATGCCGGATATGCTAATCCAGTTCGCGGCAGACCATCATGCCGATGTTCTGGTGACGGGCCGGCGCGCTCGGGGAGGCCTTGGACTGGGCAGCATTTCCCGCGCCTTAACGCACAACTCGCCGATACCAGTCTGGGTCATTCCGTAGCCATCGGCGGTCGGCCCCTCTGAACATATGCGGCTCGGCCATCTCCACCGGCCGGGCCGCAACCATGCATTGGCAGTGGCCCGCCATGCAGGCGGGGCAGGATTTTACCCCCCGGTTTCCGAAGTACAGTGACACAGCATGCAAAACGAAAGAAGGCAGACAATGGCACAAGACGAATTGCTGTCCACAGCTCATCAGTTGTTGGACGAAATCGACCGTTGGGTCCTTGGAAAGCGCCGGCAGGCCCGCCTCCTGCTGACAGCGTGGCTGGCGGGAGGACATGTGCTGCTCGACGATGTGCCTGGTGTCGCCAAGACCCGGCTGGCTCGAACGGTCGCAAGGCTCACAGACCTCAGCTTTGCTCGCGTGCAAGGAACCCCCGACCTGTTGCCGCAAGATATTACTGGCGGTCCCATATACAACATGAAAACCGGTGAGTTGGTCTTCCGCCCTGGTCCTGTTTTTCACCACATCGTGCTGGTAGACGAGATAAACCGCACCACGCCGCGTACCCAAGCAGCCCTCTTGGAATGTATGGAGGAGCGGCAGGTCACGGCCGACGGCGTCACCCACCCGCTGCCCGATCCGTTTCTGGTCATCGCAACCCAGAACCCCGTGGAAATGGAGGGCACCTTCCCACTGCCGGAAGCGGAGCTTGACCGCTTCCTAATTTCCCTGTCGTTAGGCTATCCGGATGCAGCCGACGAACGACGGCTCATCGATAACTTCTCGCGGCCAGAGGATTGGAGCCAAGCGAAACCCGTGTTGGACGCAGATGGCTTGCGGCGGTTGCAGGAGGCGGCTCAGACGGTCTCGCTGAACGATGCCGCACTGGATTACTTGGTGGCTCTGTGCCGGCAAACCCGCGAGCACCCCCTGGTGGCGTTGGGCGCGTCGCCGCGCACCACGGTCCGGTTCGCCCAAGCAGCTCGGGCATGGGCCTTTTTGGAAGGCCGGACGTTTGTGACGCCCGACGACATTAAGCTCTTGGCACCCCACATTCTCGGACACCGCCTGCAACCTAGCAGCGCCGCCGCCGTCAGCCGTGTTTCGGGGCAGCTCTTGGTCGATCAGGTGCTGCAGTCAGTCCCCGTCCCGGTGGAACAAACGCCGTGATATGGAAAGCCTGGCGCAACGAGAGCATGCCCCTGCTGGCGCTCTTGGTGGCCGTGGTGGGGCTGGTCACCGTCCACATGACGGTGCTCTTCATCGGTCTGTTTTTCTGGGGGTTGACGCTGCTGGCCTCCCACTTGGCGCGGCGCACCTTACAGCACATGACCGTCACTAGTCATGTGGTGCAGGCCTATGCGGAAATAGGGCAGCCCGTGGGGGCCGAGATGGTTATCCAAAATCCGTTGCCCTGGCCCATTTTGGATGTCCAGTGGAAGATTGACCTGCCGCAGTCGCTCACGCCCTCCGGGGTAGGAACCACCTTGATGTTGCCCGGCGGGGCCCGCCAGACATTGACCGGCACATTGTGGGTGGCAGCCCGGCAGCGCGTGCGGGTTCAATATCGGCTGACTGGCCTCGCCCGCGGCCGGTGGCAAATTGGTCCCGGCGCCTTGGTGTTTCGGGACCCCTTGTCGTGGAACGAGCTTGTCCGCGAAGATCGCACCGGCCACGAACTCACGGTATGGCCGCGCCGCGTGCCGCTTCCTGAATCATTTTGGTCCGCCTCGCGGCTCTTTGGCCCCCAGAAGGGGAAGCCTTGGGACAGTCCCGACCCCCTGCGGGTGGTAGGCGTACGGCCCTACCAGCCCGGCGACTCGGTGCGGCACGTGGCCCCATATGCCTCCGCGCGTCTGCGCGAACTCATGGTCAAGCAGTTGGAACCTGTCACAGAACGGACGGTCGAAATCCTTTTACATCCCAAAACGACCGACGCGCATTGGCACGGCGTGGACATCGATTTGCTGGAGGACGCCATTACCGCCGCCGCCAGCGTGGCCGAGTCGGCCGTGCTCGAGGGCCTCGCCGTCGGACTGGCATCGACGGGGGCGGTACCCGGGCACATCCGCGGTTTTTCGGTCACCCCTCGTGACCGGCAGGATGCAGGTGATTTGCTCACCGCCTTAGCTTGGCTCCAGCCCAGCGGCACCATGGATGACGACTTGGAACATGTCCTGGTCACCATTGACAAGCGTCTCCGATCCGGTACCCTGCTGGTCATCGTCAGTCCCTATTGGCTGGATGAGTTCACGGAGCGACTGGAAGCTAAGGTTAGACGGGGGCTGCGGGTGATGTTCCTCACCAGCGGCGAGCGCCAACACCGGCTGCCGGACTGGGTGCGCGAGGTCTGGCACTTCGACCAAGGGAGGTGGACGCGTGAATAATCAGCGCATTAGGCTGCAAGCCCTGTATCTAGTCGCCTTTTGGGCGTTGGCTCTGGCCATTCGGCTCCCCTGGCCCATCTGGGTCCTCGTGGCCGTCGCATCCGGACCCGGTCTGATGCGAAACCAGCGCCCCATTTGGCGCTTCTTGTTGGCACTAGCCGCAACGGCCGCCGCATTCGCATCTGTTCCCAATCCTTTCGGGGTGGCTTTGACCGCCGTCTCGGCCTTGGCGAGCCTCAGCCTGGCCCGCCAAGCCCAACCGTCGGGCGACCGGGCCGCCATGCTGACACTAGCTATAGCCGCCACCGCCGCGTTGATTCGGCCACTGGCCGGATTGGCCTTCGTACCCCTGGCCGGGCTGGCCGTTCTCGCCCTCTTGGGAGGACAGGACACCAATCCCGCCACGGAACGCCAACGGATCCGCCTGGCCACCTATATGGCGGTGATCGCAGGAGCGGGCTCTGTCATCGTGGGACTCTTAGCCTCGCTGTTTCCGTGGCAGCTCGCTCTGGCTGGCATTTTCACCGCTCTCGCCTACCCATTTCTCAAGATCTTAAGCCTCTTGGGACCGATTACCCTGCGCTCTCGCAGCATTCGCCGACCGCATGTCGCCCATATAAAGACGCGCGCTACCCCTAGCCTCCACCATGCCTCCAGCTCGTTGCACGTCGGGTTGGTGGCCGTGGTGGTAGTGCTGCTGCTGATTATCATCTATCTCGTCTATCGGCACTTCAGGCAGGATAACCACGATGTCTTAGATATGCCTGGCGAGGCCGGGATTGTTCGGGAGTCGTTAGGGAATTCCGACGCGGCGATCCTATGGCCGACCCGTGGCGGCCGTTTGACGCCGGTGCGGCAGTTGGTAAAGATCCGCCTGCGTGCTGCGGCCCGCCGTGCGGCAGGCCGGAATCCCTCGGAGACCCTGCGCGAGTGGCTGGAGCGGAGCCCTCTACCGCACCCGAATCGGGCGGCCGTGGCGCGTACCTATGAATCCATCCGCTACGGCAATGCAGAGGATACCGTCGACAAGCGCCGCGAGGTGGAATCGCATTGGCCTAAGGCATAGGCCCTCTCGAGTCCACATAGGACTCAGGGAGAGGTGGCGCCATGATCCCCTGGCTGAAACATATTGTGGTGTACACGTTGGAGAACCGATCCTTTGATCAACTGTTGGGGTGCCTGGCGGGGGAGCCGGAACTCGGTCGGGACTTCCGCCTGCCCGGTCCCCGCGGACAGGATGTCCGGCCGTTTCCGATGCTTTGGTACTCCCCCGCCCAATGCGCGAGCCCTGTCCACAGTTGGTCCAAGATTCACCAGGCTTGGCACGACGGCCGCATGGACGGCTTTGTGGCGGCCAACGGGCGCGACGTGATGGGCTATTTCCCGGCGACCCGCTTCCCGTCTTTTATGCGGGCGGTCCAAGACGGCTTGCTGCTGGACCGCTACTTTTCCTCCGTGCTGGGCCCCACGATGCCGAACCGGTTGTACCAAATTGCCGGCACCAGCGACGGACTGCGGGACGACCCGCCGATTTTCGGAGCCGACCAGTTCGACATACCCACCGTCTTCGACCAGTTATCAGCCGCCCGCATCCCGTGGCGGTACTACATCGGGGACTACGGCCTTGGACCGATCGGGCGGCTGGTCGCCAAACAAATGTTATTCTGTCCTTTGCTGTGGTTTCCGCGTTTCCTCCGGCCGCCCCTGAACCGGCACTTAGTGCCCCTGGCCGCCTTCTTCCGGGACGTCCACACCCGGCGCCTGCCTGCGGTCTCGTTCCTCGCTCCCCGCGTCTTGCCCTCCGCCCATCCGCCGTTTCCTGTCGCTTGGGGCCTGCAGTCGGCGCTGGCCGTGCTGCGGTCTCTTAAGGCCTCCCCAATGTGGAAACACACCGTCTATATTGTGCAGTTTGACGAAGCGGGCGGATTCTTCGACCCGGTGGCGCCGCCCATCGTAGACAGTTTTGGCCTGGGCGTCCGGGTCCCCGCCGTCCTATGGTCAGGACACCACGCACCCGGGGTGTGCCACACCGTCTACGACCATACGTCCGTACTGCGGCTCATCGAAGAACACCATGCATTGCCGTTGCTGGGGCAGCGAACGGCCCAGATGGCATCCTTGGGCTCAGCGTTGGTTTGAGACATGCTGGATGACACTCTTGGCCCGATTGAGCGGCAAGGCTCCCTGAATCCGGGTCACCAGTTGCCCATGCCGGTTCAGCAGCAAAATGGTGGGAAAGTTGGTGACACCCCAGTACTTCAGTCCTTCCGGGTCCACATAGACGTGAATGTTGGAGGCTTTGAGGCCGAACTGCTTGACGTACTTCTCCATGGTTTGGTTCATACCCGTCGCTCCCACAATGGGGCCGGGATGGTCCTGCCCACTAAAGGCGGGCTCTTTCGGTCCGGGGTCCCCGATGCCGCTATAAGTCGAGACGTCCACAATATCGAGCGCTAGGCCCTTGGTATGCAGAATTGTCGGCCACACATACTTGTCCTCATACGCGCAATAAAGACACCAGCTGGCCATCAACATGACCACCGTCACCCGCGACCCGCGGGCCAGGCGGCTGGGTTGCAGACTGCCGAGACGGTAGGCCCGATATCGCCAGGTAAACCCGGTCGCCGGCAGGGCGGGTTCCGTGATCTTGGGAACGGATCCAGACACGCTCGACGGCGGCCGCGAGTTGAGGCCCCGGTATCCGAAGAACAACACGGCGATCGCCGCTGCGCCTACGACCACCCAAACCCAGGGATTGGGTCCCGTTCGTCCCGCTTGTTTCGCCACTGCAGAGCCTCCATGGAATACGCCTGTTATCTGTGGGTTAGTGTAGCATAATGCCGAGGAGGTGGGTGCATGCCCCATATTGTCATAGCCGGAGGCGGGATTAGTGGGCTAACGTGTGCCGTCGCCCTGTCGCAGCAGGGCTTTCCAGTCACGGTGCTGGAAGCCCGCGACCGCAACGATACACGCGGTGGAGCGGCCTTGGCCATGGCTCCCAACGCTCTGTGGGTCCTCCGCCGCTTGGGGTTGGCTGACGCGGTGACCGCCCAGGGATCCCGCATCACCCACTATACATTCCAGCGTGAATCCGGAGCTGAATTGAAAACTGTGTCCTTCCAGCCTTTGGAGAGGACCTGGCATGAGTCCGCCTGGTGCGTGGCGCGCGCGCATATCCTGGAAACCTTGGAGACGGCCCTCCCGCTGCATAGCATCCATCATGCGGCACCGCTCGACGCCGTGCGGTGGAACGGCCAATCCTTCAACCTGTCGGGGCCCTTTGGAAGTGTGTCCGCCGACCTGCTCATCGGCGCCGACGGCGCCCACTCAACGGTCCGGAACCAGTTGTGGCCGGCTGCCCCCCCTCAGTATCAAGGGTTCCTGGCCGTGCGCGGTGTGCTGGCTCACCGCCTTCCTCCATCCCAACAGCATACCGCTGTCCAAACATGGGGCGGGCATGGCGAGTTTGGATACAGTGCCATGGGGGACAATCACGTCTACTGGTTTGCCACCTTCCGCTGGGACAATCCCCATCAGCTGCCGGATTGGACAAGGGTGCTGGCGGAGATGTCACCATGGGGCGAGCGGGCCCGCGGATTCGCCGAGTGTACCCCCGCGGACGCACGCCTCATCCATCCCATTTTCGACCGCATCGTGCCCTTTGCCGACTTAGCCATTCCATCCACCCTCATTGGGGACGCCGCGCACTGGATGACCCCCAATACCGGCCAAGGCGCGTGCCAGGGCATTCTCGACGCCTGGGTGTTAGCGCAACAAGTGGCCGGGAACTCGGATGTCCGCACCGCACTGACTCAATATCGGGAGCGGCGCCTCGGCCAAGCCCTGCGGGTCGGCCGTCTGTCGCGGATGCTGGGCCGGGTCATCCACGACCCCAGACACTGGCCCCAGCACATGGGGGCTTGGGTCCTGGCTCGGGCGCCGGCCGCCTTCATCCAACGGGCCATGGCTGAGGCCGTGGGTTCTCCCAGACAATTAGGTCTGGAGTAGACCCCGGCCAGTCCAAAGACCCGTCACCCCAGCTGCGAGTCGGTCAGCGCTTTGGCTTCGCGGGCGACCTTATGGGCCTCTGTCAATTGCCGGGTGATGACACCGCCGGCCTCTGGCAGCATGCCCGCCAGTTCTGCCAAGGTTAGACCCAAAATAATGACGGCCGCGCCGCCAATCACCCACGATAACAGCGCCCCCGGTCCCGCAATGGTGGACGCCGTCAGGGCGCTGAACAGCCATCCCGCTCCCACCAATCCGCCAATCGCGGTCATGGTTAAATCCAGCATGGACAACTCTCGGCGAAATGTGTGCCCGGCGTCTTGCGTATGCTTGCCCGATCCTACCATGATGACACCTGCCCTCATCGTTATCTCTTCGCATCACGCGAAGTAAGGGCCATTTTCGATATTTTAGGCGCAATTCCAGCATTTCACACGCTTCCGTCTGACCAAAACTGGAACCCCTCAAGAAGGCGCCGAGCCTCCGCCCGTCTTTGGAGCGGCTGGGTCCGGCAGTCTACGGACCTGCCGCACCAAGTCCCAAATCAGCCAGACGACCCCAACCCGCAGGGCCACGTCGGACACATTGAATATCCCGGGGTAGCCGGCAACCATCATGTAATCCGTGACCCGGTGCCAAATAAGCCGACTCAAGAGGTTTCCCAGAGCGCCACCCGCCATGAGGGCCAACGGCCAGCTATGCGTCGGACTCTTCCAAGCCCAAATGGTCAGAACGGCAACCCCCGCCACCCCGACTCCCGTGATAAGCCATGGTATCCGAGATCCCAAGCCCAACATGGCCCCGGTATTATACAGCAGATGAAGGCCCACCCAACGTCCCAGAATCTTGTCGGTATGTCCGAGCCTCAGAGCATGACGGGCCCAATACCCCGCTCCTAAATCCAGGGTTGCGATAATCACGATCCCGAGCGCCGTCCGCACACGCTCCCTCACCATCGTCACGCCACACCCTCTCCCGATACCGGCTGCCGTCTAGGCACTCCCACAGCCAAAAGCAAACTCACCAGGCCGGCGCCCACCATACCTCCATAGAGAATACCCATGTGGCCCTCGCCTCGAAAGGCCCAGGCAATAACCACGGAGGATGCCATGGTCCCGACGTACCGCATCAAGCTGTATAAGCCTGACGCACTGCCGGACTCGCCTGGCAAGCGCATTTCCAGCACCAGCTGCTGGAGCACTACATTGCTGACAGCAAAACTGAGCCCCATGAGAGCCAGCGCTATCCCCACCAACAGCAGAGAGTGGGCATCCGTCATCCACAGCAACACCCCGCCCGCCACCAGCACGAGGGCCGAACCAGCATACGGAATACGCCGCAGGGACCCGCGGGCCATCCGCCCGCCCAGGGGCGAAGCCAGCGCCAGAACCCCGGCGAAGATGAGCAGCATGAACCCGCTTGCGCTCACCGACAGATGGCGGCGTGTCTCCAGCAGCACCGGTACGCCGTAAAGGGCCAAATACATGACCAGATTGCTCAAAATCGTGACGAGCGCCACAGCCGCAAACCGGGCATCCCGGAACCAGGCCACCGGAATGACAGGCTGCCGCTGCCGCCGTTCCCAGAGAATGAGTGCCGCGAGCATCGCCAATCCCACCGCCAGCAGGCCCCACGTGCCGAAGCCTGCCGTACGGGTACTGAACAAGAGTAAAAACACCATCGCCCCGGCAAACAAGAGACTTCCCCCCCAGTCTCCAGTGCGCTGGGAACTCATCTGACGATGAGCTTCCGGATCCGCGGGAACACTCGCCATCATCAAGACGCCGGCGGCCACGGCGATGGGGATGTTGAGCCAGAACACCGCCTGCCAGCCAAACCGATTAATCAATAGGCCGCCCAGGGCAGGACCCACGGCCAACGCCATCCCCGCAGCCATCCCAATCCAGCCCAAAATGATGGGCAGCTGCTGGGCCCGCCATCGCCGCACCAAACCGACGGCATTGGGATACACCATCGAGGTGCCGATAGCCTGAACCACCCGCCAACCCACGAAAACCCATAAATCCTGCGACAAGGGGGCCAGGACGGCCGTCAGCAGCACCAGGGCGAACCCCGCCACCACAAACCGCCGGTATCCCAGTCGATCCCCTAGGCTCCCCATGATGGGCTGGGATACGGCACTTCCCAAGTAATAGCCCGACACAATCCAGGTAATTCCAGCCGATGTGGCGTGCAATGCTCCCAACAACACCGTTAACCCCACCGAGATGGTGGCTGAGTTGAGCGGGTTCAACACCACCGACAACAAAACTGCGGGGACAAAGCCCCGCCCGATATCGCGCTCCGCTTCCCGCATCGTGGTGCTCATGTCTCGCACCCCTCGTCTCTGTGGTCTATACCTATCGGCGCAGCGTGGCGACGAGGCGCTTGGGATTCAGGAGCAGCGCCAAAGCATCCTCAATCCGGCCGGCGACCACATCTGCCGCGCTCATCGCCTCCCACGAGGCGCCCTCGCCGCCCATCACGGCTATCGCCAAATCCGCTACCTGAAACATGGGACGGTCATTGGCGCCGTTGCCAATCGCACACACCCCGCCTCCGAGCGACTGCACCAGCGCCTCCTTATCTTGGCCATTTTGCACTATCTGGCGCCTGACCCCCCACTGTTCCGCATAAGCCGACGCGGTGCCAAACGTGTCGGCCGTGGCCACAACCACCTCATATTGTTCGGCCACCTGGTGCAGCAGTTGCTCTGTGTCACTGTTTACCTGGCCGTCGAGTGCCAACGTTCCGTTAAAGTCCAGCACCACATGCTGGATGACCAGACGTCCTCGACCAGGAATCTCCGTCTCCATGGGGCTTCTGCCTCCTTCACGTGGCATAGATCGTTAGGGCCGCCCGTCCTCCAGCACCTTCAGCAGCTGCCGAATCTCTCCCGCAATCCGGCGCAGTTCCTCTTTATGCGCCACACTCAAGGCCTCAAGAATCTCTTCACCTTGTGGCGTGAGATGTATCCGGGTTACGCGATGGTCGTCGGGCGACGGCCGACGGGCCACCAGTCCCAATGACACGGCCCGATTGACCAAGCCGACGACGCTGTGGTTCTTCAATTGCAGGAACTCGCTCAATTCGCTAATGGTCGCCCACTCACGATTCGGCATGCCGCGAACGGCCAAGAGCAGTTGATGCTGCTGAGGCGTGAGACCTTGGCGCCGGGCTTGACTCTCGCTGAAATGCACAAAGGCCCGCAGGCGGCGCCGGAATTGGGCCAAGGTCTGATAATCCCGGCTGGTTAGTTCCGCACCCTTGCTCTCCCGCACTGGATTCATGCCCATCGATCCTTCCCGATAACACTCGATCCATTATACCCCGCGCATCAGGGACCTCCCGGACAGAAAATCTGACCGGCATGCGAATGCTATAGCAACAAACCGGAAGGAGGAACACACGATGCCTGAAATAGTGCGAAAACCGGAACCCGAACGGGAACACGAGCGCCCCGTCCAGACGGTCCCTGCAAGGCAACCCCGCCGACGACACCGCCTAGCGCGGTGGCTTGGGGCGCTGGTTGGTTTGCTGATAGTGGTGATCGTCTTGGCTGCGGTGGGCCTCCATCAACTCGCGCTCGACAACCACGCCTTGGGCCGCGTCTCGAATCAGCTAAACCAGGTCCAGAGTCAACAGGCCCAATTCCACTCCCAGATCGCTGCGGCCCTGGCTTCCATGAGAGGGACCCTGCACACCATTTCTGTGGAGCTGCAAATTCTGATACAAACTGTAAGCCACTCCATTTAAGCGAGCGGGGCGCCGGGGGGCGGCGCCCCTTCTATTCGCCCATCAGTGGCCCGGCGCCACATCATCCACATGCTGCACATGGCGGTAGTTGATCAGGATAAACGCGGCCGACAGCAGAACGAAACCCGCCCCCACCAAAAAGGGAATGTGGGGGTTAAACAACGAGGCCAACTTGCCCGCCGTGTAGGGAGCGATGGCACCGCCCAAGAAGCGCAGGAAGCTGTACGCTGCCGACGCCGTGGAGCGCTCGACCGGTGCCGCATTCATCACCGCCGTGGTGATAAGCGTGTTGTTGTTTCCCAGTACGCCGCCGGCCAAGACGACAGCCCCGATCACCGCCCACTGAACCTGAGTCCAAATCCCCATGACCAGAAGCAATAGCGCAAACAGGGTCAACATCAGCGCCATGGCCTTAATCGTCCCCATCGCGCGCTGAAGTTTCGGCGCCATAAAAACCGAGGTGATGGCCAAAAAGACGCCCCAACCCAAAAACACGAAGCCCAGTCCATGCACCTTCAAGCCCAAAACAAATGGCGAATAGGCCAACAGACTGAAGAAGCCAAAGTTATACAGTGCGGCAGTCACTCCAAAAACGACGAGCGGCCGGTGCTTAAGAGCCCGAAAGGGATCGCCCAGCGATGTCCTCTTTTTGGGCATGGTGCCGCCTAATTGGGCGGCGCTTGGCATGAGTACCATGAGAGCCGTAAAGGCGACCACCATCAAGGTTGCCACCCCCAAAAAGGGTCCACGCCATGAGATGCCGCCCAACCAACCGCCCAACAACGGCCCCACCGAAATACCCAACCCAATAGCAGCCTCGTAGAAGATGACCGACCGTCCCGGCGAACTATTGGACAATGACACGATAGCCGCCAAGGATGTCGCCACAAACAGCGAGTTGCCCAATCCCCAGCCGCCGCGGAGAGCAACCAGGGCCCAGATATTATTGGACAGGCCTCCGGCAGCGGAGAAAATGGCAATGACCACCACGCCCATGATGAGCGTCCATTTGATGCCCACGCGCGATGAAATGGCGCCGGTGATAAGCATGGCCACGGCCATGACCGCGTTGTAACTGGTAAACAGCAACGTCACTTGTGTCTGTGTCGCGTGCAGTCCCTGCGCGATGGCCGGCAAGATGGGATCAACCAATCCCAACCCCATAAAGGCAATAATACAAGCAAAAAAGACCGCCCACACGGCCCGTGGCTGCTGGAAAAACCCAGGCGTAGCGCGCGGCGCCGGCGGGTTGGATGGGGCGCTGGATTCCACGGTGTTGCCTCCCGACGATATTTAATGGGAGCGCTTTCTTGAACGCGCCACAACGCACGGCCTCCGCCATGCGCTCCCTTCTTCATTCTCTATTTGCATGATGCAACTAGTTGGTGATATTATACACGCGTCGACCTAAAAACGTCAATCACCGCCCCGCGGGCACCGGGGGTTCGAAGGAGGAGCGCCGGTGAGCGAAAACCAGTACGAGATTATTGCCCTGGAGCTGGCCATTCTGGCGCGGCGCGTCGCATCCATGACCACCTATCGGAAGACCAGCGACCTCGACCGCTCCCACTACCTGCTCCTGCACCAAATCCATACCCGTGGCTCAGCGGGCGTTAAAATCTTGGCAGAAGAATTCCATCTCAATGTCTCCACGGTCAGCCGGCAAGCCGCCTCATTAGAAGAGAAGGGCTTCGTGACGCGCATCCCCGATCCTATAGACGGCCGCGCCTTCACCCTCCAAATCACCCCGGCCGGCGAGCAGGCTTTGACCATCTACCGGCAGGAACGCACGACACGGATGCAGGAACTGCTGGCCAGTTGGACCCGGGAGGAACTCGACACGTTTGGTGACCTGCTGGCCCGCTTCAATCGTACGTTTTAAGCATGGCGGAGCTTGTCTTCCAGCCGCTGAAAGGCCATGTCCAAGCGTTCTTTGGGGACCTTCGCATACTGGTCGCCGATGCTGACTTCAGCCGACGCAGAGCTCTCCCCCCGGGCCATCACCCGGGAGATCAAACCGACCCCGGTCTCCTCGGCCACCGCGGCCAACAACTGTTCCACCGCCCGGGCTGGACGATTAAAATGCACGTGAAACATATTGGTTACAGGGCGCTCAGGCCGTGTCCTCACCCCATCCAGCTGGTTGAACCGCGCGGCGAGTTCCCGGGCCCCAGCCCAGTATTCCGTCATACGGTTAATCCGGCGGTCAAAATAGTAATTGGCTGCCACGACATAGGGATAGAGGCTGATGAGGTCACCACCATGCCGCCGCTTCCATACAGCGGCCTCGTCCATAAAGTCCTCCGGACCCGCTAGTATGGCTCCAGCCACCCCGCCGACGCCCTTATAAAAGGAAATATAGACCGTGTCAAACAGGCCGGCCACCTCTGCTGCGCTCTTCTGGTAATAGGGAAGGCATTCGTACAGCCGGGCTCCATCCAGATGAACGCGGATGTCGCGACTCCTGCACCAGTCGGTGAGGGCCACTAGACTGTCCCAGTCCGGCAGCTCCCCGCCAATTTCCCGCTGCGGCAGTTCGATCAGCACGACCCCCACCCCTTCCGGCATGGCGTCGAGATCGTCCAGGGCTATGAGCCGCTCGGCATCACCCAGCAAGACCGGCTCCAAGTGGTGCAGTTCGTGCATCCCGTGTTGCTCATGAATCTCTAAGTGGCACAGCGGATGATAAGCGACACGGCGTTGTCCGCTTCTGTCGCACCAAATGCGCAACGCGATTTGCTGCGCCATCGTGCCGCTGGGAAAGAAGACCGCGGCAGGTTTGCCGAGATAATCCGCCATTTTCCGTTGGAACTCAACAATCACGGCCCCTTGGCCATACAGGTCCGCCGCGAGGCTGTCCTCCACGCTGGCCAGAGCCTCTTTTAGCACGGCAACATTGCGCGGGCCGTGGCCAGCGACAGGATAGGAAGCCCGGTTGTAGGCGTCCGAGAGGGACAACTGCGCCATCATTTTCTCCTCCGGTATGAATGATTGAGTCTTATTGTATCGGACTTTCCACGTAAAAGATCGGGGCAGTCCATGACCGGCCACAGCGGCTCCGGGTCGGCAGCCGGTACTTGACGCTTGCCCGCCCCTGCGCGGTTGTACTAGGATGGCAATATTCATGATTCGAGAGGGGCCCTTAGGCATGGGAAGGATTTTAGTCATTGGCGGAACGACCTTCATGGGCTACCAACTGGTATGGCGCTTGCTGGCGCGAGGCCACCAGGTGACCGTTTTGAACCGCGGTCGGACCCCGGACCCATTCGGGAACCGGGTTGCCCGCATCCGCGTAGACCGGCGAACCAGCGATTTTGCCCAGGTTCTAGCTGCCCAGACGTTTGATGCGACAGTCGACTTCGCGGCCTTCACAGCGATAGACGTAGCCGGAGCGGTCGATGCGTTGGCGGACAACACTGGCCATTACGTCTTTATCAGTTCCGGGGCCGCCTATTTGGCACGCCAGGACGCTCCCGTTCCCGTCGTCAGGGCCTTCTCGGAAGCCGACTATCGCGGTCCTACCCGGCCCCGCCCGGAACATCCCGAGGATGTTCCCAGTTGGCGTTATGCGGCCGACAAGCGCGCCTCCGAAGCGGTTCTGGAAGAGGCGTGGGCAGCGCGCCGGTTCCCGTCGACCCGGCTTCGCCTGCCCAATGTCAACGGCGCCCGGGATCCCGAGCGGCGGGTGGAAAGCTATGTATGGCGAATTCTGGACGGGGGTCCGGTTCTTCTCCCCTATGGCGGTGACATCCGCATCCGGCACGTCTACGCCGGAGAGGTGGTAAAAGCCATCGACAGCCTGCTGGGCAATCCCCACACGTTCGGGCAGGCATACAACCTCTCCCAGGACGAAGAGCCCACCATGATGGAGTTTGTGGGCCTGGTGGCGGAGATCCTCGGGTCACCCAACCGCGCTGTGCCGATTAGCGCAGATGCCATGGCAAACGCGGGGCTGGAAGTACGATATGTCTCGCCCTTCAGCGGGCGGTGGGAATCCCGCATCGATCCGCGCCTCGCTAAGGAGGATCTGGGCTTCCACCATCAACCGCTGGCACAATACTTGGAATCGATCGTATCGGCGGTGTTGGACTATCCCCGCCCCGAGCCTCCCCCGGGCTATGAAAAGCGGAATCTCGAAAAGAGCCTGGCGCCTTCCTAGGTGCCAGCAACACAGCAAGCCCGCCTCGGCAGAGCCTCCGCCGAGGCTCTGCCCCCTTAGATCGCCCCGTTCTCCCTCGAGCCCTCCAACGTAACCGCCGACCGAGCAGACAAATAATCCTGCCATTCCCGGATGGGCAAGCTGAGGGCTCCAGCGTGGCGTACGGCAGTTACCCGGCCTTGCTCCAGGGTAAAGTGCACCAGTTCCCCTTCGGATCCGCCGCTGCTACTGCCAGCAATCTTAAACGTATGATCGTGGACGTGCTCGAGACGCTCCACCAACGCGAACGGCTCCCAAGCTGCACTGTACACGGAGTACAGTTGTCCCCCAGCATCGACAATTCGAAAATGGCCCATGAGATTGGCATAAGAACCTTCCAGCGATGCCCACTCATCCGCGCCGGCCCTCTCCTCATCGTGTTCCTGGAACCAGTTCAGGATGGCATAAATGCCCGCAGTCAGAGACGCGGCGGGGCCGTCCGCGCAGTTGGTCAACACCACCACGACCAGTTGGTCCTCCGGGTCGGCTTGACTGTTCGTGATGCAGCCTGGAAATCCCCCGCTGTGCCCAAACGTCCGGCGCTCACCATACTGCTTCAAGATGAATCCCAGACCGTAATAGGTGTCGTCCGGCCGCCCCGGCGTGCGCATGGGCCATTGCGCCCGCTGCATTTCCTTCTTGGATTCATCCGACAACAGCTGGCCGGAACCCGTCATGTGGGCTGTAAAGTATGTGCACAGGTCGGCCGCCGTTGAACAGAAACCCGTAGCCGGCGACATGGACGCGGTGTTGATGTGTTGAATGGGCAATCGGCGCTTCTGTTCGCGTGCGGTGTATCCGGTGACCAGTTGATCCGGATCCGGCTGTCCCAAGCCGGGACGATACTCGGGAAACGTGTGGGTCAGCCCCAAAGGCCTGATGATATGCTCCAACACGAACTCGTTATAGGACTCTCCTGAGACGGCTTCAATGACCAAGCCCAACAGCGTATAGCCGTAGTTGGTGTATTTCATCTGGGTATTGTTGTCGAGAATGAGTGCACTGTCCTGCATCTCGCGGATGAAGCGGTCCGTTTCGGGAAACGGCCGCCCGAGGTACCAATAGCTAGTGTCCAGCCCGTCACGAATGACGCCGGCCCCATGGGAGAGCAGTTGGCGCAGGGTCACACGCTTCCAGCGCGGGTCGCGGTGCTCTTGGAGCCAGGGAACATAATCGGCCGCGGGGTCGTCAATCCGGAGCTTTCCCGCGTCGGCCAGCATCATAATGGCAGTGGAGGTGAAGGTTTTGGAATGAGAGGCAATCCGAAATACGTGATCCGGCTGCATGGGCACCGACCGTTCTAAGTCGGCATATCCATAGGCCCGGTTCAGCACGAGTTGTCCCTGCTGGGCGATGGCGGCCACAAATCCAGGCACGTCTTCCTGGTCGTACCGCTCTTGAAGCCATGACTCTACAAAACGCCGGGCGCGGCGGAGCGTTCGCTCGTTCATGGGAGACCTCCTTAAGGCAGGATATCTCATCATACCATCTGCCCAACCCCAAGAAACCGGCCCTTCTTCTGTGCCTACAACTCGAACTGAACCTGCCCGTGTGAAGACGAAACCTCATGACCTTCCACATGCAACAACCGCTTCTTCAGGTCCAGTCCGCCCCGATATCCCGTGAGCGTACCATTTGACCCAATCACGCGGTGGCACGGGACCACGATGGGCATGGGATTCCGACCGTTGGCCGCTCCGACCGCACGCACCGCCTTGGGACGTCCGAGCGCCTGCGCCACTTTGCCATAGGACCAAGTCTCCCCGTAGGGAATGCGAGCCAAGGCCTGCCAAACGGCCAGTTGAAAGGGAGTGCCCCGAAAGTCCAAGACCAGTTGGAACTGCCGCCGGGTTCCCGCGAAATATTCGTCCAACTGGCGGACAACCTCCCGGAGATCGCCCGCGTCGTCCTGCTGCAACACCCCCCCTGGAACATGTTTCTGCACAAAGGTTTCCAGATCGGCAGGCGACGCAGTGGGGAGCCCGACGTAACATAGCCCTCGGGGCGAAGCGGCCAACGTCAGCGTCCAATCCTGGTAGGTGTAGGGAGTCCAATAAACCACAACGGCCATTCTAGTCCTCCTTCTCCCGAAATGCGCTAGGTGTCATGCCAAAAGCTTCTTGAAAGCGGGCCGCGAAGTACGAGGGACTATGAAATCCTGCCCGCGCTGCCACTTCCCCCACTGTGGCTCTTCCCTCAGCCAACAATTCCCGGGCCTTCATAAGCCGGATTTCCCGCAGTCTTTGCGCGGGCGACTGCAAGGTGGCCCGTTTGAAGACTCGCTGCAGGTGATAAGGGCTGACATTGAGGGCCCGGGCCATGGAATCGAGGGTCATAGGCGCTGAAAAGTTGTCCCGGATGAACGTCTCGGCTTTTCGCACCAATTCCGCGTCCGGCGGCTGTCCCGCCGGGCTGTCCGGGCGGCATCGCTTGCAGGGCCGGAAGCCCGCCTCGAGAGCCGCCCTCATGCTCGTGAAGACTCGAATGTTGTGGCGCCTGGGGAGGCGCGAGCGACAGGAGGGATAGCACACAATGCCCGTCGACACAATTCCCACATAGAGAATACCGTCAAACCGCGGATTTCGTTCCATCATGGCACCGTACAGCGTATCACTCACCGGCAGTCCCGGCTTCATGCCGAATACCCCGCAAGACTCCGCCATAGATAGAACGTGGCATAGGCTTCCCACCCGGTCCAATGCTGACCCAATTTGCGCAGTTGGTCGGGAGTCGGCTTCGCTTGGAGTCCCAACTGACCCTTGACAGCGTTCTGTAGCCCCACGTCACCGACCGGGAAGGATGTCATGTCGGAAAGGCAACGCATGGCCACATAACTGGCTGTCCACTCCCCCACGCCGCGGATTTGCCTTAGCGCCTGATGCGCGGCCACCGGATCCAATCCCATCAGGAACCGCCGGGAAAGGTGCCCTGCCGCCATCGACCGGGCAATGCCGATAAGGTACTCTGACTTGCGTTGGGTCAATTGCAGATCTCGCAGATCCCGAACGGACAAACCCGCAATCTGCTCCGGTGCGGGAAACTGCCAATAATGGCGGGCGCCGAACGGCTGCCGCGTCCCAAAGCTTTCCACAAACCGGCGCTTGAGCGTGTAGGCAAACCCCAAGTTTATCTGTTGGCCAATCACGGCCCAACCGAGCGCTTCGAATAAATCGGGCACCGCCACCAAGCGGAGACCGTAATGTGCCCTCACCACCGGGTCTAGCAGCGGGTCTGTCTGGGCTAACGCATAGAACCCTGACACATCGCGATCCAGATCAAACCATTCGCGCACATAAGCCGCTGCCTCCTCGAGCACAGTCTCGGCCTGGGGGCCCGATACCGCGACATCGAGCCCTCCCGCCCCCGCGTCCCCGATCTCCAGCAGCACGGAGGCCCCCCGCAGCTGGACCCATCGCAAAACCCGGCCTCCGCATACCTGATGCAGGCATTCCTCGGTGGACCGGCCCAGGTAGCCCAGTACTTCTGAAAAGGCGAAGTCGGGCGGAGTCTCTACGAACACGGTCGGCGTGGCTGAAGTACTGTGATCGCCAGCACCCATCGCATCACCCCCTCGTTAGGGCGATGATAGCACGGTCTGGCTCTCTTGGCGCAGAATGGGAATATGACAGCAAGATTGTTGCAAGCGGACAAGGAGCTCCTTAGGCCATCGATCCGTGGCGCTGAGGGGGGGATCCAAACCGGAACGCCGCCAATGACAGGCCGCCTAAGATTAGCCCCAATCCCATGACGCCACTCCACCCCGCCCAGTCCCAGGCCGCGCTGCCCAGCGCCGAACCGGCGGCGCCACAGAGAAACATGCCCGTCATATAAAGCGTGTTGATGCGGTTTCTGGCCTGCTGGTTCAGGGCGAAAATAATGCTCTGGTTGGATACCATGGACATTTGCACGCCGGCGTCCATGATGAGTGTTCCCAGGCCCAGTCCCCAGTAGTTGGGCCAGACGAGGAACACCACGAATCCCACCAGGAGCAGGGCAATTCCCCCTGCGATAAGACCGCCGGGGCCGCGCGTGTCCGCGCGCCGTCCGGCCACCGGCGCCACCAGGACGCCCCCGAATCCGAGGATGCCATAGAGACCGGCCGCAACACTCCCCACGTGGTAGCGCTGCGCCAAATACACCGCTAGAAGAGACCAAAATGCGGAGAAGGCGGCGAACAATCCCCCCTGGCGAATAATGGCCCAGCGAAGTTGCGGATACTCGCCCAAAATTTTAACCAGGGACTGCAAGAGAGCGCCGTACGGAGTGGGGTGGAAATGGATGCGGCGGGGCAGCGCCGCGTATAACATCATCCCCAACAGCACCGCGATGGCCGTGCTAATCCAGAAGACGCCCCCCCACCCCAAATATTGTCCTACCACCCCGCTCAACGTTCGCGCCAACAATATCCCGGCTAAGAGTCCGCTCATGACCGTGCCCACCGCTCGGCCGCGCTGCATCGGGTCCGCGAGTTCAGCCGCCAAGGGAATAATTTGCTGGGCTACGGTAGCGGCAGCGCCGACAACCACCGATCCCAACAACAAAGTGGCGGGCGTGTGGGCCCACGATACAAACGCTAGGGGCGCCACCAAACCCGCCGTCTGCCATAAGATGACCCGGCGCCGGCTGGCGACGTCGCCTAACGGTACCAACAGAAGCAAGCCCGCCGCATACCCGAGTTGCGTTGCGGCGGGGATGAGGTGAATGAGGCGGGCACCCTGATAGTGGTGCGACACGCTCCCTAGTAGTGGCTGGTTGTAA
>JAJZBJ010000188.1 GCA_021798975.1 Bacillota bacterium | reverse complement strand
CGGAAGTGATGGTGGCGGTGGGGTTGGGGCAAAATCTTGCCGCACTGCGGGCATTAGTCACCGAGGGAATACAGCGCGGTCACATGGCGCTTCATGCGCGGGCCCGCGGAGTGTCGCTTTCCAAGGTGCAGCCATGATCCAGGGGAAAACCGGGAGAGGCACTGCGCACGGAAAGGCCATTCTGATGGGCGAGCACGCCGTGGTTTACGGTTTTCCGGCAGTGGCTGTCCCACTCCCCGAAATCAAAGTCAGCGTTGAAGCCGTATCACGGGAGGGCGACGACTGGCTTGACTGCACCTACTACCGGGGCTCGCTTCAGAACGCCCCAGGCGAATTGGGGGGGCTTCGCCTTCTTATTGAGGACGGTCTTGCACAGATTAAGTGTCGGGGGCCGATTGGCATCACCATCCAATCGGATATTCCTTCCGGTTATGGCTTGGGCTCAAGTGCGGCGGTTGCGGCAGCAGTGGCTCGGGCTTTGTACCACTTGGCCGGCGCCCCGCTTCCCCAAGAGACATTGCTGGACTTGGTGGCCGTCTGTGAAACCGTGTGCCATGGAGCACCGAGCGGGGTAGATGCACAGACGGCAACCGGCTTGGATCCGCTGTGGTTTGTGCGAGGGAGAAGTCCTGAAATCGTGGCCATTCCGAATCCGATGTACCTGGTCGTGGCCGCATCATCGCAACCGGGGAACACGCGGGATACCGTCCAGCAGGTTCGGGCTCTAAAGGAGCGATGGGGATCGGGAACCGGGCCTATTGATCGCATCGGCGCGTTGACCGCCGCGTCGCGGCCCGCCATCGAGCACGGGGATTATCCCTATCTAGGCGCATTAATGATTGAAGTACATCGGGAATTGGCGGCCTTAGATGTTGTGACGTCGGAAGTGGAAAAACTGGTCACGGCTGCCCTTCGTCATGAAGCTCTGGGAGCGAAATTGACGGGCGGCGGCGGCGGGGGCTCCATGGTCGTCCTGGCAAAGGACCGTCAGCAACAGCGGCAATTGGCGGATGTTCTAAGGTCAGCTGGGGCAACCCGCGTGTGGGCTCCCATTGTCCGGGGGACGGGTCTCTCCGCCGTCAATTAAAGAGGTGAGTGGAATGGAAGAAGGTATCGCCCGGGCCCACATCAATATTGCGCTGGTGAAATACTGGGGGAAGCGCGACCCGAGCCTTAACCTTCCCATGAATGGGAGCATTTCCGTCACCCTAGACCACTATTCTGTCACCGCGTCGGTGGTTGTGGAATCTTGTCAGCAGGGTGACTCTCTATTCGTGAACGGGGTTCCGGGGTCATCCCAAGAAACGCAGCGGGCCTCAGAATTTTTCAGCCGCCTCAGGGCCACTGCGGGGGTTTCGGGGGGAGTGACCGCGTGTACGACGGCCAACATGCCGATGGCTGCCGGATTGGCGTCCTCGTCGGCGGCGTTCGCGGCGTTGACGAAGGCCTTTGCACTCAGTCTGCGGCTTCCGTGGTCTCTCCCGGAGCTGTCGCGGCTTGCCCGTCTCGGGTCTGGTTCCGCGAGCCGGTCCATTCATGGCGGATTCGTCGAGTGGCTGAGAGGGAACCGGGATGACGGCCAAGACTCGTACGCGGTTCCGCTGGGGACTATGGATAGTTGGTCGTCGTTGGCCTTTGTGGTGGTTCAGGTGGAGTCGGGACCCAAGGCCGTGTCCAGTCGAGATGGCATGCAACGGGTGGTTGAGACCTCGCCCTTATACCAGGGGTGGCTGGCCAGCATCAGCGAGGATTTGACCCGGGTTCGCCAAGCTATTCACCAAAGGAACTTGTCCCAACTCGGATTAGTCGCTGAATCCAATGCTTTAAAGATGCATGCCACGGGCCTGGCTGCGGTCCCCCCGTTGCTGTATTGGACAGGCGCCACGGTGTCCGTGATCCGCCGGGTTCAAGCACTGCGGGAGGAAGGGTTGAAGGCCTACGTCACGATTGATGCCGGGCCTCACCCCGTCGTTTTGGTGGAATCCCATCAGGCTGCCACTGTGGCCGACCTGCTGTCCCAGATACCTGGCGTGACCGGGGTCGTCATCACACGGCCCGGACCAGGCGTGGAGGCGGTATCCTCGATATGATGTGCGTGAGAGCCCGTGCCCCCGGTAAGCTGATGCTGATGGGTGAGTATGCTGTGACAGAACCCGGACATGTCGGGCTTGTAGCCGCGGTCGACCGCTATTTATACTGCCAGGTTACCAGCGGGAACACCTTTTCCGCATCGTTTGGGACTACATCACGCGTTGAGGCCGACGGTTGGGGGCGGCTCGTGGATCGGTTGACAGAGGACCCGGATCTTAAGCTGGCGTCTCGGGTGCTCGCTCTCTTGGATCGCTATTTTTGGGAACTGCATTGCGCTCCCCGACCTTTTCAATTGGCCACAACGAGTGAGCTCCGCGCGCCATCAGGCGAGAAATATGGGCTGGGATCCAGCGCCGCAGCGACAGCTGCCATGGTTGCGGCGCTTCTCCAATGGACACTTCCAAGGTCCCCGCGCCCGCAGGAGATTTTCAAGTTGGCTTCCTTGGCTCACTTTTCCGCGCAGCCACGGGGATCCTTGGCGGACGTCGCCGCTAGTGTTTTCGGAGGCCTTCTGCATTACCAGCGCGTCGACCCTGAGTGGCTGTACCAGGCGATGTCGAGTCATGCGTTGCCTGAACTGATTGCCCGCCCTTGGCCTGGTCTCGCAGTCCAGACTCTTGACGCGTGGCGGGCTCCACTATGGCTGGTTGGCTGGACCGGCCGTGCCGCCTCGACACCCGCCTTGTTGGGTCATGCAGCCCAGTTCCGTGCAAGGCATCCCGATGTCTTCAATCGTTTCCTCTCTCAAAGCGATGCGGCCGTGGCCGCTTTTATCCAAGCGCTGCATACCGATGATGGGCCGCAGTTCATGGCGGCGGTGAGGAAAAATCGACAGGCTCTCGCGGAATTTAGCGACCGAGCCCAACTCCAGATCGAAACGCCTATGATGACGAAGGCCTTAGAAATGGCAGAACAATGGGGAGGGGCTGGCAAGTCGTCCGGTGCTGGGGGCGGCGACATCATCGTAGCCTGGATGCCTGAATCGCAGCGTTCTCGGCTGGGCCAAGCATGGAATCGCCAAGGCATTGAATTACTTGCGGTGAATCTTGATACCGTGGGGGTGGTGTTGTCCGACGCGGACGATTTCGAATAAATTGTCCCCACTGGTGTGATCCTGGTCACCGTGTCCCTTGTGCGTGGGCCGTATGCTCTGGATGGATACACACTTTGCAACTGGGAGGTACCGTTTCACATGGCTGATCCAGTTATTATCATTAACGCACCGCTGTTGCCGCCGCCGGTTAAGCATCAGACGATTTTAGCGACGTTTGATGCTGTTCCCCAGGGGTTCTCGGCGCTCCTCATCAACGACCATGATCCCAAGCCGCTTCTGTACCAGTTGGAAGCAGAGCAGCCGGGAGTGTTTTCGGTGGAGTACCAAGAATCGGG
>JAJZBJ010000045.1 GCA_021798975.1 Bacillota bacterium | reverse complement strand
TATCACCGGCACCTCCTAAAATTGCGCGGATCCCAGCCGGGTTTATGCCTTGTCCCGCTAAATCTCGGATCCGGATAAGCTGATGGAAGTCATTCTCCGAGTACAGCCGATTGTTGGTGTCCGTCCGATGCGGATTGATGAGCAACTCCCGCTCCCATGTCCGCAGAGTCTGCGGCGTGACCCCCACCAGCCGAGCCATAACGCCTATTGTGTAAACCGGTTCATCCGGACCATGAATGGGCATGGATATCACTTCCTCTACCGGAGTCCACCCTCTATATTAAGAACCCTTCGTCCGGCGATCAAGAATCCTTCTCCCACTCGATAAGAAATATCCCGCCCTCCTATGGCGTCGGTCTCCCCTAGTCTACTTCCCGCTCCCCCACAGCATACCCGCATAGGCGCAGATTCGATATACTAGAAAGAAGTCCGGGATTAGGATCGGGGCCCGCTCGGTCATCCTGCGAAAGGATCGATGCATATCCTGCTACACATATTACTGGTCTTCCTGGGCGGATCGCTCGGAGCCGCAGCCCGTTACGGGCTTGGTCAATGGATAAACGCCCGAACTTTGGGATCCTTTCCTTGGGGAACCTTTGTCGTCAATATCTCCGGCTGTTTGGCGATTGGCGTGGTGAGCGCCCGGGCCGCCCAACTGGGAGGCCCGGCATTTCTTCTAATTGATGTGGGATTTGTGGGCGCCTACACCACCTTTTCTTCGCTTAGCTTCGAAACTCTCCGCCTCATCTCGAACGAGGGTTGGGCGCGCGGACTGCTCAACCCGCTGGCAAGCCTGGTTGTGGGTGTGGCGGCCGTGTGGGCTGGCGTCCGCTTAGGGGTGTGGGCGTGAGAGAGTGGCTTTCCGTGTGCCTCGGCGGCGGTCTTGGGGCTTTGGCTCGCTATAGCCTGTTGGGCCTCATTCCTGCCAGCAGCCTGCCCATCAACGTGCTGTCCATTAATATCCTGGGCAGTCTTTTCATCGGCATCGTAATGGCGCTGGCTCTGGAATTCGGCCGCGCTTCGGAACAGACCCGCTTGTTTCTCGCGGTAGGGATAGCTGGCGGGTTCACCACCTTCTCCACGTTTGCTTTAGGGACATATGCCTTGCTGGCGCTGGCACCCGGAGAATCCCTGCTATACGCCGGTTTGAGCCTGGCTGGAGGTCTTGTGGCCGTCTACGCAGGCCTAATTCTTACCCGCCTGGTCTTCCAACGGGACACCGCCAACAACCCGGAATAAGGGTGTAGCCTGCCGGGGAGCGGGCTACATGGGAGAGGAGAAACCGGAAGGTACCAACTGTTGGGAGCAGTTGGCGCCAATCCTAGTATGATCCAGCAACTAAGGGCGTATGCGTGCGACCCTTTGGTAGCCTTCGAAGAAGGCGGGATAACTGATGGCCACACTCTCATGGCCGCGAATGCGCGTGGGGCCCTCCGCGATGGTGGCAGCGATGGCGGCCAGCATCGCCATACGGTGGTCGCCGGCCGCATCCACATCCGCTCCGTGCAGCATCGTCGGGCCCTCGATGACCCATCCGTCCGGACGCTCCTCGACGGCAGCGCCCATCGCACGAAGGATCGCGGCGGTGACTTGGATGCGGTCGCACTCCTTGACGCGCAATTCTTCCGCTCCAGCCATGACCGATTGGCCCGGAGCCTGGGTCGCCAACAGTGCCGCCAGGGGCAGTTCATCAATCATGCTAGGCACCTGGTCGGGGCCGATCACGACCGCTCGGTGCGGCCGTCCCGAGACCGTCACGGCCCCATGGGACTCGGGGATTCGCCCCGTCTCTGACCACTCCACGCGGCACCCCATGGCCTCCATAGCCCGCAAAAATCCCACCCGGGTCGGGTTGAACAGCAGCGATCGGACGGTGACCCGGCGCCCTGTGCCCAAGGCGGCCAGAGCGAACCAGAAGGCCGCCGACGACGGGTCGCCCGGCACGTGAAAGGACAATCCCGTCAGGTGACTGGGCCGGACTGTGATGATACGGCCTTGAACCTCCACCGATCCGCCCATGGCCGCCAGGAGCCGCTCGGTGTGGTCACGCGTCGCCTGCGGCTCCACCACCGAGACCGCCTCTTGCGCACTCAACCCAGCCAACAGTACGGCCGACTTGACCTGCGCGCTCGCCACCGGCAACTCGACCCGACCTCCCGAATGGGGCCCGCCCCGCACGACGATGGGAGCTCGTCCGTCACGTTTTGTCCAGATTTGCACCCCTAGCCCATCCCGCAGGGGCTCGGCGACCCGGGCCATAGGGCGGCGACGAAGCGACGCATCACCGGTCAACACGGAGAGTCCCGCGACGCCCGCCAGAACTCCCGCCCCTAAGCGCATGGTCGTCCCTGAGTTGCCACAATCAATGATGTCCTGTGGTTCGCGCAGTGGCCTCGCATGGCGCAAGACCAGCCGGTCTGGGGTCTCTTCGCGAATCTCCACCCCAAGCGCTTTTACCAGACATAAGCTGGATCGGGTATCCCCCGCGTCCAGCCATCCCGTCAGTTCCATATCTCCATGGGCCAGGGCGCTCATCAGGATGCCGCGGTGCGTCAGGGATTTGTCGCCCGGCACCTCAACCTCAACCGCAAACTCGTGCTCCCATCGCGAGAGTTCCATCATTGCGAACGCACCTCACTTGTCGCCACAGAGGCAAGCCACCCCTGCCAGTTGCGCAGCTCGGCCTCCACACTGGCCAATGCCCGCAGGATTTCAACCGCGTTGGCGCGGAGAAATGGTTCTAGTTGTGCGGGATCGGTACGCCCCACCCGGGTGGTGTCCCGGAATCCCGGTCCCGCCAAACTCGATATGCCATGCGGTCCCCGGGCGACCGCTTGTCCAAGTGACTGGGAGACCACGTACGGCAAATGGCTCACCCAGGCCATGGCTGCATCATGCTCTTCCAGCCTCCACAACACGGGCTCCTGGGCGCCTAAGGTCCGGCACCACCAGGCCCCGCTGTCGCGTTCGGGGGATTGAGCCGCAACCGCTACCACTGCTGCAGCGCACCCGCGAAACAGGTTGGCATCGGCTTCGTCGAACCCGCTCACCTCGCGCCCTGCCATCAGGTGCAGCGAGAGGACCCGCACATATCCGAGTGCCCATGCGAGCGACTCAGCCACGGGACGCTTGATGGAGCTCAAGTCAACCAGCAGGCTTCCTGGACCCATCATCGGAACGATCCAGGCCACGATCTGCGGCACCAGATCCATCGGGACGCCGAGAACCACGGCGTCCACGATACCCGCCCAGCGTTCAGGGGTATCGACCCGGGCCAAACCGGCGGCTGCCACCTTGGCGTTGGTGTCGTCATGCTGGTCCCATGCCCACACCTCATGACACGACCCTTGCAGAGCCTTGAGGATCGAGCCGCCAATTAGCCCGGTTCCAACCACGCCAACGTTCACAGCGTGCGCCCCACGGCTTGGGCAATCAGCTGCGCTTCGTGCATGAGTTCCTCCAAGTGCCGGAAGTTCAGACTTTGGGGTCCATCAGACAGCGCCTCCGCAGGGTTGGGATGGGTCTCGATAATGAGACCGTCGGCGCCTGCCGCGATGCCTGCCCGAGCCAGCGGTGCCACCCACTGCCATTGGCCCGCGGCATGGGACGGATCAATCACCACAGGAAGGTGGCTGAGCTGCTTGACCACAGGCACTGCGCTGATGTCCAGGGTGTTGCGGGTTTTGGTCTCGTACGTCCGAATGCCGCGTTCGCACAGGATGATGTTGAGGTTGCCGTGGGCTGCAATGTATTCCGCTGCCATGAGCCACTCATCAATGGTCGCGGCCAGTCCGCGTTTCAACAGGACCGCTTTTCCGCATTGACCCACGGCTTTCAGCAACTCGAAATTCTGCATGTTGCGTGCGCCAATTTGCACGATGTCCGCCCATTCGGCGACGTTGGCCAAGCTCTCGTGGTCAACCGCCTCGGTCACAATCAAGACGCCATAGCGTTCGCGAGCTTCGGCCAGAATCTTGAGGCCCTCGACAGCCATACCTTGGAAGCTGTAGGGGGAGGTGCGCGGTTTATACGCCCCGCCGCGCAGCACCGGAACACCGACGTGCTGCATAAAGGCTGCTGACTCCATCACTTGTTCCCGGCTCTCAACCGCGCAAGGCCCCGACATCACCACGACCTTGCTTGATCCGAAGACCACGTCCCCGACGCGAATGACACTATCCTCGGGATGGAAATCGCGGCTGACCAGTTTGTATGGCTTACGAGCCGCAACCACCGCTTCTGCTGTCTCGGTCGCTCCCACCCAACTCACCCTTCCTGCTATGAACTCAAACCCAAACCACCCGAGAAACGTCAAAAACCCTCATCCCGACTAGGGACGAAGGCTTCTTCGCGGTACCACCCTAAGTGATTCTGGCTTTCACCAGAACCCTCTCTGCCGACTGCTGACACAGCCGCTCCGAGTAACGGTCGGATGCCGGATTCTCTACTCTTCTCACGAATTTCGATGCACACTCGCGGGGGTACGGTGACGGTTGAAGGGTTCGGCTTTCACCAATTTCCGCCGACTCTCTGAGCCACTTCAAATCCGGACCCCTTCCCGCTCATCGCTTTTGGGGGTATGAATTTCTCCGCATGATACACTACCCGGAAGGTAGTGTCAAGCCTTCGCCGCAAGATTGTCCAAAGCCTCGCGGAGACCCCGGACAAACTGGTACGCTGCGTCCTCTGCCGTGTCTCGATGTTCCGCGATGGTCTTGACCAAGGCACTGCCCACAATGACACCGTCTGCAACCCGTCCGACTTCCCGGGCCTGGTCGGGGGTGGAGATGCCAAAACCGACGGCCACGGGGAGGCCGACATACGTCTTGACCCGCTCCACCAGCGTCTCCACGCCGGTATCGACCGCCTCGCGTACACCCGTCACCCCGGTCACCGATACCCCGTAGACAAATCCTTGCCCACGGGCAATCGCTTTCAAGTGTTGGTCCGTGGAGGTCGGCGCCGCGAGGGGAATGAGCGCGAGACCATGCTGACTTGCGGTGTCCCGCACGGCTCGGCTTTCCAGCCAAGGAAGGTCAGGAATAATCCACCCGGCCACACCGGCAGCCGCCGAATCGCGCGCGAATGCCTCGACTCCATATCGGAACACGGGGTTGATGTAGGTTAAGAACACCAACGGCGGAGCCTCGGCCGCAATCTCCGAGACTACCCGGAGAATATCCCGGATGCGGGTCCCCGCTTCCAGGGCTTCCGTTGCCGCGCGCTGCAGAACTGGTCCGTCAGCCAACGGATCCGAAAAGGGGATGCCAATCTCGATAACGTCAGCTCCTGCCCGGGTCAGCGCCTTGACCAGCCCAGGGAGACGATCCAGCGTCGGAAACCCCGCGGTGACATAGGGGATGAGCGCCGATCGGCCCTCCTCGCGGGCATCACGGAACGCTTGGCCAATCCTATCCATGTCGTCCCACTCCTTTCTCGGTCTCGTACTGGAAGACTTGATCCACGTCCTTGTCGCCGCGGCCCGACAAGTTAATCAGCACCCGGGCGGCCTCCGCTTTCAGGCGCTCCGCCTGGTCGATGACCCAGGCTACGGCATGAGCGCTTTCCAGAGCGGGGATGATGCCTTCCCACTGCGACAACTGGTGAAAGGCCGCGAGGGCTTGGTCATCTCGAATGGCCACGTATTGGGCCCGGCCGGTGTGATGAAGGTAGGCATGCTCAGGTCCCACACCCGGATAGTCGAGACCCGCTGAAATGGAATGCGCCGGTTGTATCTGCCCATCGGCATCCTGCAGCAAATAACTGAGACTGCCATGCAGGATACCGGGTTCCGCAACCTGGATGCTCGCTGCGTGCCGGCCGGTTTCGACCCCCTCGCCAGCTGCTTCCACCCCGATGAGTTGGACAGGATCGTGGCGAAAGGGATAGAAAATGCCCATGCTGTTGGATCCTCCGCCTACCGACGCCACAATGTGAGTCGGCATCTCTCCCGATACCTTCAGGATTTGCCGCCGGGCCTCTTTGCCGATAACCGACTGGAAGTCCCGCACCATCATCGGATAAGGATGCGGACCCACCACCGACCCAATCACATAGAAGGTATCCCGTACATTGGTGACCCAGTCCCGAATGGCCTCGTTGGTCGCATCCTTTAAGGTCCGGGTCCCGGACTCGACGGGATGCACCTCCGCGCCCAAAAGCTTCATGCGGTAGACGTTCAGCGCTTGGCGCCGGACATCTTCCGATCCCATGTAAATCTCAGCCTTCAACCCAAACAGGGCTGCCGCTGTGGCGGTCGCCACCCCATGCTGGCCGGCCCCGGTCTCGGCAATGATGCGGGTCTTTCCCATGCGGCGCGCCAGGAGGACTTGACCGACGGTGTTGTTAATCTTATGGGCCCCAGTGTGGTTCAAGTCCTCCCGTTTCAGGAAGACATCGAAACCCAGCGCCTGGCTCATTTGGTCGGCCCGGCGCAACGGTGTCGGACGCCCCACATAGTCCTTCAGCAACAACTCTAACTCGCGCCGGAATCCCGGGTCGCGACGAGCCTCCTGGTATTGCCGTGTTAATGCATCCAAGGCCGGCATCAAAGTCTCCGGCACATATCGGCCCCCAAAGGGTCCGAACCGGCCGCGCTGATCAGGTACTCGCTTTGTCGCCACGTCGAACCTCCTCAATAAAGCGTTGAATTAGTCCCCAGTCCTTTTCTCCACCTATCTCGACTCCCGAAGATACGTCCACGCCCGCGGGGCGCAGGGCCGCCACGACTTGTCGCACGTTGTCCGGATTGAGGCCGCCGGCGAGCCAAATCGGGCGGGTAAAAGGCGGTACCTGCCAGTCACGAGCTTGTCCGCTGCCCGGCTCGGGATTGTCTAGCAGCACGACATCGGCATCCTGACGCAGGGTGGTCGCAATCGCCATCTTCCCTGCCCGCTGAGCCCGTTGAATCCACCCGCTGGGAGCGGTGCCATGGATTTGCACGCCCTGGGCCGCGGTAGCCAGCCAACCCTCGAGTTCCCCATCATCGACATCACGCCCCACCAGAACAAACCGGCCGCCGGGCACTTGCTCCATGATTCGCTGGGCCGCGTCCCGAGAGATTTGACGCTGGCTTGGGGTCAGCACCAGCCCCAGGTAGTCCGCTCCCAACTCGAGCGCGCACTGGGCCGTGGCCGCATCTTTCAGACCGCACACCTTAATGCGCGTGGCCACCGGACCACTCCTCTAAGAGGCGGCTGTCCCGCATAAGGCTTTCGCCCACCAGCACCGCCTGATATCCCCAGCTCTTCACGGCGTCTAGATCGGCGCCGCTGGCGATACCACTTTCACTGACCTTCACCCGTCCCCCCACCACCGAGGCCATCTCGCGTGAAAAGGCCAGGCGGGTCTCAAAACTGTCCAAATCGCGGTTGTTCACGCCCACGAGAGCTGGATCGAGCCGCATGGCCCGCTCGGCCTCGGCGGCGGAATGAATTTCCACCAGCACCTCCAACCCGATACCTTGGGCCGTTTGATACAGGTCCACCAGCTGGGCATCGTCCACAATCCGGACAATCAGCAGCGCGGCGTCGGCCCCGTGTGCGCGGGCTTCGAATAATTGGACCGGGTGGCGGACGAAATCCTTGCGGAGTACCGGCACCTGGACCGCGGCCCTCACTGCATCCAGATGCGCCAACTCCCCGGCAAAGTAGTGCGGCTCGGTTAGCACCGAAATGGCTCGGGCGCCGTTCGTCTCGTAGGTCTTGGCCTGCCGGACGGGGTCATACTCTTGCGTCAGCCACCCCTTCGATGGGGACTTTTGCTTGCATTCTGCAATGACCGCCATCGCGCCGCGGCCATCGAGGGCTCCGGCTAAAGAGCGCACGGGGGGCATTTGCTCAGCCCGGCCGCGCAGGAAAGCCGCAACCGGTATCAGTCGCTCGACTCGCTCGTCGACGCTGGCCACAATGGATTCCAGGAACATCAGGCGTCCCTCCGTTCCAGAGCCAATTCTTGGGACGCCCGAATCAGCGCCTGCAATACCTCGTGCGCGCGGCCGGATCGGATAATCTCGCGTGAACGGTCCACGCCCTCGCGCAACGATCCCGCTTCGCCCCCCACGAAAAGCGCCGCGCCAGCATTGGCCAGTACCATATCGGTCATCGGACCCGCCGCCTGCTGGCTTAGGATCTGCCGGCATATGTCGGCGTTGGCGGCGGGGTCCCCGCCCGCGAATGATCCAACGGGGTAGGTGGGCAGGCCTAAATCCTCGGGGGTAAATTGGCCGCTCTCGATGCCGGCATCGGTAACCAAACTGTATTGGGTCGGACCCGATAACGACACCTCGTCCAGCCCGCCATGGCCATGCACCACCATGGCCCGCTGCACCCCCAACCGCGCCAGCACCGCCGCGATACGCTCCACCCAGTCTGCGGCAAAGACGCCCATCAGCTGATAGTCCGGCGCACAGGGGTTGGTTAACGGCCCCAACACATTAAAGACTGTCCTCACACCCAGCTCTCGCCGGGTAGGGCCCGCATGGCGCATGGAGGTGTGCACCTGTTGCGCGAACAAGAAGCCGAACCCAATTTCGTCAATCAAGCGTGCCGCCCACGCCTCATCGGCCTGGATGGCCACCCCCAGAGCCTCCAGCAAGTCGGCGCTGCCACTCTTGGAGGTCGCCGAACGATTGCCGTGCTTGGCGACATGAAGGCCGCTGCCGGCCACGACAAAGGCGGAGACCGTGGAGACGTTAAACGTGAAGGAACGGTCGCCGCCCGTCCCGCAGGTGTCGATCAGAGGCCGGGTCCTCACCGGAACTGGTGCAGCATGTTCCCGCATCGCGAGAGCAAAGCCGGTCAATTCGTCCACGGTCTCCCCGCGCACCCGCAGCGCCATCAGCACACCGCCAATTTGGGATGGCGTGGCCTCCCCGCGCATAATGGCGTCCATTAACTGGTACGCCTGGTCTTGGGTCAGTCCCTGGCCCTGGCCCAGCTGCTCCAAACATTCGGCGATGACGCTTAGGCTCATGATTGGGCTCCTTTCACCATGGCTCGTTGGGTCACATCCACAAAATGGGCCAAAAGGGTCATTCCCTGCGGCGTCAAGACCGACTCGGGATGGAACTGAATACCGAACACCGGATGCTCGCGGTGGGATATGGCCATGACCGTGCCATCGGCACTCGTCGCATCGACTTGCAAGTCGGGAGCGTGCGAAATGTCCACCGCTAGGGAATGGTAGCGCCCCGCCAAAAACGGATTGGCCAGGTTCCTCAAGATGCCTGCCCCACTGTGATGCATGTGGTCGGCCTTGCCGTGCATCAGGGAAGGGGCGGGAACCACATCGCCGCCATACGCCATGGCGATTGCCTGGTGTCCGAGACAGACTCCCAAAATCGGAACCGACCCTTGCAACGCACGGATGAGGTCGACGATTATCCCAGCGTGTTCGGGGCGGCCCGGACCGGGCGAAATCACAATGCCTGAGGGGCGGCGCGAGATCACGTCCTCAATACTCACCGCGTCGTTCCGCACCACCTCCAGCTCGGACATTTGCCCCAAGTACTGGACTAGGTTGTAGGTAAAGGAGTCATAGTTGTCGATGACTAAAATCACAGCCACTCCTCCTCTTCTGGGGACAGCACCTTCAACGCGGCGGCCGCTTTGTTCAGAGACTCCTGGTATTCCAACCCCGGGTCGGAGTCTGCCACGATACCGGCACCGGCCTGAACGTAGGCCATGTCCTGCTCAATTTCGAGGGTCCGAATCGTGATACAGGCGTCGAGGTCGCCGCGGTGGGACCAATAGCCGACAATGCCGCCATAGGCACCGCGGGCATCAGGCTCCAGTTCCTCGATAATCTCCATGGCCCGTATCTTGGGAGCCCCCGTCAACGTCCCCGCCGGAAATGACGCGGCCAATACATCCATGGCGTCCATATCGGGCTTCAAACGGCCCCGCACCTCGGAGACGAGGTGCATGACGTGGGAGTACATCTCCTTGGCCATAAATTCGTCTACCGTGACCGTGCCATACTCGCAAATTCTTCCGAGATCATTGCGGGCCAAATCCACCAGCATCACGTGTTCGGCCCGCTCCTTGGGATCGTTCACGAGTTCCTCCCACAGCGCCTCATCCTCTTCCGGAGTCAGTCCCCGGGGACGGGTACCCGCAATAGGTCGGTTGATGGCCGTGGCCCCTTCGACCCTCACCAGCGTTTCGGGTGACGAGCCGGCCAGCGTACGCCGGGGCGTTTCCAAAAAGAACAGGTAAGGCGACGGATTCACATGGCGCAAGCGCCGGTACAAGCTGAATGGGTCCCCCGCAATACGGGCTCCCAGCCGCTGCGACAACACCACTTGAAAAATGTCCCCAGCGGTGATGTAGTCCTTCGCCGCTTCCACCATGTTCCGGAAGTTCTCCTCGGTCAAGGTCGACTCTACCGCCGTCAAAGCTCGTCCCATGGGTTCTGCCAGCATCAAAGGCTGGCGTAAGGCTTCCACCAGAATTTCCAACCGGGCCCGGCCTTGTTCCATTTGATCCCGTAAGGTCTCAACGATGACCGTGACCTCCTGCCGCCGGTGGTCGAATGCGACCACCGCCTTAGGCCATACCCATTCCCACAGAGGGCCCTTGGCGTCATGGCGGCGGGGCAGGCGCTCCAGCGACCGGACCCAATCGTAGGCGAAGTATCCGACCGCCCCGCCCACAAACGGCATCTGGAAGTCTGCCGGAATCCCGATATGCTGCCGCAGATGCTGCTTTCGCAATAGTTTCAGCGGGTCGGCGTCGACTTCCGTCCCTTCCGGGCTGACCAAAACAGCCTGACCGTCGGCCTCCAACAAGCGGGCCCATTCGCCCAACGCAATAAACGAGTAGCGGGCAACCTTGTCGTCGCCTTCCACACTCTCCAAGAGCGTGTGGGCGCCCAAGGGCCTCAAGCGCAAGTACGCGGAAATCGGTGTCAGTTGGTCGACCGCGTAACGCCGTACCACCGCGACGTGGGGCTGTTTCCCGTCGTCCCACACCTGCTCGCCCGGATGCCGAATAATGGTTTCCAAATCTTTCCCTCCGCAAACAACAATTAAACCCTCATCCCCCAAAGGGACGAAGGTTTCTCCGCGGTACCACCCCAATTAGGCCATACGGCCTCTCTCACACATACGGGATCGCAGGGATCCGATATGCCTTCCCGTGTAACGGAGGAAGAGTCCGGCTACGCCTACTTCGTTCGGGTAGCAGCTCCTGGGACCATTCGCCGCCGTTCACCTGCCGGGCTTTCACCATCCCCGACTCGCTCTAAGGCTACCTGGCGGGTACTTTTCCCATTCATCGCCTGTCGATCTATTAGTGCTCCCACCTTAGCACATCCGCTCATCCGCTGTCAATCCGCCTTGGGCGAAACCGCCGCCAGCAAATCGGCAATCCGGCAGTCCCCTTCCACGGGGTGGCGGAGGAAGCGGTCTTCGTGAACCAGGTAGCGGTTGCGGCGCCCGATCCGCTCCCGCGACACATACGCCCCCTCCACTAAATCGGCAATGATGCGTTGCACCGCCCGTTCCGTGATCCCGATTTGCTGCGCTAAATCGCGCGTGCGAATCATGGGACTCCGTGCCATAAGAATAATCACATGGGCATGGTTGCTGAAGAACGTCCATCCAATCCAACTTCGGCTTTCGTCCGGTGTCATACTTCATCCCTCCGTGGCCCCGCCGCCTAGTGCAGGACATGACTCGGCAATGCCGCTTCCAAGGCTTCGAATACCCACTGCCGCAGGCCGTGGTGTTCGTCCGACGCCAATTCCGGATCTCGGGCCAAGATGTCCCGAGCCACGCTGCGGGCCCGCTCTAAAAGCGCCAGATCCTTGAGCGGATTGGCCAGTTGAAAACCAGCTACCCCATGCTGGCGCATACCCAGCACCTCGCCCGGCCCCCTCAGCGCTAAGTCCTCTTCGGCCAACTCCAGTCCGTCTTGGGTGCGGACCATCGCCTCCAGGCGCGCTTGTCCCTCCTGGGTGGACGGGTCGGCCAGCAGGTAACAGGATGATGGGGCGGACCCACGGCCCACGCGGCCGCGCAGCTGGTGCAACTGGGCCAAACCAAACCGGTCGGCTTCCTCGATCACCATGACCGTGGCATTCGGTACATCGACGCCTACTTCTAGAATAGTGGTTCCCACCAGAACATCCAACTCTGCGCGCCGAAACTGCTCCATCACCGCGGCTTTTTCGGGCGGGGCCATCCGGCCGTGCACCAGGCCCACCCGCCACCCGGGGATTTGACGCATGCCTTCCGCCAGCAGGGTCGCGGCCCGTCCCTGGCTCTCTTCACTCTCCTCCACCAGGGGGCAAATCACATAGGCTTGATGCCCCTGTTTGACCGCTTCCATGACCTTGAGATAGGCCGCGCGGCGTTCGGCCATGGGGAGATGTATCGTTTGAATGGGCTTTCTGCCGGGCGGCAAGCCGCGGATTTGGGACACTTCCAAATCTCCGTAGACCGTCAGGGCGAGGGTGCGTGGAATAGGCGTGGCCGTCATCACCAACATATGCGGGAACAGGCCCTTCTCCCCTAATTGGGATCGTTGCCGAACTCCAAAACGGTGTTGCTCATCCACCACGACGACCCCGAGGCGGCCAAACCGCGTTCTATCCGAGACTAGCGCATGCGTGCCCACCGCCACCAAGGGTTCCCCTGCGGCCAACCGCTCAAGTCCGTCAGCATCCTTGCCCCGCCCGGTGACCATCACAACGGGGACTCCCAAGGGCTCCAGCCACTGCGCGAGCAGTGTTCCGTGCTGCTCGGCCAAAAGCTCCGTCGGCGCCATCAACGCCGCTTGATAGCCATTGCCCACCGCGGCCGCCATGGTCAAGACCGCCATGACCGTCTTCCCCGATCCCACATCGCCTTGCAGAAGGCGCGCCATGGGGCGGGGCCTGGCCAAATCCTGGGCGATGTCATGCCATGCTGCCTGTTGTCCAGGCGTGAGGGCAAACGGCAAGCGCGCCAGTATCGAGGTCATGAGCGGGGTCCGGTTCACATCGAAGGCCGGCGCGGCCGCTGCCTCTTGAGGTCGATGCAGCCACAACACCGCCAAGGACATCCGCAAAAACTCATCGAATACCAGCCGCCGCCGCGACGCCTCCATCTCGTCCGCGGTTTCCGGAAAATGCTGGCGCAAGACCGCCCATGGCCGGTCGACCAGCTCCTCCGTCGTTCGGAGCCATTCGGGGAGTGGTTCCGCCACCTGCATGGCCCAATGACGAACCACCACCTCGGCTAAGTCTTGAACGAATCGCTGCTTCAAGTCTCCAGACAGGGGATAGACCGGAATAAGACCCAGGCGCGGCGCGCGCCCGCCATCCAGCACCTCCACCTCGGGATGCGTCATCGTGAGCCGGTGGCGAAACATCTCGACGCGGCCGGACAGCATGACCTCGGTACCCGGCACCAACTGACGCTTCAACCATCCGGCGTGAAAGAACGTGGCTTCCAAATTGCCGCTGCCATCACCAATCCGTACCCTGAGATAGCTTTTGCGCGGCCCCAGATAATGCTCTTGAGCGGATTCCACGCGGCCCCGCACCGTCCATGGCCCCCCAGGGGCCACCTGCCACAGCGGCGTGACTACAGTCCGGTCCAAGTGCTTGCGCGGCCACAAGGTCAGAAAATCCGCGATGGTCTCAACCCCAAGCTTCTCTAGGTCTCGAGCGCGTTTGGGCCCCACGCCGGGCAGAACCGATACGCGGTCATTCAGCCCTAGGGCTGCCAGACGACCTCCATCCATGGCGTTGCGCGCGGAACCTGGACCACCGCGGCGTCGAGCGCCTCCTGCCAAAACATCGCCTCCTCCCGATCTGCATGCTGACTGAGGTAGACTGTCACCACGCCACCGACCTCAGCAGAACGCCGCAGGTCGGACAGCAACGTCTCCTGCGACCCCACTCCGCCACTCCACTGGTAGGTTTCACCGCTCTTGTCCACGGCCCAATGGCGCATCGCAGACAGAACCTGAGTTAACCGACGGCGATTGTCCTGCCAGGCGTCACCGGGCAGATATTCCAATACCGCCTGCCCAGCCTGAGCCACAGTCGGAACCGCAACAGCCTCCGCCAGAATCTCAGGGCCGCCAATCCACAAAACCCCCGGCCTGTCCTGCCCCTCGGACGGGACCACCGTCCGACAGTCTGGAAACAGAGGGTGATAGGCGGAATCGACCACCACCGTCAAACGCGCTTCCGCCTCGTTTCGCTCGTCCACCTGCTGGCGCATGTCCAGCATCTCCATCTGACGAACCGTGCCAACCGCCGTCAAGATCTCCATGAGGGCGGTCGGGTTATCCGTATGCACGTGGACCTTGACCATCCCGGAGGCCGGCGCGATGACGATGGAATCGCCGATTTGCGACAGCCCTTCCGCCAACTCGCGTTCCGGATTCACCGCGATCAGTCGATACAAAAGCGCTTCCACATCGTAAAAATAGCGGACATCGGCGCTAAATCGGCCCGGCGGCGCGGCCGCCGCCGGCCCTTGCACAGCCGAATCGCCGGGCGACCAGCGCCCCGATGCTGCAGCCAACCAACCGGCCAGCATGGCAACATACCCCCGAGCCCCGGCATCCACGACGGCATGCTGCCGCAATTGCGGCAGTTGCTCAGGCGTCCGCGCCAGAGCCGTCTCAGCGGCCCGGACCGCACTCTCCAGCGCGTCCAGCAGACTGCCATCGGTTAGGCAGCCTTCGTAGGCCTGGTCCGCCACCGTCAGAATGGTTCCCTCGACCGGTTCTTTCACCTGTTGCCGAGCCCGGTGGGCGGCTTCCCCCAGCGCCTGTTTGAAATCATGAGCTTCCCAATAAACCCGGTCCCGGGCAGCCTCGGCGAACCCCGCCAGCAATTGGGACAAAATGACCCCGGAATTGCCACGCGCGCCCATCAACGCGCCCTCTGCCACCCGCTCCCAGGCCTCCCCCAAGGACAGCGGTCCGGCATTGTGAAGCGCCTCGACCGCCGCTTGCAGCGTCGCCGCCATGTTTCGGCCCGTATCCCCGTCAGGAACGGGAAAGACGTTTAATTGATTAATAGTCTCTTCATAGCGCCGCAGTTCGTCCCGGGCTGCATGCATCCAATCGCGCAAGGTGGCGCCCACCATCCGCCACAGATCAGGAGTCGCATTACTTTTCGCCAACAGCCCGGACTCCCTCTACGTGAATCGTGATGTGATCGGGGAACGCCCCGACTGCCTCGTGGAGCGCCGCATTGACCTCATGGCCAATTTGCCGGCCTACCTGTGCAATGCGTATGCCGTACTGCAGCACAACGTATAAATCGATGGCATAATGCCCGTCGCCGGTTTCCGATACCCGCACGCCCCGGTTCAACAGTTCATGCCGAACCAGGGAATTCAGATTATCGCCTATGCCGTGCTGGCTCATTTGCACCACTCCAGGAACCGCCAACACGGCGCGCGCCGCGACGGCTTGAAGGACGTCGTCGTGCACCACGGTTTGCCCCCATTCGGTCCGTTTCTCCACGTTCCACAACCCTTTCCGGCTTGCATCTACTTGACCACTATGTTACCATAGCTAGGAATGTCACGGCGTCGAAGGAGGTTCCGAACATGGCATACCGTTGCGAAATTTGCGACAAGCACACGGTTCACGGCAACAACGTGAGCCACTCGCACAAAAAGACCAAACGCGTGTGGAAGCCTAACATCCAGCGCGTGCGGGCTCGCATTGACGGACGCACCAAGCGGATTTACGTCTGCACCCGATGTCTGCGGTCAGGCCGCGTGGAGCGCGCCATCTAATGATCGGCGCCGCTCCGGCGGAATGATTCGATATCGGATACGTTGAATTGATATGCAGTGCGGCAAAAGTGGCAGGTGACTTCCGCGCCGCCATCGCTGATAAGGTCCTCGAGATCGGAATCGGGCAGCGTGCGAAGCATATCGGCAATCCGTTCCCGATCACACCAGCAAGACCATTGCAATGATTCCTGCGGATGCCAGTGCACGGGTTCCGGCAACACCATCCGAATTAAATTTTCCAACGTTTCGCCGTCGGCCAGCCGACGGCTTATTTGTGTCAGTCCCCCGAACCGTGCGGCCGTCTCGTCCACCAATTCGCGGGGACACCCCGGGAGCGCTTGCACCATGACACCACCCGACCCGATCACTAAACCCTCTTGGCCCACTAAAACGCCTAACGATACCGCGCTAGGCACCTGCTCCGACTGCATCAGATAATGCAAAAAGTCATCGCCAATTTCGCCAGTCTGCAGTTCTACTTGGCCTTGATACCAATCCCCGAAAGCATCCTGGCGCATCACGCGGAAAAATCCATCCACCCCGACTGCTTGTCCCACGGCCAATTTGCCGTCTGGCCGCAACGGCAGTTCCACGTCGGGGTGCTGTACGCGGGCCCGCATTGCGCCCTGGGGGCTCACCTCGGCCACGACCCGGCCCAACGGGCCATCACCATGGGCCTCAACGCTGATACGGCCCTCATCATCTTTCATGTCGGCCGCCAGGATGGCGGCTGTGCTCATCAGCCGGCCCATGGCGGCGGCGGCCACCGGCCAAGCCCGGTGGGCCAATTGCGCCTCGCGGGCTGCTGTGGTCGTGGTTACGGCCACTGCCCTCAGCATCCCGTCCGCCGCCGTCGCCCGAATCCGATAATCCGTTCTCATCACCTCATCAGCTATTTGGTTCGCCAAATCCCTAGAACCACTTGCAAGATTTTACCGACCACCCGCGGTACCTTGACAACTTGCACCTGCATTCGCACTCATCCTTTCTGGTGTCTCCATCACAGAACGCCTCATGCTGACAACATTCGCCAACCGACCCAGATTAACGCGCCTCCCACAACCAATGGTCCCAGACCAGCCCACAACAGCCACAGCCCGATACCAAACGGCCAGATCCACAGCGGCAACACTTTCAGGATGAGCAGAGCTCCAGCCACACCGGCCGCCACTCCCCAAATTTTCTTGGGACCATTCGTGCGAAACCGCAATCCGTAGCGGAACGATCGCATCTCCCCACCCCCTTCGCCCATTTGATGATCGTGGCAATCATCATGCTACGAAGCCATGGGGAGAAAGGTGTCACTCCGCCTTCAGAATTTCGATTTGCCGAGCCGGATCGTCGGCCCCGAACACAAATGAGCCGGCTACCAAAATTTCCGCGCCTGCCTTGCGCACCAGCGGCGCCGTATCGCGGTTAATCCCTCCGTCCACCTCGATGAGCGGCCGATCGCGGTCGCCTCTCAGGGCCCGAACCCGGGCTAGCTTCTCCACCGCTCGAGGCCAGAACTGCTGGCCGCCAAACCCCGGATTGACACTCATCACCAGTACATAATCCAGTTCCGGCAAGATATCCGTGAGAAGCTCAACAGGGGTTCCTGGATTGATAGCCACGCCGGCTAGCGCTCCCAGACGGTGAACTTGATCCACCGTGCGTTCGATGTGGGGACACGCCTCCCAATGCACGCAAATCATGTCGGCCCCGGCATTGCGAAAATCGGACAAGTATCGATCAGGTTCCACAATCATCATATGCACATCGAGGGGCAAATCAGTCGTCTTTCGGACAGCTTCGACAACCATCGGGCCAATGGTAATGTTTGGCACGAACCGGCCGTCCATGATATCGAGGTGTAGCAAGTCGGCCGCAGCCTCGACCTTCTGAATGTCCTCCGCCAATCGTCCGAAATTCGCTGACAAAATCGATGGCGCTATTTGCAGCATTGAGCGGCTCCTCTCCTAATAACTTTTCTTGACCCACTCGGAAACCAGTTTCCGGTAGTGGCGCCACCGCCATTCCGCTACGTGGCCCCGCTGCACCGCCTCGACAACACCGCAACCGGGTTCCAGACCATGCAGGCAATCGCTGAATCGGCACTCCCATCCCGTCAGATCGTCGAACGCAGCAAGAATTCGGCTGGGTTCCGCAACCGCGGTTTCCAACGCAGTATAACCAGGGCTGTCGGCCAGCCAATAGCCGGCCGGCATTCGATAGAGACGGACCCAGCGGGTGGTCTGCTGCCCCCGCCCCCCACGGCTCAACGCCTGGGTGCTGGCGAGAGCATCCGGTAAAAGGGCCTTTAAGAGCGTCGACTTCCCCACCCCGCTCTCACCGGTGAGAACCCAGATGCCGGTGCGTGGGTATTCCAGCATCTCCGTTATGCCCCATCGTTGGGGACTGGACACCAACCACACCCGATATCCAATCTCTCGGTACCGCTCGACCAGGTCTCTAAGTGCCGAGGGGTCCGGGGCCACATCGGTTTTGGATATGATAATCTCCGCCTCCAGGCCGGTAAGGTGCGCCATGACCAAACGTTTGTCCAATAGTTCCAAACTGCCCTGGGGCTCCGCCAGGCTATAGACCACCAATAACCCGGAGACGTTGGCAACGGGGGGCCGGAGCAACTGGTTCGCCCGCGGAAGCACCGCGTCGATGCGGGCCTCCCCCTCGTCGGTCGGTTCAAACTGCACTCTGTCGCCGACCATGATCCGACCGACATCACGCTTAATGCGACCCTTGAGATAACACAGATAGGTTTGTCCATCTGCCGACTGCACCGTGGGACGATTGGCCTCCAACAGTGTTACGAGACCTTCCATTTAACCTCCCGCATTCGGCGAAGGCGAGTTCCCTGGCGACGGAGAATTTCCCGGGGACGGCGAGTTTCCCGGACCAGACTGCGACGGACTCGATGAGCTGCCGTTGGGTGTCAGTGCCTGGGGCGGTTCGGCCTGGCCGTTGAGCGAGACCAGCAACTGCCCGCTGCTCCCGTACCAAACCACCGGATCCACAACACTCTGCCCTGGATTCACCTGCTCGTAGAATACTTCTTCATTGTCTGCCTGGTCCGTCACCACAAGCTTCAAGAGCGACTTGGGGCTGGCGCTGGATGGAATGGTCAGCCGTATTGTGGTCTCATTCCTCGGCAAGGAGGCGCTCACCGGACTCGGCCCGCTGGATTCCGTCACGCTCACACTGGTGACGCCCTGAACCCCTGAATACGGTGCCGGGCTCTGGTCAATGATGGTATTGGCCGGCTCAGTCGAATACATCTGACTAGGGGTCCCCACGGCAATGCTCATCTGGGCCAACTTAGTCGCGGCCGCCGACACCGTCAGGCCGCTAAGGTTCGGCATGATCGCCGTAGACGTGTTGACGCCGTTCGATACCCACAGCGTAACGTGGGTGTTCTGCGATACCGACTGCCCCGCGTGCGGGCTCTGGCGCGCGACCTCTCCGCCTGGAAGACTGGAAGCCACGTGGTGAACCGTGATATGCGTGATGCCGAGGACATGCAAGGATTGCCGGGCAAAGTAGACATCCTCCTGGCGCAGACTCGGCATGGGTTCCGTCGATGGCCCCGACGACAGCACCAAACTCACCATCTGGCCGGACTTGACGTCCGTTCCCGCCGATGGATTCTCTCGGAGGATGCGGCCTTTTGCGACGGTGCTGGATGGGGCATGGCCCACCACCGCCACAGAAAGCCCGCGAGCTTTCAGCACTGACCGTGCGTGGCTCACCGAGTAGCCCTGCAAGTTGGGCACCGTCTCCACGTTGGGGTTCAGCCAGCGATGGAAGGCATAGACGATGCCGCCCACCAGGAGTGCCAGAACGATTGCTGCAATGACATAGGGCCACCATTTGCGGGATTTGGTCTTGCCCGGCTTGGCGCCGTCCTCGGTCCCCTTCTCCTTGCGGCGATTCGGACCCCCTTCGGGTACGGGCGCGGGAGCGGCGACCGGGGGCTCCGGTGCGGCCTCTTCCGGATGGAGAACCCGCGCAATGTCTTGCCGCATGGCGTGGGCCGACTGGTAACGCTCCGCCGGATCCTTGCTGAGAGCCCGCTCCACCACATTCGCCACCTGCGGCGTCACATCGTTGCGGATGGTGTCGATGCGGGGCGGTTCATCCTGCAAGTGCTTGATGGCCACGCCAATGGCGCTGTCGCTCTCGAACGGCAACTTGCCCGTCAGCATTTCGAACAGCACCACACCCAGCGAGTATAAGTCGGAGTGCGGCCCAATTAATTTGCCTCGCGCCTGTTCGGGACTCAGGTATTGCACCGTGCCCAGCATGGATCCGGTATTGACCAAGGTTCCGGTGGTGGCGGCATACGCAATGCCGAAGTCTGTCACCTTCACATCCCCGTCCGGTCCAACCAAGACATTTTGCGGCTTGATATCGCGGTGCACCAGTTTCTTGGCATGCGCCACCTCGAGACCCTGGGCCACTTGGTCAGCGATGTCCAAAGCGGTCGCCACTGGGAGCGGCGCTTCACGGTCGATTTTTGCCCGCAAGGTTTCCCCCGCGACCAACTCCATGACCATGTAGTGGATATCCGGTTCCTCGCGGCCCACATCGTATACCTGCACAATATGGCGATCCACCAAAGACGCCGCCGCACGCGCCTCCTGATCGAAGCGTCGAACAACTTCCTCGTCCTCGGCCCACTGGTGTTTTAAAATTTTCACCGCGACCAGCCGGTTCAGGGTGATATCGCGGGCTCGATAGACCAGGGACATGCCGCCCGTGCCGATGCGTTCCAAAACTTCGTAACGGTTGCCCAGGATGTTACCTACCATTGTGCTCACCCTGTTCCTGCACGCCTTCGGCTAGCACGACCGTGATATTGTCGGGCCCCCCGCGGGTCAGGGCCGACTCGATCAGGGCGTCAATCAGCTGTTGGCCACGATATTGGCGGCTCAATTCCATAATGTCATCGTCGCTGAGTACGGCGGTGAGCCCGTCGGTGCACAACAAGAGACGGTCCTCGTCCTGCCAGGGCATTTCCACGACGTCAATCCGCACCCGGTCAAAGGGTCCCACCACGCGCGTCAGAACATGCCGATTGGGATGCTGCTGCGCCTCCTCGGCGGTTAAGCCGCCGGCTGCTTCCATCTCCCCCGCGAGGGAGTGGTCAATGGTCAGACGGACTAAATGGTCCTCCAAGAGTTTATAGGCACGAGAATCCCCTACATGAGCCAGAAACAGCCGATTGGGGAATACCACCGCTGAAGTCAGCGTGGTGCCCATTCCAGTGAGGGAATCATCCCGCTGGCCCGACTCGAAAATTCGCCGGTTCGCCAGGGACACGGCGGATGCCAGCCTGCGGATGTCGGTCACGTCCAGTCCCACCGCGTCATCCAGCGTCTCCAGCGCCAAGCGGCTGGCCTCTTGTCCTGCCGGACCGCCGCCCACACCGTCCGCCACCGCCACCAGGAA
>JAJZBJ010000044.1 GCA_021798975.1 Bacillota bacterium | reverse complement strand
GACCGCGTCGTAGAAACCGTCCACGGCGACCCGGCCGTCGTCGTGGTGCAGGGAGGCGATGAGCCGCGCCAAAGCATGGGCAGGGTTTTGCACGGCACCGCCATAGACCCCCGAATGCAGATCCTGGTAGGGGCCTTGCACCGTAATTTCCAGGGACGTCAGCCCCCGCAGGCCATAACAGACGGCTGGATAGCCGTCCTGGTACATGGGAGTATCGGAGATCACCGCCAAGTCCGCTTTCAGGTCCTCTTGGTGGTCGACAATATACTGCTCTAGGTGGACGCTGCCGATTTCTTCTTCACCCTCGAAGATAAATTTCAGGTTTACGGGCAGCTGGCTGGTCTTTTGCCAGGCTTCAGCCGCAATGAGCTGCATGAAGACTTGCCCCTTGTCGTCGCTCGATCCTCGCGCGTAGAGAATGTTGTTTTCCACGGTGGGACTGAATGGCGGATGGGTCCAGGATTCCAGCGGATCGACGGGTTGGACATCATAGTGGCCATAGACCAAGACGGTGGGGAGTCCTGGACGGTGTCCGCTGGATGCCCGCACAATGGGATTGCCTGGGGTTGCATCCACGCGGGCATCGATGAACCCGGCATTCGCTAACCGGTCCTTGAGCCACTCGGCGGCGCGCGCCACGTCCGACTTATGAGCACTTAACGCGGAAATGCTGGGAATGGTTAAGAAGTTGCGGACCTCGTCGAGGTGCGCTTCGCGATGTGCTGCCAAGTAGGTCAAAGCTGCTGACAGGGGTGTACGGTCGGCCATGGGAACCCTCCTCATTTTCCTTATCATACCGGAAAACCGAGACGCCCATGAAGCGGTTTTCGGATAGGATGGAAGGCGGAGGGATAAGCATGCTCGCTGACGGAACCAACACGATTGAGGCAGTTTTAGGCATCCAGCGCGTGACCGTGGAGAAAGACTTGGTGGTGGCCACCATGCCGGTCGACCATCGTACCCACCAGCCGTTTGGCATCTTGCATGGAGGGGCCTCCGTGGTGCTGGCCGAGACGGTGGCATCCCTCGGGACGGCGGTCAACATCGACCTCACACGGCAGATGGCGGCTGGCTTGGAGATTAATGCCAACCACATCCGCCCCAAACGGGACGGGGTGGTGACGGCGCGGGCGGTGCCCGTGCACCGGGGCCGCACCACGTTTGTGTGGGATATCCGGATTGTAGACGAGGATGACCGGCTCATCTGTATGTCTCGCTGTACGGTGGCGGTGCGGGACCTCTAGGTCCCGAGAAGACCCAGCACGCCTAAACCGACAAACAGCAGGATGATGGCCGACAATCCCACTTGCCGGCGCCAGCGGATGGCCATCGGGCCCATGGTGCGGCGATTGCGGGCGATGAGACCGAGTGTTACCAGACTCACCGGCATCCAAATTGCGCCCAAGGCTTGGGCCCAAAGCGCCAGGGTTCCACTGGGAACTAAGAGCGTGATAGCGAGAACGGCTGCGACGCCTAGTGTCACCGCATGCAGGGCGAAAAGCCCGCCGCGGGTGGGCATTTCTTGCCGTGCAGCGGTGCCAGGCGACCACGACTCGCGCACCATCCAGGCCGAAGATAGGGAAATGGTGCAGGCCGCCAGAAATCCGGCATTGAAAATGCCCAAGCCAAATAGACTGCCCACCAGGCGCCCGTCGTGCGTCGAAATCCAGAGGATGGGATTACTCACCGCGCTGTGGCTGCTGCCGGGCGTTAGGGCGCCGATAGTCATTACGACGATGGCCATGACAATTTGGGCCACCACCCCAATAATGATGTCTTGACGGCCTGCTTTAAGAGAGCGGACTTGACCGGCCCACACGGCGTTTTGCTGCCAATAAATCATCCATGGAGCCATGGCATTGCCGGCCAGCGACAGAACGAGAAATCCCAATCGGGGGGTGGCGGCCCCGGCAAATGCGCGATGCCAGGCGCCAACTGCGGGGTGCAAAAACAGGGCGGCGGGGATAAACACGAGGTTTAATAACGCAATCCACAATAAAATGCGTTCGACCGACTGGTAGCGGCCCGTGGAGGTAATCGCCAGTACGATCCCGAAGGCAATCAGCACGGACACGGCCCACGGGATTCCCATGAGGTTTTCACCCATCGCCATACCCAAGAACTCCGTGATGAGAATCACCAGGTTGAGGACGTGCAAGACAGTGCCGTTAAGCCGCGACCAGGCACCCCCCAGCTGTTCCCGAATCACCTGGCCGTATGGCTTTTGGGTGGCAAAGGCAACCCGCAAGGCCAGTTCTTGCACCACATAGGTCAAGGGAGCCATCCCGGCTAGGGCGGCCATGAACCACCATAAATGGTGGGCAGCGCCAGTGACGGCATAAGACAACATTCCGCCGGCATCATTGTCGGCGGCAAGACCTAATACTCCGGGACCAATCGCGAGCAGCAACATCCAAAATCCATGCCCTCGGCGTCGTCGACCCCTATGATCGACAATTTTGGGACTCTGCATCATATCACTTCTTTGCATGAAGCTCGAAATGTTGAAGAATCATGCTCATGATATGAGTGGCTCCCAGGGCAGGTGAATGGCGGCCTCATCGCGAAAGAGTCACTCCAGGATGGAGGGGTTGTCGTGGGCGGTGCGGGCTTCGGATGGTTGGAAATTGTGCTGGGTGCGGTGGGTTTGGTCTTGGGCGTGATCGGCAAGAGCAACCGCAGCTCGGTGGTTATCTCCATTGGACTGCTGGTCATGGGCGTGTCCCACTTGGTGGCTAAAAATTACCGGGGGACCATAAGCGATGTCGGCGGGCTCATTCTGCTGTTCGGACTGGGTATGATGATAGCCTTTGCGCGGCAGAATCGAGCCAAGAAAGGGAAAAATGGCGGCCGTTAGGCCCCGGGAAAAGCCCCCAATAGTCGGGGGCTTTCGTCTTTCTGGTTAGTGTGCGGACTGCCAGGTACGGGCCCAGGCGATCAGGGGGTTGGGGTCGAATCGGGTGGGCTGACCTTGGTGGATGACCCGTTCGCCTCCGACATAAACCGTCTGGATGGCGGTGTCCGCCATGGCGTAGACAAGATGGCCCACCGTTACCGGTCCCGGCAAGAGTGACGGGTCGTCGAGGCGGGCGGTGACGGCGTCAAACATCTCCCCTGGCAAGAGCCTCCCGCTGTTAAGACCTAGTGAGCGGCTGGCTTGGGCGGTTCCCATGCGGAATACGGTGTCGGCGTCAATCACGCTGGAATCCGTCATCCGGACCTTTTGCAGCAGGGCGGCCATGCGCATGTCGTCGAAGATGGAGTGGCGGTCATTGGTGCAGCCGCCGTCGGTTCCTAAGAGGACCGGGATGTTCTTATGCAGCATTTCGATGACCGGAGCGATGCCGTCGCCCAGAATCATGTTACTGGCCGGATTGTGCACCACTGACGTTCCGGTGCGTTTAAGAATCTCCAGATCACCTTCGTCGGCCCATACGGCGTGGATGGCCAAACTCTTCGGGCCCAATGCGCCCGCTTTTTCGCACCATTGGATGGGTGTCAGCTGATGGCGGGACAGCATCGTGTCGCGCTCATATTTTCCCTCGGCGACGTGAATGTGCAAATAGGTGTCGAGCTCCTGGGCGGTCGCCTGCGCCGCTTCCACCATTGCTTGGGATGCGCCGTGCGGCGAGTGGGGCGCCACGTGCAGGGCGACCCATTTGGTGAGCCCTTCCTCCTCGAGTGCGCGGCTCAGTGCCAGCGTATTGTCATGAGCGGCCTGCGGGGATTCGCGGTAGCGGACCGGGGCGCCCTCCCAGTCATAGAAGGTGCGTGCCAGGAGGAGCCGGATGCCGACGTCCCGGGCCGCACGGGCGACCGCCAAGGCATTCTCGACCCCTTGATCGTTCAGATAGAAGAAGTCGGCCACCGCGGTGACGCCATGCCGCAGCATATCCCAATACGCTAAGCGGGCCGATTCGTAGATCTCGTAGTGGCTCAACTGTTCTGAGACGGGATACAGCACGCGGCTTCGCCAGGTCATAAAGTCCATATCCTCGCCCATGCCTCGCATGAGCACCTGGAACCCATGGTTGTGGCCGTTGACAGTGCCGGGGAGCAAAATCTGGTTGTCCAGTCTCACCACTACGGCCTCAGGAAACTCGCGGTGGAGCGCGTCGACATGGTCCAGGTGCTGGATACGGCCATCCTCCGCCACTAGGAAGCTTGGCCGATGCAACAGATGGCCGTCCACCACGGCCATGTCCGGGCAGTAGATGGTGTTGGTCATGATTCGGCCTCCCGCGTCAGCAAGTCCGCGGCTGTCTGAGCCAACAGCCGCACGCCGTCCAGCATGGCCTCGTCGGTGGAATACTCTTCGGGAGCGTGGCTCACCCCGGCGCGGCTGGGAATGAAAATCATCGCGGCCGGCATGACCCTGCCCAAGACCCCCGCGTCGTGGCCAGCCCATGAAACGAGTCGATCGCAGGATAAGTTTAACCGCTCGGCGGCTGATGCGACCAATTCGATCCAGTCTGGATGCATGGGGCAGGGAGGCACGTCGTGAAAGATTTGGGAGTCCACCGAAATATGGAAGGGCCGGCTCACGTCTTCTGCGACGGTGATAAGGTACTCAACGGCGGCTTGGAGTCGATTGGGGTCGGGCGATCGTACGTCCCAGTCCAAGCGCACTTCGCCGGGTACCACGTTGGCCGCATTGGGATGCACAGTGATCTGTCCGGGATTGGCGACGAGTTCCTCCTGAGCATCCACCCAGGGGCTGAACCGGGCGATGGTTTCGGCAGCGGCTCTCAGCGCATTGCGCCGATCGGGCTTGGGCGTCGTGCCCGCGTGGTTGGTTTTACCCACGAAGTGCAGCGAGACCTGCCGGATGCCGGTGATCGCGGTAACGGCTGCGGTGCGGATATGGCTTTGTTCCAACCGCGGACCTTGTTCGATGTGGAGCTCGAGGTAGCCCAAAAAGGTGGGCCGCACGCGAGCCGCGGACGGGAGATCCTCAAGATCCAAACCGAACCGGGCCATGGCGTCCTTCAGGGGCGTGCCTTCGCGGTCTTGGGCCCGCCGCACCAAATCCATGTCGAGGGCGCCCGCCAACGCTTTGGAGCCCAGCAAACCGGTCCCGAATCGCGGCCCTTCCTCGTCGGTGAAGGCGCAGACCCGGAGGGGTCGGGAGAGTTTCAACCCAGAGCGCTGGATCGCTTCAGCAGCGGCCAGGGCGCCGACCACTCCATAACCCCCATCATAGGCGCCCCCGAAGGGGACGGTATCGAGGTGAGAACCTATCGCCAAAGCCGGACCGCTTTCCGGAGATGCTAATTCGGCAAAGCTGTTGCCGGCAGCGTCGGTAAAAACTTCAAGTCCCAATTGGCCGGCCCGGTCGCGAAACCAGCGGTGCGCCTCCCGTTCCGCCTCCGACCAAGCCAGTCGCTGGTAGCCGCGGCCCGATGGATCGCGTCCAATTTGCGCCAGTTCGGAAAACGCTTGTCGAAAGAATGCAGAGTCGATGGAGATGGTCGACACGGTCATGGTCATGCCCCCCGGATGGTAAGTGTCGTCATGTCGGACGCTTGCTAGCGGTATTGTACCAGGCCTTCGCGGCAAATCGTGCTACTATCGAATGCGGGGGGTGGCCGTGGATGAGCATGACGGAAGACGAAAAAGTTTTGAAGGATCCCGTGCACGGGTACATCTATGTACATGATCCACTAATTTGGGATTTAATCAACACCCGGGAGATGCAACGCTTGCGGCGTATCCGTCAACTGGGCTGCACCTACTTCGCCTATCCCGGCGGCGACCACAGCCGATTTTCCCACTCGCTCGGGGTCTATGAAGTCATCCGGCAGATGATTCGCGCGTTTGATCGCAACAACTACGCCTGGCCGCACGAGTTTGACCGGCTCGCCATGGTCTCCGGCCTCCTCCACGATGTCGGCCACGCCCCGTTTTCCCATGCGCTGGAAAAGACCATGGGGGTCCGCCACGAGAAATGGAGCGTGGCCATCATTCGCGACCCGTCCACGGAGGTACATCAGGTCCTTGAGCGAGCCGAGTTTGGTCTGGCGGACCGCGTCGCGGATGTCATCCAGAAAACCTTTCCCCACCGGCTGATTGTCTCCATGGTCAGCGGTCAACTAGACGCGGATCGGTTGGATTACCTGATGCGGGATTCGCTCGCCACAGGTGTGGATTACGGCACTTTTGACCTTGCCCGCATCATCCGGGTCATCGAACCCATTGCGGATCGGTTGGTGGTGCGGAAGAGCGCCATTCACACCGTCGAGGCGTACCTATTGGCGCGCTATTTCATGTACTGGCAGGTGTATTTCCATCCCGTCAGCCGGGCTGGCGAAGTACTTCTCCAGACCATCTTGCGCCGCGCCCGGGATCTCATGGCGGAGGGAACGGAGCCGGGATTCCCCCATCCGTCCTTGCATTCTTTTTTAGCGGGCACAACCAATCTTGAGGAATATCTCTCTCTGGATGATGCCACGTTGTACAACGCCTTTTCGGTCTGGCGGGCGGGACCGGATCCCATCCTCGGCGACTTGTGCGCGAGGTTTCTGGACCGGCGCCTGTATAAGGAAATCACCTGGCCCGTCGAGAAGGACGCCCTGCTTGAGGCGGTTCGGGAGCTCGTGGGGAGTCACGGATATGCTCCTAATTACTATTGTATAGTCGACGAAACCAGCACAGTTTATTATGATTATTATTTAGGAAGTCAGCGGGAGCCAAATCAGGAGAATGCCATCTGGCTCTATGACAGGGGTAGCGGCGACTTGACGGAAATGTCCAGTGTGTCGTTGCCGATCCAGGCAATTGCCAGCGAACATCACCCCGTTCGGCGGCTGTACGTACCACGGGAAGTATCGGCCGATAGGCGCTTCGACACACTAGTGGATGAGACGAACGGGGGTTTGTAGCGGGTGGAACTTGAGCCGGTTGATGGGTTCTTTCGGTACCAAATTTGTGTTGGCACTATTCGTGAGGCGGTTGTGAATACCGAGGCGCGCAAACCCGCTTATCATCTAACCATTGACTTTGGACCCTACGGCCTTAAAGAATCGTCCGCTCAAATCACGGATCGCTATGCACCCGCGGATTTGATCGGTGCACAGGTGGCAGCAGTACTAAATTTTCCTCCGCGGCGCGTAGCCTCAGTAACCTCGGAGGTATTGGTCTTAGGGGCCGTGGATAGCGGTGGAGTGGTCCTTTTGAAGCCCGACATCGTGGTTCCGGACGGAACGCCCATCTCGTAAGGGCACTTAGAAAGGACGATGGATGTGCGCATTGCATTGATTATTCCCGAAGACACCCCGCCGACTGGGGGTAATAGCATTTCGGCGCGTCGTATGCAAAAGGGTCTCGAGGAGGCCGGCCATACGGCCGACGTGATTTGGTATCGCCCTGGGCTGGACGGCCAGTATGACGTGTACCATGCCTGGAATGCTAGTCGGGTCGGAGGACGTCTGGTCGAAGAAGGGATCAATCCGGAGCAGATTGTCGCCACATGGACCGGAACCGATTTGTGGCAGGACTGGGTGAAGGCTCCGGCAGCCCTCAAACAGCGGATTGATCCGATTCGGTATGAGGTGACGTTCACGGAGGACGCGCGGATGCGTTTGTTGGCGGATGCACCGGATTGGGCCGATCGATTGGTGGTGATCCCGCCGTCAGTGGATATCGATCATTTCACCCCGGAAGGGCTGGCAGCGGCTGTCCAAAAACCGCTGGTGCTGGTGGCCGGGGGTGTCCGTCCAGTTAAGCGCTCGGCCTGGGCTATTGACTTGGTGGAGTCTCTGCGCAGGGCCCGCGGTGAAGATATTCAATTGGCCATCGCCGGCCCGGTGCGCGAGGAAGGGGAATGGAAGCGGGTCACAGAGAAAGCCGCTGGGCGGTCTTGGGTGCACTTGCTGGGCGACTTGTCGCGGGACGAGATGCCAAAATGGTACCGGGCTGCAGACGTCTTCCTGAATACCTCTGAGGTCGAAGGCGTGTCGAATGCCATCATGGAGGCGATGGCATGCGGCGCCTTGGTGCTGGCCACCGATATCCAGGGAAACCGTGCGCTCATCACACCAGGCCGTACGGGCTTGGTGTTCGCCGATGAAGCGCAGTTCCTCGAGCAGATGAACGTCGTGCTGAGTCAACCAGGCGCGGTTGCCGATATGCAGGATGCCGCCCGGCGGCAAATTGTGGCTCGCCACTCGATCGCCCACGAAGCGGCCCGCTACGAGCGGCTGTACGAGGATTGCCTCAGCATCAGGGGGTGCTGCCGCTGAGTGCTTTAGGGTTTATCCGCTTCGATGTGGAAGACTTTTTGACTTCGGTCTCCGACGACGCACTAGCCTCCATGCTGGACTCCATGCGCCGCTGGGGGATGCCCGGCTCTTACGGGATTGTCGGCAAGAAGGCGCAGGCCCTCGAGGCCCGTGGACGCGGCGCGTTGTTGCGCCGCTTAGCCGAAGAGCCCTCGCTGGGTTTTCATTCGACCAGCCACAGTGAACATCCGACGCTGGCGGAAGACTCGGCGCAGCGTGGCTACGAAGAGGCACGGGAGCACTTCCTCACGCGGGAAGCCCTCGGCGTCGAGCAAGTGAGCCAAGCGATTAAAGCGCCCCGTTATTTTACGCAGCCGGGCGGCAACTGGGTGCCGGAGGCTGTGGAAGCGTTGCCCCAGTTGGGGATGGATGTCTATTTTACAGATTCCTTCAACAGCTACGTCATCGACCTCGGTACCCCGCATTGGTACGGCCAGGTGTTGCATTTATCGTTTCCCGTGATTAATCCCAGACCTTTTGGGCTGGGGTTGCCTGGCAACCTGCGCCAGGCCGTCGAACTATTGGAAGGCTGGCAGGGGAAGACCGGTGAGGATGCTTTAATGGTCATGCTGCACCCCACGGAGCTTGTGACCTACGAGTTTTGGGACGCGGTGAACTTTGCCCATGGGCGGACCACCCTGCCCTTGAAGCCCGCCCCGACCCGCCCGCCGCTAGAGCAGGGCGAAGCCCTAGCCGCTTTCGATCGATATTTGCAGGAGATCCGCCACCTTGATATCGAATGGTGTGACGTCGAACACCTGCGTCAGAAGCTCGTGCCCCGCAGCCCAGTGGAGGTCACGCGATTCCAGGTCGCCGCTGCGGTGAAGGAGCAGGGATGGGGTCCCCTGGAACTACCGCAGGGCACTCTCTCTGCGGCGGAAGCCGTGTTCGCCTTGGCTGCACTGCATGGCCGGCCCGATCAGGAGACACTCGCGGTGGGTTATGTGGCGGCTCCAAGCGATTGGCACCCAGGGCCTCCGCCGCCATCGGTTGAGGCGGCGCCGGACCGGATCACCGAGTTTGCCCGGGCCGTCTTGGCCCATGTGGCCCAGACCGGCCGATTACCGGGCAACCAGGCGGTTGGGGTCCCATTGGAGCAAGGTATGGCATGGCTTCTCGGGCAAGAGGTACCCCTGAAATTCTTGGAGTACATAAAGGCGCCGCCCGACCTGCATTGGGACTGGCCAATTTTCCCCGACGGATTTCGGCCTATGCGTCTTTGGGAGGATGCCCGACGGCTGGCATGGACGATCAAACGGGCGCGATATCGAAGCGAAGCATATACGTCACGATAGCACGCTGTTCTTGTGGGGGGTGGATGACGGATGAAAGCGATTCAGATTCACGAGCCGGGGGATATTACGGTTCTGAAATATGAAGAGGTTGAGGTGCCTGACCCCGGCGTAGGCCAAGTTAGGGTCCGTTTGCATGCGGCGGGGATTAATCACCGCGATATTTGGGTGCGCCAAGGCAGCTTGGGAGCGGGCATTCAAGCGATTATCCCTGGCAGCGATGGTGCTGGCGAAATTGACGCCATCGGGGCGGGGGTGCGGGATTGGTCAGTGGGCCAAAAAGTGGTCATTAACCCGGGGTTGTCGTGCGGTACCTGTGCGGCATGCTTAAGGGGGGATCACCCGGCCTGCCCGGCCTTTCGGATTTTTGACGGCACCTACGCCGAATACGCTGTGGTTCCGGCCCAAAATTTGGTGGCTATGCCGGGCGGCTTGACCTTTGCAGAAGCAGCCAGCATTGGTATTCCGTATGTGACAGCGGAGGACTATTTAATCCGCGCCGAGGCGCTTCCGGGCCAAACCCTTCTGCTTTGGGGGGCGACCGGAGGGCTCGGACTGGCAACCTTGCAGTTGGCGCGTCTGCGCGGCCTGCGGGTCATCGCCGCGACGCGCAGCCAGCAGCGGGTGGACAAACTCCGGCAAATGGGCGCGGACGACGTACTGCTGCTAACGCCCGGCGAGGATGTTGCCGACGCGGTGATGAGCCTGACGCAGGGGCGCGGAGCGGACTTGGTGGTGGACTCGGTAGGGCAGGCTTCCTTTCCCCAATCGCTGGGATCCGTGGCGCGGGGCGGCGTTATTGTGACCGTCGGGGCTACCACGGGTGGATCTGTGGCATTGGATCTGGGCCGCTTGTTCCGCCACCGGGTCAACCTGATGGGGGCTTTCATGGGCAGCGCTTCCATCTTGCCGCGCCTGCTTCCGCTGTTTGCGCGCGGGGTGTTGGTTCCCGTCATCGACAATATTTTTCCCCTCGAACAGGCCGACCAAGCCCACGAACAGATGGAGAACCACGGGGTATTTGGCAAGCTGATTCTGACTATGTAGGTGGTGCCGCCTCATCACGGAAGAAACGCCTTCAACCACCGGGGTTGAAGGCGTTTCGTCGATCTAGTGCTGACCCAGCACCATAATCTTAAGCCCGGCGTCGTCTTCCCGAAAGGCAATAATTCGGGTGCCGGGCGGGATTTGTCGGATGGTGCTTTTGGGATGGCCGGACCATTGGACACGGACGCCTGGGGCGCGGACCGGAATCGTTACGGTGCCCAACTGATTGGTCAACGTGAGATCTTGGCCGTTGACCGCCACCACTTGACCGGCGCTGCCCCGCTCTAGGGCTTGGGCCATCTGGGTTGTGTGGCTCGGCCAAATCATGAGAACCTGATGGCTGACGGGGTCTAAGCAGGCCACCACCGTGAGACCGCCCGTAAGTTGGGAGAGGTGTTGCCGGAAACGCCGGGGCAGCGCGTTGAGGGAGTAGGTGACCGAGCCGTACGGGCCGGCGTGCAGGCTGACCAGACCGGCCGACACGCTCTGCACGGTTGCTTCGGTCATGAGGGGTTTCGCGGCTATCGCCGTGGCGCGCAGGATGCCGCCCTCCACGGTCCCAAAGACGGCTGCCCGCTGCCCGGCTGCGAGGTGTTTCATGCCTAGCAGGGCGGGTTGGCCCGCGGCCATGGTGAGAGTGCCCCCATGGCGCGACCTAACTTGCCAGCGGCTGTCTTTCTGGCTCAAGGTGCCAAAGGCCGCCGGGTGCACGACCAGCATCGGTGATCCGCCGTCCGGAATGAGGGAGACCCGCTCACCCACAGACAAAATGGATTTGCTGGCGGGATACATGCCTGCTCGGACCACGATGTGGGCCATTGGTACTTGCTGTTCCATGCCGTTCTCGTGGCGCACGACCACCGTAGAAGTCGTTAGGGCCTGGATCTTGTCGGCGTTCCAGTGGGCAACGCGGGCGCCCGGGATACCATGGGCTAGAGCCGGCGTGGACCAGAGCAATGCAAGCGTACTTGCCGCAGCAAGTGCACTCCGTGAGATTCGCGCAGTGAATGTGAGCGTAGCAGATCCCTCCTTTTGGTGATGGAGGGTAGTATTTCCGTTTTTCGGTGAAAACATCGGCGGGGACTCAGGGGCGCGGCAGCATTACCCGAAAGCGAATGCCATGCGGCGTCAGGGGTTCCGCGGTGATGGTGCCGGATTGCGCTTCAACGATGGACTGGGCAATAGACAATCCCAGGCCGCTGCCGCCGGACCCGGACGTGCGAGCCCGATCGCCGCGATAGAAACGATCGAAAATGTGGGGCAGGTCAGCCGCCGGAATGCCTGGTCCGGTGTCGTCGACCTGCAGGAGGGCTTGGTCTCCCGCGGACCCGACATGCACACGAACCGCGGTGTCGTTGGGGGTATACCGCTGGACGTTGTCCAGCAGGTTGAAGAGCACCTCGGTCAGGCGGTCGGGGTCGGCCGCTGCCGTTACCGGCGATACGTCCAAGGTCACTGGACGGGGGGCGACGAGGTTATGGATATCGCTCGATAGCCCGTGAATCCAGGTGTCCAGCGCCAGGGCGGTGATGCTGAGCTGCGACTGGGGAGCACTGTCCATGCGCGATAACGTTAACAGCTGGCTGACCAACCGGCCCATGCGTTTTCCCTGCACCCGAATCGCATGCAGGCCGCGCTCCTGTTCGTCGAGCGTCAGTTCCCCGCGGGACATCAGATCCAAAAATCCATTGATGGCGGTCAGCGGGGTGCGAAGCTCATGGGACGCGTCAGCGACGAACCGCCGCATCTGATCGGACAGGTTTTTCTCTTGAGCAAAGAGGCTCTGGATAGACTGGGACATGCGGTTAATAGATTCGCCGAGGTCGTGTAATTCGGCTGGGGCGCTCTCAAATTGCGTTGCGTGGCCAAACTCCCCAGAGGCAATGCGCTGCGTGCTCTCGCGGATTTGCTGGAGCGGCCGCAGGGCGCGGCGTACCGACAGGGAGCCCAGCGATCCGGCGGCGATCAAAGACAAACAGGCCAGAAATGCGTAGAGTTCGGCGTCACGGCGCAGAATCCCGTGAATGGGTTTTACGGAGGACAGAAGCCACACATAGCCGCTGGGATAGTAGAAGCTGCCGATCACTGAATCTACCACCACGCGGTGGTTCCAGATGAAATAGGGCGTGTTGTAGAGCGGAGGAACCTTGGCATGGAGGGTGGATGAGGAGCCAATGACATGGCCTAGGGAGTCAGTAATCACGACCTCCACGCCGGGAGCCTTGAGACGCGAAACCAGAATGTCTGCAATGCGATGGAATCCCGACACCCCCCGGACGTCCAGCGTGTGGCGCATGATGGGGGCGAGAACGGCGATTTCGGCATGCAACGAGTCGGCAGTGGACGAAAACAGCACCTGCCGCAGGATGACGTATTGGCTGACACCGACGACCAAAAGCAAAGCCGCCAACAGCAAAATCTGCCGGCCTATCAACTGGTCAATCAGCGTGGGGCGTTGTTTGCTTTCAGCCATTAATCCCCCAAGCGGTAGCCAAATCCCCGTACCGTTTGGATGACTGATTTTTGGCGGTCGCGGATTTTGTCCCGCAGCGAGGAAATATGTACTTCGACCAAGTTGTCGTCGCCCGGAAAGTCGTAGCCCCAGACGTGTTGCAGGATTTGGGTTTTGGACAGGACCCGTCCCGGGTTGAGCAGCAGATACCGCATGAGCTCGTACTCCTTGGCGGTCAACTGCACCAGATCGCCCTCCACGGTGACCCGATGACTGACATCGTCCATCGTCACGTTTTGGAATTGCCAGACGGCGGTTTCATCCATGGTAATGCGCCGCAAGCCCGCATTGAGTCGCGCGGCCAATTCGTCGAAATCGAAGGGTTTGACCAAGTAATCGTCGGCCCCGTCGTCTAGTCCCTGTACGCGGTCGCTCACTGCATCACGTGCCGTTAAGATGAGGATGTATAGATTGGGATCTTGCCGCAACCGCCGGGTGAGGTGGAATCCGTCCTCACCCGGCATCATCACGTCCACGATGGCCGCGTGCGGCGAAAAGCTACTGACGTGCGCCATGGCTTCTCGCGCATCAGCGGCCGCCTGAACCTCAAATCCTCGATGGCTGAGCCCGATGGATAAGAGATCGCGAATCGATTCTTCGTCGTCGACCACCAGGATCCGCGCTTTTTGGGCCATTACCGCGGATCCAGCGGGTGAGGCGACAGGAAGTATTCGCCTGTGTCCCATCCCGCCCGGGCGATGACCCGGTCCAACAGCCGTCGGTCTTGGTTGAGCCACTCGGTCTCATGGGAGAAGTCTGGCGCCGGGCTGGGCAAGGAATCTTGGAAATGGGTGTGAAGGGCAATCCGGACGTTGATATGGGCTGCCACACGATTGGCTTCGTCGACAGACATCTCGCTAAAGGGTTTGCCCTGGCCCAAGATGGCTTCCGTGATATCCAACTCGTCCACAAAATTGTGAGTCTGCACCGCGTGGTACTGGTCGACCAGTTCATTCAGGCGGTGTTCTTGGTTCTGGGTAATCGGCCGATCGGGCGCATAGCCCCAGGAACGGAGAAACGGCATAGGTATCCTCCCCTACAGCGGCGGCTGACGCCGCACTCTCTCCGTATATTGTGCAATTTCCCTCATGCTGTGTCTAGTCTCGGGCGAGTTCCCAGAAAATCTGCGGCCGCATGTATGACCCTTGCCCGGGCTGAAGAGGGCGGAATCCCCAGAAAGTCCATGGCTTGTGTGCCGATTGGTCGGGCCGGAAGCGGTGAGTTCCATCAATTGGAAGAACCTTTTCTTGGCAGGGGGGGTTCGTTATACTAGGGTCTGGGACAACCCACAAATTCTTGGGGGAGGTATTGGACATGGCGGAAAAGCGTGATTTCCAGGACCTAAAGAACTCCTGCCTGACCATGGACGGGATTAGCAAAGAAGAAATTGACCAGCATTACGGTATTTTGTATAAGGGCTACGTCAACAAGCTCAACGAGATTCGCGGCAAGATGGAGACCGTCGATTATGCGGCCGCCAACCAGTCGTACAGTGAACTCCGCGGGTTGAAGACGGAGGAAGTCTTTTGCCTTAACGGAACCAAACTGCACGAATGGTACTTCGATAACCTCGGCGGACAGGGTGGAGAAGCCACCGGGCGGGTCCGTGAACTGATTGACCGGGACTTCGGTTCCTATGAAAAGTTTCAGACCGAGTTCAAGGCTACCGGATTAGCCGTGCGTGGATGGGTTGTGCTGGCTTACGACCTTGACGACAGCAAGTTGCACATATACGGGCAGGACGCACACAACGTCGGAGTACCGTGGGGTGCGTACCCGCTCTTAATCTTGGACGTGTACGAGCACGCATACGGCATCGACTACGGGGTCAAGCGGGCTCCGTATTTGGACGCTTTCATGAAGAACGTGGACTGGGAAGAAGTCAACCAGCGGTTGGCCAAGTATCACATCTAAGCACATAGACGAAAAAAGTCCCGAGGCGCCTGCCTCGGGACTTTTTTGGCGGGACCTAGTCCCGCAGTCCTTGGATGGTGGTAATAATGCCGGCCAAGTTCTGGAGGTCGGCAGGCATGACAATCTTGGTGGCAGGCGACTGGCCAATGGCTGACAAGGTTTCCAATTGCTTTAGCTGCAGGACAGTGCGAATGCGTTCCTCGCTCCACCGCTCATCCTCGCTCTGAGCCAGGTTGAGCACCGCTTCGTTGACCATGCGGACGGCTGCGGCTTGTGCCTCGGCCAACTTCTGCACCGCTTCTGCTTCGCCCTCGGCCTCCATCACGCGCGTGCGTCGGGTTGCTTCAGCCCTGAGCAGCAAAGCCTGCTTCTCGCCTTCCGCTTTGGCGATGGCGGCTTGCCGTGCTCCTTCGGACTCTAAGATGGCCGCTTCCTTGGCGCCTTGCGCTTGCTCGATGGCCGCGAGCTTGTTGGCGTCGGCCTTCTTTTGCGCTTCCATGGCTTGTTGCATTTCCTTGGGCAGGTCGACTTGGCGGATGGAGGCCTGCACAATGCGAATACCCCAGGTTCCGGTTGACTCATCCAACTCTTGGCGCAGTTTCGCATTAATCTGCTCGCGGTGGGTCATGACGTCGGCCAGTTTGCGCTGCCCGACCTCGGAACGCAGAGTGGACGAGACGATGTTCTTAATGGCTAGCTCCGGATTTTGAATTTCATAGGCGAAGGACTTGGCGTCTACCACTTGGTAAATGAAGTAGGCGTCAATCACGGGGGAAACGTTGTCGGCTGTAATGACCGGCTCCGGCGTGAGATTGACGGTCACCGATTTGGTGCTGATGAGCTGGACGGAGTCCATGAGCGGCAGCTTCACAACCATGCCGGGGTGGGCTTCCCGGTGAAAGCGGCCCAACCGCTGCACAAGGCCCAGCGAACCCTGCGGCACCACGCGGAACAGGCCGCGGACCAGTGCCGCCAACAAGACGACCACAATAATAATCGCAATATCCTCACCGTTCATAATGCTGACCCCCTTCGGGCAAAACAGATAAGACCAGGCCCGAGCGCCCGGCCACCATAATGGGGGTTCCGGGGGCTAGTTCTTCGGGCCATTCAGTTTCGGCAGACCATACTTGTCCGGAGACCTTGACGACTCCGGTACCAACCCCGAGGCCGGGAACGGTTTGGACCACAACGCCGCTTTGGCCGACCAGACGGTCGATGAACGATTGGTATGACACAGCTTCTCCCTCGCTGATTTCATCATACTCCGCTTCGCATCGGTCGACGAGGATCTGGCATGATTTACCGACGGGGTTCAACCAGAGGCGTCAGCGGCTGGACTTGGGATGAACGGGCGTGGCCCAAGAACGGCAACCCGAAACCTTCCTCGATGGTCTTGAGGAGGTTGTAATGGTCCGCCCATAAGGCGATGTGCGGCGGCTGGGTCTTGCCGGGAATGATGGCGATTAGGGGAACCGACCCGCCGCCCACGGGAATACCGAGGGTGCGCGGAGCGCCTGGCCCGGCGGCCAACCAGGTCTTCCACTGCCCGAGGTTCCATGTCTGAGTGGGCATTTGCGATTCGTCCCAGGTAACGAAGATTACCGAGTGTCCGCGGAAGGCTGGGGAATGCTGAATGGCCGGGATCATTTGGGACAAGAAACGGTCGCCCATCTGCACTAAGGCCGCCGGGTGATTGGATGGGCATTCCGCAGAGCCCTTGGGCTGGCCATGCATATCGTCGCAGAGGTTGGGGGTTATCCAGACGAAACGGGGCACTCGGCCGGTTTTTAGCTCGTGTTGCAACTGCGTGAGCGGGACGATGTGGCGGGCGTCTACGCTGACTAGAGATGGAAATAGCATGAACGGGTCGTGCTTCTTGGCATACAGTGCGTTCTTAGGCATCACTATAGGCTTGGCGTGCGGCGTCCGATCCGGGTACCAATTGCCGGTGTAGCCGACTCGGGGGAGAGACTGCATCACTCCTTGCCAGCTGATATGGTGGGCGTCCAGCTGGCCCGCCAACGTGGGCCCTTCGAACGTTTGCGTAGGATTATCGCTATGGGTGCGATAGGTGCTGCCGGACAAGAGGGCCACATAGTTGGGCAGACTCACATGAGTGACCCCATCGTAGGCTGAGTCATAGCCAGCATTGTGCACGAGGTGATGGATATAAGGCGCCGCGCTCGGCGCCAGCGCATCCAAGGAATGATTTTCCATGACGATGATGAAGACGTGGTTAAGCCGTGGAACCGGTGCGGTGGTCCGGGTGGTGCCTTGGACTGGCCGCCAGGCAAGATAGGCAAACAGTATGGCAATCAGGACAACAACTACGCCGACAAGTTTGATAAGCCCCCTGATTAACCGCATGCCGTCACTCTCCCGTCTCCCCGATGCGGGCTGCGTCGTAGGGAGCAAACACCGGGGTTCCATCGATAATGTTGTCGCGAATCATTCGGGCTGCGGCGGGGGCTACCGTACCACCGTGCCCGTTGTATCCGATGGCGGTCCAAATGGGACCGCGCCAATGGCCCCAGAGAGGCCGTTGATCTAGGGTCATAGCCATTATTCCGGCCCAGCGATCGGTGACGGCGGCATGCCGGCCCGCCAAGTCAGCCGTCAACCGATCGAGGCGTGCTTGTATTCTGGAGTTTAGGACCAATTCAGTGCCGACCTCCTCCTCGAGCGCTAGATGGCGAAAGCCCCCGACGATGAGGCGGCCGTCGGGTCTTTGATGCCAGTAATTGAACCCATGGTCCGCGTACACTGGATACGCATGATCGATCCGCGGCAGAGGCTCGGTCGCCAACACTTGGCCGCGCACCGGTCGAATGAGGTGGTTAAGCGGGGCAAGCCATTCTCCGGTATAGGCGTTGGTGGCAATGACGACCCGTTCGGCGTTGACCGCAAATCCGGGTCCTGAGACACGGACGCCTTGCGCTCGCTCCTCGAGGCTCGATGCTGGTGAGCCTCGATAGACGTGGATACCACCCGCTTGCGCTTCCGCTAGGAGAGCGCCCATGAGTTTCAGCGGGTGGATCATGCCGTCGTCTGGAAACCAGGCCGCCAAATCATATCCCATGCGCTGAATCGAGGGCGGCTGGTCGGGTTTTTCGAGGAGGCGGGCGGGGACACCCGCGTCGTTCATTAACGCTACGGTTTCTGAAATTTCGGCGCGTTCGGTCTTGTCACCGCCCACATACAGGCTTCCGGTCACGTGATAGTCGAAGTCGTAGCGTTCGGTTAAGCGTTGGACCCAATCAAAGGTGCGGCGGGTCCATTGGAAGATCTCCAAGGCATTTTGGCGACCGAGGAGCCGGCCTGCTTCCGATAACAGCTGTGCTGGTCCTTGCAGCAGGAGGCCGCCGTTCCGGCCGCTGGCCCCAAACCCCGGCTGTTGGCTGTCGATGAGTGCGACCCGCAGTCCGCTGTCCCGAAGCCAATAGGCCAGCCAACAACCCGTATACCCGGCACCCACCACGAGAACATCCACATCCAATACTCCCTGCAGCACCTCGAAATCGCCTGGGGATTTATGATGCCAAAAGCTATCCATGGAATCGCCTCCGCACACTACATTGTTCCCATCATACCTGTCCTAAAAGGGAAGGGACAATGCATGACGAATGGTAGGGGACAAGGAGGCGTTATGGCATGGCAGAGAGCAGATGGTCGCTGTCTGACATTGAGGCCTACGTAGTTTCGGAAACCCATCACGGCAATCCCGGGCTCAAGGCCTCGAAAAAGGAAGCGTTGGCGCGCGAACTCCGGCCGGAAGCGGAGATATGGTTCCCGATCCTGTCGGGCTCCCCGGTTAGCGGTGCCCGGCAGGTGGCCGCTCAATTGGCCGCCTACCTTTGGCCGGTCCACCCGGAGCTGGCCCCCAGCGTCTGGGCACTGGCGGATGACCCCGACTGGGAGGTGCGGGAATGGGCGGTCGGCCCTTTCGTCGCTCTCGGGTTAGTGCAGCCAGAGGCGTGGTCTTTGTTTCGCGAATGGGCGGCGCAGGGTACGGACGGCATCAAGCGGGCATTGGCGGTGGCCTTGAAACATACGGCGCATTCGGGACGGGTCGATGCGGCGCCGATCCTCGGGGTTGCCGACACCCTAGCGCTGTCGGAGTCCGAATATGTGCGAAAGAACCTCGGGCCGTTCGGAATTGGCGATGGGGTCTTGCCCTGCTTTCCCGAGGAGACGTTAGCTCATCTTGCGCTGTGGTCCCAATCGAGTGCATGGCCCGCGCGATGGAATGCGGCCGTGGCCTTTACCGCCAAGAAGGCGCAGCCGTGGGCGGTATCGGGGCGGGGCTTTCTCGCGGCACTGGCAGACGACGACGACTCTCGGGTGGCACGGGTGGCGCGCCGCGCCTTATCGCGTGCGGGGACCGGAAGCGTGTAGAAGTCCCTGCAGCCGGCGCATCCGTACCGTATTGGGGAGGGCTTGTTCATCCGGATTGGTATAATAAGGCGCAATGGATGGAGGTTGTCTACCGGATGGATTCACTCGTGCTCCAGCGGCCCTGGCCGTGGCAATCCGCCCAGGGGTTTCCTTGGAATGGGCTTCAGATTTTTTCGGGGCCAGAACCTCTGCACCTCGATTCAGGGGAGACGCTGCCCGCCTGGCACCTCGCCTACGAAGAGTGGGGTCCGGTCGACGGCCAGCCGGTCGTTATCTTTCATGCGCTTACGGGTGACAGTCACGTCGCGGAGCATCCGACGGGGGGGCCGGCAGGCTGGTGGAGCGGGGTTGTCGGGCCTGGCCGGGGCCTCGACACCGAACGTTGGCACGTCTTAAGCTTCAATGTCTTGGGTGGCGCCATGGGCTCCACGGGTCCTTCGTCGCGAGACGAAGAGGGCAACCCCTGGGGCAGCCGCTTTCCACGGCTCAGTCTCTTTGATATGGCCCGTGCGGCCCACGCGCTGGTGCACCGTTGGCATGCTGGGCCCGTTCACTTGGTCGGCGGCTCCATGGGCGGCATGTTGGCGTTTGCCTACGCGGCATTATACCGTGCGGAAGTACAGTCCGTAATGGCGATCGGGGCACCACTGCAACACAACCCGTGGGCCATTGCGTACCACCAGGTGGGCCGCCAAGCGATTCACAACGATCCGGCATTTCTAGGCGGAAACTACTACGGCGGCCCGGGGCCGCGATCCGGCCTGGCCATAGCGCGCATGGCCGACATGATCTCCTATCAGCATCCTGACTCGATGAACCTCAAGTTCGGCCGGGGGCTGCAGGAACCGGACCAAAAGGAATTTCAAATTGCCTCCTATCTGCGTTACCAAGGGGAGAAGCTTGTACGCCGATTTGACGCCAACACCTACTTGGTACTCACAGAAGCGATGGACAGCTTCGCCATGGAACCCCGGCACATCGAGCCACTTCGCGGACTTCCGATTTGGATGCTGGGAATCGAAAGCGACCTCTTATACATGCCCGAAGAGATTCAACGAGCCCATGCCTCCTTGCAGGCGACCGGGATCGAGGTCCGTTTGGAATGGCTTAAGGGGCCATGGGGGCACGATACCTTTTTGGTGGAGCAGGACCAAACGTCCGAGTGGGTGCGTGAATTTCTGAACACCGTGTCTGAAACATAACCGACGGCAGGTGGGGCACCCTACTCCGGAAATGGAGGGGGACTCAATGACCCGGCGACACTATCTCATCGAGACGCAAACGGAACACTATACAGCGACCCACATCTCCTGGGGAGACGCCTGCCTTAAGGTTTGGGGGCGGGACCGACAGGGTAAGGAACGTGTGCTGGCGATTCCCTATCACGCCCTGCGCCTCATTGAAGAGATGGACTCCGAGGTGACACCCCGCCGCCGCAAGCCACACCGCCCGGTGACAGGAAAACGGCTGTCGAGCGGCGAACCCCACCGGTATCAACCGGAGGTGCCGCATGAATCCCATCTATCGAACCTTTCAGGATCGGAGCGGCGCGCCGTACGTGGTACGCGACGCCGCACCCGAGGACGCACCGCACCTGGTCGAACTGCTCAACCGAGTGGGACAGGAAGAGATCTACATCGCCGATGAGCGGGCTCAACTGACGGCTGACCAAGAAGCCTCCATTATCCAGGCCCGCAACCCTGACGTGCAAGTGATCTTGGTGGCTGAACAAAACGGAAAAACTGCTGGCTCGCTGGAAATGATTCGCGGTATCCTGCGTAAGAATCGGCATACCGCGCTGTTCGGAATGGCCCTTTTGCCTGAGTTTCGGGGGCGCCATATCGGGCGCGGGCTTCTAATCGCGGCCGAGGACTGGGCGCGCGACGCGGGGGTGCGCAAAATATCTTTAGCGGTATTTG
>JAJZBJ010000187.1 GCA_021798975.1 Bacillota bacterium | reverse complement strand
GACGTATAGTTTAGTGCGCATTCGGGCCGTATAGTGCATTATTCGCATCGTTAAGTTTTGGGAATACCACTCGGAATTGATAGTCGGACCTCTGTATGCCCTCGGCCCTGTAGAGTACAATTGTTCTCATAATATGGGGAGGTATTTCCATGCATGTCGTCCTTCGTCAAGAGTTGCTGTCCCACGCGCTCAGTACCGTGTCGCGGATCATTCGACCACAAAATACCATGGCCGTTCTTTCGGGTGTGGAATTGGAGACACACAATCAGACGTTGCAGATTACCGCCACCGATCTCATAACAACGTTGGCTGCGACTCTGCCCGCAGATGTCCGTCAACCAGGTCGCGTGGTCGTCCAGGCCGCGGTGCTGTCCGAATTGATTCGTCGAATTCCCACGGCGACCTTGACGTTGGACTGTGAACCTAGCGCTAACGATGTAGTGGTGGCCTATGGGCCAAATCGGATGAGCTTACAATCCTTTAGCGGGAACCTTCCGCCCCCGCCTGCGGGAGAAAGTATCGAGGACACCCTAGTCATTGAACCGGGATTGTTAAACCGAGCAGCGCGTTCGGTGCTGTTTGCCTGCGCAAAGGATGAGACGCGCCCGATCTTGCGTGGAGTGCTCCTGCAACTGGAACCTGGCCGTTTGGTGCTGGCAGCAGGCGATGGCGTACGGCTCTCCCAAACGTGGATACCAGTTCCAACGTACCGCGGCGATCATTGGGCGTTGGTTCTGACGGCCAAAACACTATTGGAAGCCGGTCGACTTAACGCCGGAGAGAGTGTAACCATGGGGGTGAGCCCTACTGTGGTGAGCGTGGGGACTGCCTCTGTTCGTTTGTCGTCTCGACCGTTAGATGGCACCTTTCCCGATTTTGGTCGCGCGATTCCCCAAGATTATATACTCCATGGTCGGGTGCGCGTCGCAGACCTAAGCGGAGCGCTCGAGCGCGTGAACATCCTTGCGGCACGTGATCGCTCGGGATCTGTGCGGCTTCGCTATCACGATCAACGCCTAGAGCTTTCCACGGCGGTCGCCGATATGGGGCGTGCCATCGAATGGGTAGAATTTGCGGGCCATGGACCTGAACTGGATCTACTATTCAACCCGCAGTACCTTAGCGATGCAGTGAAGTCCTTGGAAGGGGAGGACGCCATCCTACAATTTTCGGGCGCTCAATCGCCCCTTCGCATTCAGGATACGAGTGACTTGCACTACAGCCATGTGTTAGCGCCGCAACGGCAATTGGTCTAAATAGTCCCCCACAGCGCGTTTACTCGAAGTCCGACGCGCTGTGGGGGACTCGGGGCGTAAGAGCAGCAAGGAATCTGCCACATGTGGGCCGGTCAGTCCCACAAGAGCCGGTACTCACTAACAATGGATATGGCCGTTTGTTCACCGTTCTTTTGACCATCAACGAAACGTTCTCCGCTCTAGGGTAAGGGACATGCTAGACGAAAGATAGGAGCTGAGACAAGGGGTTTTGGAGAAATTATGTCCGGTTTCTGGACAAACCCCACATAAGGACGGAAAATAACAATACACACATTTGTTTGTCATAGATCGAAAATGAAGTGGAAGGGAGAGGCGGTCGATGGTCGAGAACGTGGTCGCGATTGCGGGTGTAACGATCGTCCAAGACGGGCGCATCTTGATGGTGCAGGAAGGCCAGATGTCCGCGAGAGGTCTCTGGAACTTTCCCTCGGGACACGTGGAGCCGGGCGAAGAGATCTTGGCTGCGGCACGCCGCGAGTGTCGTGAGGAGACGGGGTTTGATGTGCACCTGGAATCGACGACGGGGGTGTATTCTTTTCGGAGTGTCACCGGCGACCGGGTCTTGCTCTTCAACTTTATGGGAGCCGTGCAAGGGGGAATGCGTGGGGATATCGATGCCGGCATTCTGAGGACCCAGTGGATAACCATGCGCGATTTCGACCAAATGCCCGATAGCGAACTCCGCGCGGCGCCACTCCTCCGCCAGATTATCGAGGACGTACGCCATCAGCGATTTCATGCGCTGACCGTGATTCATTAATCGGGGGTCCCCGAACGCCCTCCTTCACTTGGTTCGGGCGATTGGTAACATGGCGAGCCGTGGGGACCGATCGGGGGCGAGAACGACTTAGCCGAATATTTGCTGGCTTCTTCTCACTTGGGCTGGTTGCACGAGGTAGACGCATTCTAGGCGTTCCAAATTGTAGTAGCTGCGTTCCTCTTCGGTGACGATGTGCACCACAAGCGCTCCATAGTCCAACAACAAGAAGACTATGCGCATCAACGGGATGGGGAAGAGCATTGGCAATGTTGCCATCTTGAACCCGAGTGACCAGGATTTGTGGCTCCTGATGCCGTACGGCTCGGGACCGCTGTGTTCGCGTACTACTACTGGCCCGATCAAGCGTGTCCTATCCGCTCCGTGTGGTTCAAAGTCTTACGGTACAAAGGCACCCCAGCGCCCGGTGCCCCCAGAGGGGCACGGGCACGGTTGGCGCCGGATGTCCAGACCTCCAACGGGTGGCTGCGGGTGGGCTTCCGCCGACGAGCCGACGTGCGGGTCCCACCGACAGTCTGGGTTTGGATTAGTCGCGGCTGTGGGCCATCGCCTGCCCAATATATTGCCGCACGGGATCCTCGATGCCAAAGGCGGTCGCCCGGTCAGGATTTTCGGCATACATCCGCTCGAGGGCGGCCGCGATATCGCGATGACCGCCGGTGAACAGGGCGACGAGCGCTTGCCAGCGACGGGCTAGCGCCTGTACCTCGTCACTCTCCGGTGGCAGGCCTTGGGCCATGGCCGATCGGACCTGGGCGATTAAGGTGGGCCATTCCTCTTCGCCTTTTTTGATTTTCGCCGGCCCGAGTTGGTCGGCTTGCTGCCGAATCTGTGCCAGTTGGTCGGGGGTAAAGTACTTGTCGATCATCATCGTCACCTCAATGATTTGAATTAACTGGTCGACGGTCACTTCGTGGCGCGTGGTCACCGCGGCGTACAAGGCTTCCAAGCGCCGTCGCAGATCCTCCTGCAAGCGGATGTGTTCGGTGACCCGCTGCAACTGCCAGCGAATCGCCACGTCCGGCCGAAAATCGGGATTGTCCAACAGTGTCTTCGCCTCCGCCAGTGGGAACCCTAACTGTTTGAGACTGATGATGTGCTGGAGCCGGACAATGTCCTGGGTCGCATACCGTCGGTGGCCGGCGGCCGAGCGTCCCGTGGGGACGAGCAGTCCGATCGCGTCGTAATGGTGCAGGGCACGGACCGTCATACCCGTCTGTTTCGCCAACTCGCCGATTGTCCAGTGGGTCTGTTCCGCCATCGTTGATTCGTCCTTTCGTGCCCGTCGTTACCAGCGCCCTCAGCGTACAACCTGACCGTGCGTGAGGATCAAGGGGTTCTTGCAATTTCTTGAACGAGACGAGGTCGCCGTCACGGGCGGATCGCTCAGCCTGTGGCATGGTCGACGCCCTGTGCTTGGTCACCGTCATACGATATCCTCACTTCGGGGTCGATGTGAGTAACGGGGGACCGCCCTGACCGAGTTGACCGTCGCGGGGTGATCAAGTAGAGGCCGATGATAGACGGCCGTTC
>JAJZBJ010000043.1 GCA_021798975.1 Bacillota bacterium | reverse complement strand
GTTACAGCATGGCCATAACGCACGGCTTCGGACGCCGCTGAAATGCCGCCGGGTCCCGCCCCCAACACAACGATCTCCATCATCTACCTCCATCCGTCTCGATTGGACGTATCTGCGATTCCGTGTTCCACACAATACCACGAGGCCATGAGAGCGTCCGTCCGTCGAAAAAGTCCCCGTCCAGCGACGGGGACTCAGGAGCACTATTCATCCATGACCAAGCCGCCCGTCACGGCGCGGGACTCGACACACGTTAAGAGCCCGCATCCGCCTTCGGGACCCGCTATTCCTATGCGGTGGGATGTCCGGCGCCGAGCCAGAGGGACATGCCTCCCACCACATTGGCGACACGGAATCCTTGCTCAGCCATGTAGGCAGCGGCCGATTGGCTTCGGTTGCCGCTGGCGCAGACTAGCGCATATTGCTGTTCCTTCGGCAATGTGGAAACCTTTTGCTCCAATGACCCCATGGGAATGGCTTGGGCCCCGGGAATCATGCCGCTGCGCAACTCATACGGTTCGCGGACATCGATAACGGTCCATTCCGACAGCGCCCCGGCCAATTCATCGACGGTGAGATCCTGAACCGCCACAACCGGGTAACCCGCCGCCTGCCAAGCCGCCATGCCTGCCTCAAACGTGGCAGCCGCGGGCACGCCCTGAGCCTCTAGCGCATCCGCCGCCGCCTTGACCACTACCGCGTTGTCGCCGAAAAGCCCTAACTCCACCGGACCATTCTGACGTTTAGCCCAGTCCGCCACCATTGGTGCCCATCCCTGTTGCCGATAGGGAGCCGACAGGGCTCCTGGAATGTGCCCTGAGGTGTAAGCGCGGCCCACTCGCAAGTCAATAAGGACGTGCGTGTCCGACTCGTCCAACCAGGCCTTTAATTCGTTTGCTGTCATGACGCTCCATCCTTTCCTGATCCAATGCCCGCCAAGTTTTTTCGGCGGACCGCCTGCGCCTCTTCCGGCGGCGGTTTCAAGAGCCGTAATGTTTGATCCACAAAGGTGTCTTGATCCATGCTGAGAAACGGGTTGGCCTCACGCTCATATCCGATGGTGGAATGCGGGCTCTTGTTCATGAAGATCCCTCCACAGGGAGACGAACCGTAATGGGCCGGCCAAACTTCGGTGCCATCGGGAAGCGCCAAGAGGCGATGCACGCTGTCGAATTGCTTTTGAGCGGCAAACCGAATGGCCGCATCGTCGGCGTCCGCCAAGTCAGGCCGCCCCACGTCCCCGACGAACAAGCTGTCGCCCGTCAGAACCGCCCACGGCTTTGTGCAGCGCCGCAAATCCCGGACAATGAGTGAAAGACTATCCGGCGTATGCCCGGGCGTCAACCAGACCTCAAGCGTTAACATGCCGAGGGTGAGTAGCTCGCCATCCTGCAAATCTTGGTGCGGAAATTCCACCGGCGCCGCCACGCTGACAGCGTGGGGCACGCCCAGCGCAGACGCGAGGGCGCTGGCACACGACAAGTGGTCTGCGTGAACGTGAGTCTCGATGACCAGGCCGATTTCGATGCCCGCATCCTGGGCGCTCAGCACGTACTGTTCTACGCCCAACGCCCCCAACGGGTCGACCACCACACCCTGCCCGGTGACCTCGTCGCCAATGATATAAGAGCTGCAACCCAAATTCGGATCGTGCATCGTCAGCCAAATCATCGTGTCTACCCCTTTCTTATCGCACCGTCCTGCCCGTCCAATGCATCATGCCGCCAGACATATTGTGCACGGTAAAGCCCGCTTTCTGCAGTTGTTTTGCAGCCATCGTGCTGCGGGATCCGGAGCGGCAAACCGTCACAATCTCGCGGTCCTTGGGAATTTCATTCATCCGACGACCGAGATCACTAAGCGGTATCAATTGAGCTCCCGGAATATGCCCGCTGCGAAATTCGGCGATAGTCCGCACATCCAAAATGTACGGCGGATTATCCCCGCGCAGCCGATCGTCCACCTGTTGCGCCGTCATTTGGGGCACCTTACCACCCAAACCAAACATCGGTCGTCACCTCTCCCCCAAAGTGTGATATACCTTTACTGGTATACCCAATGGGGTATGTAAAGTCAAGATGCCATTAACGTTCACCAATTATGCATAATTTATCCGCATGTTGGTCGATACCACCCACGGTAAGGAGGCTCAGTCATCGTGAGCATTATGCAGTCATTGTTAGCCGTCACGTCCGGCGGCATTGTGGGACTGAGTCTCGGTCTCTTAGGCGGAGGCGGCTCGATTTTGGCCGTCCCTTTGCTGCTCTATCTTGTAAAGTTGAAAGACCCCCACGTGGTGATAGGCACCAGCGCCCTGGCCGTCTCGGTGAACGCCTATGTCAATCTCGTGGCGCACGCGCGGACCGGTCACGTACGGTGGCGCCCCGCCGTTTTATTCGCATTGCCGGGTGTGGCAGGGGCGGCGATTGGGTCAATTGTCGGCAAAAGCCTGCACGGCTCCACGCTGCTGTTCTTGTTCGCCCTTCTCATGCTGATTATCGCCGGAATGATGGCGTTCCGTATCAAAAGTCCCGAAAAGGCCCGTGTTCCCCAACCGGAAGGCCAGGCCGTCCTCATGGAGAATGCACCACCCCAGAATATGACAACCTGGTCCTTAATCAAAATTCTTACAGCCGGATTTTTAGTCGGAGCGTTATCGGGATTCTTCGGCATCGGCGGAGGATTTTTGATTGTGCCGGCCCTCATTCTATCCACCAACATGACCCTCATCGAAGCCATCGGCACCTCGCTGTTTGCGGTCGGCACGTTCGGCTTGACCACCGCAGTGACTTATTCGCTGGCCGGACTTATCAACTGGCTGGCCTTCCTGGAGTTTGTGGCTGGCGGAGCCTTGGGCGGATTCGTGGGCGTTCGCATCGCAGGCCGTTTGAGCCGCCAACGAAAAGCCCTGAACTATGTCTTTTCGGGAGTGCTTCTGGTTGTGGCGCTCTACATGCTCTATAGAAACGCCATGGCCTTGCACCTGTAGAGCAGGCGCGCCACATGCAAGGAGAGGGCGGGGCGCGTCGCCGTCGATGGCCCCCCCCTGCAGAATGGCCGACGACTAGGGTTTGATATAGCTATACCCGTCCTGCTGCCGCTCGATGAGGCGGACGACCCCGGACGGGACAACGAGCATTCCTGGAAGCAAATCCTGCTCTTCCATGTTATGCTGCTTCATCGTTTGGCGGCAGACCGCCACGATCACGCCTTGCTTTTGCAAAGCCGCGATCTCCTCGACAACGGTGCTGGTACCGGCCGCCGCCATACTCAGCCCCGGCCCGTTAATCACGATTTCCATGGGCTGTTCCGGCAAGCCCTTCTTGGCATTCTCGAGATTGCGAACCGCCATACGGTGCTTCTCGGGTGCCGCCTCGTTCACATGAAATACCACGCCTTGAGCCATTCTCTCTTCCCCTCTCACAAATTGTTTCGCCCCATCTCCTCACACGCTCCAAACCAGGAGAGAAGCCGGCCCCCGAGGGTCCGGCTTGCCGCCCGCCATGTGGTGTTTAGCCCGCCGCTTGAGTAATCGCCGCGTGCATCAATTGGCCCACTTCTTCGGCCAAGGATTCGAGAGCGCTCTCGCCTAAGAGCCCCATTAGCACCTCCGGCTTCGGGTACCCAATCATGGTTTGATGAGACTCCCGATCCTCGTACACGACAACCTTGCAGGGCAGGAAGTAGCCGACCTGCTGAGCCGTATGGAGGGCCCGCTTGGCGCGCGGCGCGCTGCAGACTTCTAAAATGCGAAACGGCAGTTCGGGCTCGATGCCCTTCTCACTCAGCTTCTGGTTAATGTCGAGATCCCAGAGGACGCTGAACTGGTGCTCCTTTAGTGCTGCGCCGACGGCGACAACAGCCTCGTCCACAGATTTCGCGGTAGGCACCTGATACATCCATTCCGGCATGATCTTGCCTCCTTCGGAAGACGGCTGGCCACTCGCACAGTGGAGGCCAGCCGCATTTGTGATAGTGTATCCCCCTAGACCGAACGAATCCCGAGGGCCTTGTCCAGCTTGGGGCGGTTAAATCCCACCACAACCGTCCCGTTAACATCAATCACCGGCACGCCGGTTTGGCCAGACTTCCGCTTGAGCGATTGGAGGTTGGATTCCGATTTGGTGACATCTACCTCATGAAACGGAATACCGCGCTCCTTCAGATAGCGCTTAGCAGTCCGGCAATGCGGTCAGGTCGGGGTCGTATATACCGTAACCATGGCACCAGTCTCCTTCCTGATTAGCGAATCAACCGTCGAATCAGATCTTGTACTTGATCGACTTCCGGCATGTCCAAGGTGTACTCCTCGGTCAGCCCTTCCGCCAGTTGGCAGGCTTCGACAATCTTGACCACCTTGGCCAGGGCCCCTTGTGTCGCGGCCAACTGGACCAAGATGGCGTCACAGCCCTCCTGCCGCTCAACCATGGCCTCGATTCCGCGGATTTGCCCCTCAACCCGGCGCAGGCGACGACGTAAATCCACTTCCGACCAAAACACTTGTCGCGGGGTCTCCATGGTTCGTTCTCCTCCGTTCACGATTTACCCATAGCCATTGGCGAAACACGTTCCAACGACTCATCCCACAAATAGTCATACCCTGTACGGTATAAAATTTCAAGGGTCTTTCGGCCCCTGATGCGAAAAAGGTAGGCGGCCCGGGAGCCAAATCCACCGCACGCTGACCGCAACTCGCACCCCCGTTGGTATTCCCGTCCCAGTTGCGCTGGATGCCCCTCCAAGCCTTCCTCACGCCCCGCCTGCGTCATATTTCGACCATATTTTAGAAGGCAGGCGGGGGCTCCGCCCTATAATGGGCTCAGCGCAGCGGTCAATGCGCGAGATTTTTGTGTGGACGGTGGAGACGGCAAGTCCCTCCGCCGCCATCAAGGAGTGGGATGTCCGTGAAATATCGTCACAGCGCCGGGATTACCCGCATGCTGCTGCTTCTGGCCTGTCTCGCGGCCGCCCTGGCGTTTCCATCCATAAGCCGTGCCGCTTCCTCGCTGCCGGGGCCGCCCATCACACCCCGTGCCTTTCATCTAGAACCCCGAGGCGTGGCCCCTCGAGACGGCGACCAGCGGATTCCCAACCCGGCGACCCCCACCGGGTCTGCCCATGCGGCGGGCGCGTGCACCGAAACCTTTAGGGCTTCTGCCCACGTCACCGCGGCGACCGTGAATGCGGCGATTGCCGCCCTGGAAAACCGGATGACCCATCCGGCGACCGTATGCCTGGCCGGCACGTTCCATCAGCCCATTCATGTATGGGGTAAATACACTCCGGCTCTTTTAACCCTCGCACCGCTCCCCCACCATTCAGCAGCGTTGGACCTGGGGGCCGCCGCGAGCTCTGCCGTAGACGGCAACGAATACGACGGCGTCGCCGGCGCTGTCAGCATTGTCGACTCCCGCAGCGTCGAGGTGCGAGGGCTTACCATTCGGGGGTATCATACCCGCGGAACGGCCCAAACGCCCGCCGGCATTTATGTGGAAGAACGGGCCAGCGGCTTTGGCGGGACACCGTCCGCGTGCTTTGTACACGGCGACCGGGCCTGCGGGGACATCTATCTCATAGACAACCACATTTCCCGCATCGCCAATCTCGCGGATACCGTCGACACATCGCGCCAATGGTGCAACAACGGCAACGTGGATGCCTTTGGCATCGAAGTCGAGTCCTATGGCAAAGGCCAGGCTGGAGCCTTGCAGCATGTCGTGATCCTCGGCAACACCATTTCTAATACCCGCACCGGACAAAGTGAAACGCTGGCTGTGAATGGCGATGTAAAGGATTTTTTGATTGCTGATAACCGGATCTACAACGCCGACAACATCGGCATTGACACCGAGGGCTGGTACAACGGGACGGGTCAAGCGCGATTTGGCATCGTGGAAGGCAATATCATCGCCAATGTTGACACCTGGAACAATCGCGCCTATGGGCGATGGAATCCCGCCAGGCATACCTGTGCCGCCCTGGCGCCCAACGCGGGTGGCATTTACGACGATGGCGGCAGCTACATCTGGATCGCCAATAACACGGTCGCCAATACCGACCAGGGCATTAGTCTCGACACGGAGAACCCCAAGAAGTGGACGGATCACATTTTGGTGAGTGGAAACCACGTCTGGAATAGTCCCGGCACCCGTCTTGGAGACCCCAGTTTTGGAAAGAATCCTCCGGGCATTCCGGGGCGTTCCACGGTAGCCGGCCATGCATACGATGCCTTTTATGTGGACGCCTTCGGCCCCCAGTCCCGGATTTTCGACGTATATGCGTACAACAACGTGTTTCAAAACGCCAGCCGATACTTCGGCGGCACGCGGCGCGCGCTCGCAGATGTCGTGGACCTAGGCGGCGACTGGAAAAACGTGGTGCTGTGGAACAACACCATTGCGGGCGGCGGACGCAGTGACCGCCAGGTCGTTCTGCTGGGGGTAGACAATCGGCCCCTGACCCGGGCGGGCACGGCCATCGACTGCACAGACTACCAAGGGCTGTCGCGCATTGCGCCAAATTTCTATCTGGGGGGTCCCTTCAACACGCTGGCAGCCTGGCAACACGACAACCCCTACCATTGGGATGCCCACAGCCAGGTCAACCACGCGCCGGGTTGCCCGCCTTTGACCCCCTAGCCGTGCCGCCTCTTCGGCTGGATACGGCTTCCGGTGCCAAAACGCCGGGGCCGGCCAGTTTAGTGGTCCCACTGTACCGCAATGCGTCCCTCGATGCCTGGAAGTGGTAAGGACTCCACTTCCTGCATCACGGCATCACGTTCTGCCCGCGAGACGCGCCGCCACGTCTGGATCGTCAGCCGCGTGTCGGATCGGCGCCACGTACCGACAACCTCACCGTCTACGAGAAGACCGCCCGGCCAGACCCGCGGTGTCCACACCGCGCTGCGGTGCGCGGCGTGTGGAATCAGGAGCTCCCGATCGGCGTCCTGCAGCAGCAGGTAGGCATCCCCGCTCGGCAAGAGCCGCGCCGGCGCCGCCGGCGCCGGGGCTCCTTGTAGAGCCTCCTCATCGGACGCGAGGATCCACCCATCGCCAATCGGCGTGCTGACCGGAGTCAGGGAACTGCGGAGCGCATCGAATACGACGGTGCCAAGCCGCGCACCAATGCCCGCCCACCGCCCGAATGTCTCGGACGCGGCCGGCCCATAGATGTGCAGATATCGGCGCGCAAGTTCCAAGCGCGCTTCCTGGACATCCATCTCGGGCCCTGGAACGGTCCACACCATAGGTTGGCGGGCGCCTTCCCAGCGGATTAGCACCGTGCCGGTGGCCGCCGCATAGCGCAAACTATTAGGGTGCACACCCAACGCGCGTCCCGCTTCGGCATAGGGCACGCGTGCACCCGCCAGGACGGCCTCAAGCCGGCGGGCGAGCTCTACTGCCCGGTGGCGGCCCTTGACCCCATCCGGCATCGTCCCCAGCGTAAAGACCGCCCGGTCGCATGCGGGAACCACAAACACATGGAAGCGCGGTCCCCACACCTGCACGAATGCCGGATCCTCCCACGCTGACGGCTTCGTTTCCGCGACCCGCGCATGGATGGAGAGAAGAGCCGCCCGTGGCATGCTGTCCTGTAAACCCGCCCAAGCCGCCCGACGCAGCGAAGATGGATTCCACGGAAGCCGCGCATTGAGGGCGCCCGCCTGCCGCCTGAATGAGAGAATCTGCGTGCGCGTCACTTCCAACCGCGTGTCCCTCATACCCACCACCTCGGACCGGCTCTTCGCCCCAATGGTCCGAATCTCCTGCCCTGACCTCTATTCATATACGTCAGCAGGAGTCCATCCCGACCCCTGCGAATATTCCGTCCGACGCGCGGCGATTCGCAGGATTTCGCCGGGCTGAAAACGAACCGAATGGAGAACTCGCGCCCGGCGACACACGTCGTGCACAGCCCGGGCGCCGTCATGGAGGTTAGTCGTCATGCGATTCGGAAACAGCCTTAACTATTGGAACGTCGACAACGGCCTCATGGATCTCAGCCGCGGCTCCCTGTCGAGCCGCACGATTGGTCTCGAAGACAACCGCCGGTTGCGCTTCAACCCCGAGCGGTCGGCGATTGTCGTCATCGACATGCAGAATTTCTTCGGGTCCGAACAACTGGGACGGGGACCCTCTACGCGTGATTTAGTGCCGAATCTCAGCCGGCTTATTGCCTGCGGCCGCGCTGCGGGAGTGCGCATTGCCTGGGTCAACTGGGGCAACCGGGCGGATCTGGCGAACTTGCCGCCCAGCGTGTTGTACGCCTTCGGAAAGCATCAGCACGCGCCGGGCATTGGCGGACCCTTGCCCGGAAACCTAGGGCCATCCTTGCTGAAGGATACCTGGTCGACGGAGATTTTGGACGCCTTGAAACCCTCCTATGACAACGGGGACTGGTGGATCGACAAGTATCGCCTCAGCGGGTTCCCCGGAACGGTTCTCGATGCCACGTTACGGGCAGCGGGGATCGAGACGTTATTTTTCACGGGAGTCAACGTGGACCAGTGTGTATGGAGCACGTTTCTGGACGCCGGCAACTTAGGGTACGATTGCGTCTTGGTCAAGGATTGCACGGCCACCTCCAGCCCGTCATTTTGTTATGACGCCGTGGTCTACAACATTTCGCGGCAAACCGGCCTGGTTACGACATCGGACAAGTTCTGCACCGCGAACTCCTGATTAGGCAAGCACGGCGGTCTGGGCGAAACGGGGCTTTTGACTCCTGTCCCTCGGGGAGGATATCCACCCACGGATGTTCTCCCCGTTTCCCTGTTTCATTAGCATCGAAAAATTCGATAAATTTTCCAGTAACAATAGAAAACTCTGGTAATATTCCACGTTGTATACACGTTATTACCCATGAACCTTCTGAGGTCATGCGCCGGAGGCGGATTCATCATGGAAGCTCTGTTCGGCCGAGGGCCCCAGCATCGGCCGCAGCGCATGGCAAGAAGCGGTTCATCGTTAACCCACAACTTCTGACACATAACCCGCATCTTCAGCGACCAAGGCAAACTTGCCGTGAGGCAAGGACGCAAAGTGACAGGCCTCTTGCAGGTGGCTGCACTGCCGAAAGGAGATTACGAATTGCCTATTGTTGCAACCAAAAGAACACTGGCCGTGTTGTCTCTGGCCGCTTTATTGACGCTTCCGCTCGGCGCGGGCATCGTGTCGGCGGCTGCCGTACCAGCCGGGCTGTGGCATCATACCGTGTTCAGTGCCAAAGCCGCGGAAGCGTCGTCGGAGTCGCACATCGCCGGGACCGTAACCGCTGTCACCACCAGCGCTATCACGATTAATGGCACCGCCTATCCGCTGGCCAGCAGCGTGAACGTGGTCTATCACGACCATCAGCTGACTGTAACCCAGATTCCCGTCACGGCGGTGGTCTCAGCGACACTCAACGCAGCAGGCCAAGTCACCAAGATTGAGCTACAGACGAATCCGGGTCTGCCCAATGGGGAATCGGTCACCGGGGCCATCCAAAGCATTACCAGCACAACCATACAGATTGGATCCTATACATTGCCCTTGGCCTCGACGGTGACGGTGAATTACCACGATCATCAGTTAACGCTGGCCCAAATACCCACCGGCGCTACTGCGAAAGTGGTAATCGATGCAGCCGGACAAGTCACGAAGATACACTTGTTGTCGGATCCGTCCCTGCCCCGCGGGGAGTCCTACACAGGAACCATTAGTGCTGTCAGCTCCACTGACATCCAAATTGGATCGTACACGCTCACCTTGGCGTCGAGTGTCACCGTCAAATATCATGACCATCAGCTGACCCTGGCCCAAGTACCGGTGGGCGTGCAGGCGAAGGTTGACATCAACGGTGCTGGCCAGGTCACCAAAATCAAGCTGCTTTCAGACCCTGCCCTGCCGACCGGCGAATCGACCACCGGGACCATTCAGCAAATCACCGCCTCGACGATTCAAATTGGAACCTATGTGCTCCCCCTGGCGTCGTCGGTATCCGTGACGTATCACGATTATCAGTTGACGCTGGCGCAAGTGCCGGTCGGAGCCACGGCCAAAGTGAAGATTAACCGTTCCGGCCAAGTCACAAAGGTGAAGCTTCGCAGCGATCCGGCACTGCCGGACCACAGCACCTTCACGGGAACCATCACGGGGCTGGCCGGAACCACCTTGCAGGTGGGGTCGTACACCCTGACATTGGCACCGCAGGTGAAGGTCAAATATGGACCGTTCGACCATCTGAGCATTGGGGATGTCCCGATGCAGGTCACTGCGCAGATTCATATCAACAGCCAGTTGCAGGTGACGAAAATTAAGTTGCAAAGTGATCCCAATCTGCCGTCGTCCAACACCTTGGTCGGTACGTTGAGCGCCATTAGCGCGACATCCCTGACCATGGACGGCTACACCTTGCCCATCGAGTCCAGCGTGCAAATTCCCGACTATCACGGGCAAACGTATGGTGTGGCCCAACTACAGCCGGGTTGGACCGTCAAGGTGAAGGTCGACAGCCAAGGCATGGTGCGCAAGATTAAAATCCGATCTGGCCCCAGCAGCCCCAGTCCGAGTCCGAGTCCCAGTCCGAGTCCCTCTCAAAGCGGATCGGGCGGTTAGCGGGCTAGAGCAAAGAAAAACCGGACGGTCCCATTCGCGGGATCGCCCGGTTTTATCGTGTCAACAACGCTGCGCAATGGCACGAAGCATCACCGCTCCGCATTCGCCATAGAAGACGCCCCGGGGATGTGCCCCTGCCGGGACTTCTGCCGATACCTCCCCGCCACGGCCACGGACACAACACTCAGCGCCGCGATAGCCCCGGAGGCCCAGAAAAGATGGCCAAAGCCCGTCTTCAGCACCTCATGGACGGTCGTCGCAACCGCTGCGCGCACGGTCGGGTCCGCAATGTGGCGGATGGCGCGGCTGGCGCTTCCGAGGGAATCCATTTGGGTGGCACTCAAATGCGCCTGCTTAAGAGCCCCGGGGGCAATCCGGCTCTTCGATGCCACGCTGACGAATACCGATGGAAACTGCATCATGGAGCGCGTGAGAAATCCGGCGAAGATTGTGGGCCCCAGAGTCATGCCAATTTCCCGAACCAACGACAAGAACCCCAATGCCGTCGATTTTTCTTCCGACACATGTTCTGTAATGAGGAAATTCAGCGGCGCCCCCAGCGTAATCCCAATTCCCAGTCCCAAGAGACTGCTGGCTAGTACCATCTGCCACGTGGAGTTCACCCACATAGGAAACAGCAGCGCGCCGATGGCTGCAATCCCGAACCCGCTTGCCAGGGTGATAACCGGTCCCCGGCGATCCATGAAGGCCCCGCCGCCCATCGCCCCCACCCCGGAAAAAAGCGCCAGGGGCGTAAACCAATAACCGGACTCCGTCGACGGCCAGCCCAAGACGGTTTGCACAAAGGCCGGGAGAAAAATGACGGACGCCAGAATCAAGCCGGACGCAAACCCGCCTGCCAGTGTCCATCGCAGTTCCGGTCGACGGAGCAGCGACATCGGCACCAAGGTGTTTCGACCACGCCGATCAATCTGGCGCTCGTATACCCCAAAAATCGCCAGCAGGGCGAGCCCGCCCAGTGTAAAGCCATAGACAGCGGGTTTCTGCAGGCTTTGCACGAGGCCGGCTCCATGCAGATTGGTCAGCCCGTACATCAGCGACAGAACACCCATGGAGAGCATCAGGATACCGCCCATGTCGAGACGGCCTTGGCTCACGGCGCGGCTCTCGGGAATTCTCCTCCGGCCCAGCAAAAGAAGGACCGCGGCAATCGGCACGTTTATCCAAAAGAGCCAATGCCAATCACCGGTAATACCCAGAATGAGCGACCCGACGTTCGGGCCAATAACCGCCGCAATCCCGTTCATGCCGCCGACCATCCCCAACGCCCGTCCCTGCCGCTCTACGGGGATAGTCGCCACGATGTAACCGCTGGCAATGGGGAAAATGCCCCCAGCACCCAACGACTCGAATGCACGGCTGACCAGCATCATCCCGAAAGTATGGCTCAGGGCGACACTCAGGGACCCGATCCCAAACAGCGCCACCGCTATAAGAAACATCAGCTTGCGGCCGTAGCGGTCGGAGAGCTTCGCCATGATGGGCACGCTGACCGCCAGCCCCAACGTATAAATCGTAATAATCCACGCGCCCCAACTGGCCGTAACGCCAAAGGCATGAATCAGGGTGGTCAGCGAAGAACTCACGATGCCGTTGTCGAGCCCCGCCATGAACACACCGATAGCAAATATCGTTAAGGCCGTGCGTTGCGCCGACTGGCTAGACACATCAAACCCGCCCTTTCTAAGGTCATAGATGATTACTCAATATTGACTATTTTACGAGCGTAAACCGCAGGACGTCAATGGCCCTTCCCGTGTCCGGCGGAACGCCCAGGTCGGGCCTGCTATAATTGAGGAACAGACCTTGTTGTGGTGAAGAGGCGGACCCCGAGGTGAGCAATATGCGAGAGCGAGAACTTTTATTGTTGGGCATTCTCATGGCCCACAGCCAACATGGCTATCAAATCAATGAGTTTATTGAAATGAACTTGAGCCGGGTGACAGATATGAAAAAGCCCACGGCTTATGCCACCCTGGACCGGTTGGCAGCACAAGGGTTTGTCGAGGTGCGCACTGAACAGGCTGGCAACCGGCCCGTTCGCAAAGTGTATTCGATCACGGCTCCGGGAACCGAATACTTCCGGAGCTTGCTGAAAGAGAATTTGATGAGCGGCGACAAAATGCAATTTGCCAGCGACATCGGCCTCATGTTTCTGGATCACCTATCTCCCGACGATGCGGCATCACTGCTGGAAGAACGATTGCAGGCCCTGAACCAGGAGATCGCCCGCCATGAAAAAGCTCCCCCTCATGGCTTTGGCCTAGGCGTCGATTTGGCGATGGACCACCACCTCGCGCATCTCAAATTGGACCGCGATTGGCTCGCGCAGGTGATTGGCGATCTGCGCGAACACGGCCGGGAATGACGCGCACTCCGCGCATACCCCGCCTCTGGACAACAACTGAAGCATAAAAAAGGGAGGCTGCCCCTCCGGGATCCTTATTAGGATCCTTTTGGGACAGCCCCTATGGGATTACGAGTGGTGGACCACTCGGTATTGCTCGATTTTCGAGCCGGCTGCGGGCGACCTCGAGGTCCGATCATGCGCATGCGCCCTAGCGAACGCATCGCTCGTCCTCCACGCCTCGAAATCCGCTTCGCTTTCCCACTTGGTGTACACAATTTGTTTGTTTTCGCCTACCGCATCCAGAAATTGAAACTCGAGGCAGCCGGGAATCCCCTGCATGCTCTCGCGGGATCCGGCAAACATTTGCGCCATGTGGGTTTTTGCCTCTTCTGGGACGTTGAGCACGTTCATCACGACGTACATGAGTACCCTCCTCTTGGCATAACCTAGACGTTTTTAACGCGGCAACCAGATTCTCTTCGGCTGTTGCCCTTAGCCTACCATAGCCTCACCGGATTAGTCCAACGTGACTATTTTTCTATAGCACGACGGCAACGCTTGGAATATCCTTCCCCGATTAACGGTGAACCGGACAACCTATGCTAGACCAAACACGATGACACCCTATATGAGCAGCCGTTGACCCTGCCCATGCCGTTGATGCCGAAATAAATTATCGCCGCAATTCGTTAAACGCTTGTCTACCGCAACGAAGGTCCTGCCTCATGTTAAGGGCCGCGCCTGCGGTGAAGTTTCCTAAAAGGAGCAGCATGATGAACCAAGAAGAAACCATCAGCAGACAAGCGGTCCGCAAAAGACAATATCAAGTCGTCGTCCGCAATGAACGCTTGACAGCCCTGGCGGCGGCCGTGCTATTGGTGGGATTTATTGTCGACCTCCTGGTCACGGCTAATCTGCACCAACTTATTATGATCCACATTTTTATCGGGGTACTGCTCGCCGGACCTCTAACCGTCAAGTTGTTCAGCGTGGGATATCGGTTTTTCCGCTATTACGGCAGGTCCCCAGCGTTTGTCGCGAAAGGCACTCCCAATATGTGGATGCGCCTCTTGGCGCCGTTTTTCATCATCGACACCCTGGCCTTGTTTCTCAGCGGCATTGCGTTGGCTCTGCATGGCCCCATGAATGATCGGCTGTTGTTTTTGATGCACGCGGCCACCGCCGCGATGTGGGTGCCGATGCTCGCGGTCCATGTCTATGCCCACATCCGCCTGGTACCGCGATCCATCGCCCGCGATTGGGCGGTTCCGTCCTCGCAGGCGGTTTCGGGCCGCGTCCAGCGGCTGCGCATCACCGTTGTATCCCTCATCGTCGGGGCTGTCGCCGCGGCGTTGATAACCCCGCTCGCTTCCCCATGGCGCCATGCGTTTATCCCCAACGTCATTCCCAGTCCGTTAATCTTGGGTATTGTCACCGCCGTTATCGGTGTCATAATCGCGATTCCGCTCTTGCGTGGAGCGCGCGACTAAACCACGCGGGACCGCGCACCAGCACTATCGCCAGACCCCGATGGCGATTCCAATGAGCACAAAAACCCAAACGTACGTGACATATTGGTTCAAACGGCCTGACTGCACACGGCGGATGTGGCCCGCCAGCCAACCGCCCGCAGCCACCAGCGGACCGTAAACCTGCTCTTCCAGACGGTTGATCACGGTGTGGCGATAAAAGTGGGCACCGGCAGTCTGAGTGCGGGTGCGGGTCAAGCCATAGAACCGTGCGAAAGCCAGTCTGAGGGGATGGACGAACCCTTCCGCGGACCAACTGGTGGCCGGGGTGAAGAGTTCCCCTCCGCCATTCCATGGGCTCACCAGTCGAATCCCGGTTCTTCTGCGAAACACGCCGCGCAGCCCGGCCACCAGAACTGTCAGAGCCAGCGCCACCCACAGCAAAACGTAAGGATTGCCCACGTTGAACCCTTGGGGGAAGAAGACCGTCCCATGAGATCCCGGCGCCGGCACCAAGTTTGCCCCGATGGCGACCAAGGGTGCCGCGCTGGCGGGATGAACAAAGGTCGGCGCAACCACCGGGCTGTGTGTGCTGAGATAGGGTGCGAGGCTGTGATTGAGCCACGGGAGAAACCACGGCACGCCCGGGCCGGCGGCCGCCACAAGCACCAAGGGTATGGCCAAGGCTAGGACATACGACCGCAGCGGCCGAGCCCCGCCGATCGATTTCTGTCCCCGATGCACGCCTAGGAAAATAAATGCGTACCACCGCAAATAAGCGGCCACCCCAATGGCCACAGTCAAGGCCAATAACGCCCCAACCGCCATCAAGCCCACATGCGCCGCTCGGGCCCCCGCCCCCACCGGCTTCAGAATTGCTTCCAACAACAGCCATTCGCCGACGAATCCTCCCAAGGGTGGGAAAGCCCCTAGGGTTGCCGTGGCGATGAGGGTTAACCATGCCACCCCGCTGGACTCGTGGACGAGTCCACCCAATCGGTCCATCCCCTGACCCCAGCGCCCCGTGAAGTCCGTCGCCGCAAAGAGTACAAACTTAGCCCCGGCATGCATGACCAGCAACACGACCGCCGCGTCCAACGCCATCGTGGAGGCCGCACTGTGCGGTGCAACATCTGAGAGAATCCGCCATATTCCCAACGCGGCGAACACAAGCCCCATGATTTCCAATGTGGAATACGCCAAGACCCGTTTGGCATGACGTGATACCACACTGTATAAGGCGCCTGACAAGGCCCCCAACACCCCCAACCCGACTAACACCACCGCCCACGCCTCACCTGCCCCGGCCATTCCCATCACCGCCAACATCCCGCTGAAGGCCAGTGCCGTCAGCAAGCCCGAAAAGATCCCCGCTACCATTCCCGGAGATTCCGGTTCGGCCATCGGCATCCAAATCATTACGGGGAAGAGCCCCGCCTTGACCCCGAATGCTACCACGGCTAGCAGCATCACCACCGTCCCGAATGGGGACGCCGCTCCCAGCATCCTGTGTACCACCAGCGTGTCCTGCAAGGTTCCGGCGGTCGCCGGAACCAACCAGACCAACGCCAGCAAGAGCAGCATGCCCCCCAACTCAGAGAGCGCCAGCAAAATCCATCCGGCGTTCCATACCGGACGGGCACGGCGCGTCGTGACCAAACCCAAGTAGGTTACCGCGGAGAGGAATTCCCAACTGCATAACAGCAGCAACCCGTCCCCACTCCACAAAAACACGCCCACGCCTGACAGCAGCGGTAGGAGCGCGTAGAGGATGCGGTGGCCGTCGCTGCGCGAAAGAGTCGCCAGCGTGGCTGCCAAAAATAGTACACCGCCGACCAGAGACCATAATCTCGCCAGCGGTAGGGGGGCGGCCACCAACGTCGGCCACGGCGCGGGCAATGCCAGGAGACTGGACCGGCCGGGAGTCAGGAAGCCCGACATGGCCAGGAGCGCGAGAGCCCCCATGATTCCCCACACGGCCAGCCAGCCACGCGCACTGCGCGGTCTCCTGGACAGCAGGGCCGATCCGGAAAGCACGACGCCGAGGTACAGCAGCCAAGCCCATATCCACTCGGAGCCGCTCACGGTCCCACCTCCTGCCCCACTGCGGGATCCACGCCGTCCACGGCAGCCAGAAGCCCCCGCAGAATGTCGCCAGGGCTCGGCGGGCAACCGGCGATGGTTGCGGTAACGGGGATGATGCCGTCTAATCGCCCCAACACCCCCGGGGCTCCCCGAAACACCCCGCCGTCCATGGGACATGCCCCCAGTGCCACGACACGCTTCGGCGCTGACATTTGTTCAAACACAGCTTGCATGACCGGAACCATCGCCTCCGTAATGACGCCGGTCACGACGAGAATGTCCGCATGCTTCGGTGATGGCGTGAAGCTAAATCCATAACGGGACAGGTCGTAATCCGGGCTCGACAACAGCCCGAGTTCGGACTCGCAGCCGTTGCAGGACCCGGCATCCACATGGCGGATCGCTACGGAACGGCGTAAGACGGTGTCGACGGTCGAACCTCCGGTGCGTACCGCCGTCCAATCCGACATGGCGGCCGCATCTGGGTCGGGCTCCGTCGGAAACCCGGTTGTATGCGGCCGACGCACGATATTTTTCAGCCAATGCCAATAGTACATTTTGCACCTCCTCGGGTCCTCTAGCCATCCCATCCCGCAACAGATAGTGAGAAACTGGCATCGATAATGGGGAAGTCCTGCAAAATACTGGTGTTTGCCATAGTGTCCGGAATAACGGCCCAATTGCGCTCGGAGGGCGTTGCAATCCCGACCTTCGCAATCCGCCCATCCGCCGTAAACCGTGCGGCGTATGCGAGCAGGCCCCGCGGCGCCTCGACGATCCCCACACCATACTCCTCCTCCGGCGTACGGCCCATGACAACTGCCGGATTGGCCGGTGACAACCCGCCGGGGTGCCATCCCCCCAGTATCCGCCGCACGATGTTGAGACTCTCCGTGAGTTCTTGCACGCGAACACGAAAGCGCGCATACGCGTCGCCCCCGCTCTCGACCGGTACCCGCAGATCGAAGTCGGCATACGCGGCGTACGGGCGCACCTGACGAACATCCCACCCGAGTCCCGACGCACGCCCGACCGGGCCTACCGGCCTCGCCCAGGCAACGGTTGGCGGCGGCACTCGCCCGGCTCCGTGCAACCGGTCGAGAAAAGACGGGGTGCGCTGCAGGCCGGCAGCAATCGTGTGCGCTTGATCCAGCACATCCGTCACGGTCTGCGCGTAACCGACGGGGTCCGGATTGGGGGGCCAACCGGCCGTGGTGAGGCCTCCCGGGACAATCGTGCCGCGCAAGTATCGATGACCAAAGAGGGAGAAGTTAAGCCTCAGCAGCGTCTCCTTGAGGTGTAGATACTCCATTTGGGGAACGGGCAGGCCTGTTGAAACGGCGAGCCCGGCGAGGTCTCCCAAATGGCTTGAAGCGCGTTCCAGTTCCGCCAGAAGCGTCCGCGTGGTCTGCACCCCGGCCGATACTTGGATTCCCCAGGCATCCTCGACCGCCAGAGCCATGGCCAAAGTGTGATGGACATTCGAGGTGGTGGTGAACCGCGCAATGACGGGCAGGGCCTCCGGTATCGTCCGCCCACACACAAAATCCCGGATATGCCGCTCCTTATACCCATTCTGCAGCGTGAGGCGGACAATCTCGTCGCCCATCACATGCAGGCGATAGAGCAAACACTCGGCCACATCGGCGCGCACAGGGCCGAGAGGATAGGTAAAGACGCCCTTGCCGCGCACACGGGGACGGTCAGGAGCACGCCAAGCCAGGTCGGGACGTTCCTGCACGATGCGGTATTCAGCTGCGAGAGTGTCTCCGATGCCAGACCACGAGGGCTGCCGCGTTTCCTCCCAGTCACTGCGCCGGGCATCCCATTGCAGACGCACCAATTCGCCCGTTTGGCGATGTATCAGAAGAGCCGCCAAGAGGGGTCCGTCGGAGGTCAGCATCACGCTGTCAAATCCTCCGCCACGCCGAGACAGCCATGCGCCAATCCACTCGTGTGCTGTCCGGTAACGGGTCTCATCCGCTGCGAGGGTCTTTCCCATATCCACGACGTCGTCACGCCCCCTTTTCATCGATGAGCCACCCCCAACTGCGACACTAGGTGATGCCACAAGGGATGGGCCGCCAACGGCAGACCGATCCCGCCGGCCAACACGAAAACCCCGAGTACCGCGCTGGGTAGAATCAATGCAACCGGTTCCTGAATCACCTGGACGGATGGTACGCCGACCGGACCGGGTGTAAACAGCCAGCCGGGCACCCGGCGGGCAATAGCGATAAAGACTAGCACCACCAGGGCAGCGGCGATGATCACGAAGGAGCGGTCGCCCGCTTGGTGCAACCCCCCGGCGAGAATCAGCCACTCACTCCAAAATGGCGCGAACGGCGGCAATCCGACAATCGCCGCCGACCCAAGGGCCAACAGCGCACCGGTCCACGGGGTGCGATGCAAAATTCCCCGTGCTCCCCGATCGGCATGGGAGCTATGGTACAAAATCCTGACGGTGCCGGCGTTGTGGAATAGCAACGTCTTGCTGGCAGCATGCGTCCACATGTGCAGAAAGGCTCCCACCAGCGCGATGCCGCCGAAACCCATTCCCAGACTGATAAGGCCAATGTGCTCGATGCTGGAATATGCCCACAGCCGTTTAAGATCGTGCTGGAAGGTCAAGAATCCTGCGGCAATAACCAGTGACAACAGTCCCAGGACGATGAGGGCGTCGTCGAGATACGCGGCGGGCACGCTCGGTTGCAGCACATGGAAGAGCCGGTACACGATGAGCATGGCCCCCGCCAGTTTCAGCCCCGACAGCAAGGCCGACACCGGTGCTGGCGCCTCGCTGTGCGCGTCGGGAAGCCACGTGTGAAACGGGGCCAGTCCCGCCTTGGTGCCATAGCCAACCAGCGCCAGGTAGGCGCCAGTGAGTGCCCAATGCTGGTGTGCACCGGATAACATCCGAGGGGCGGGACCGGAGCCCCACCCAAACACTGGACTACCGACCGCTGTGAGGGCCAAAACAGTTCCCAGCAGCGCAACCAAACCGCCCAGTTCCGTCATGACGATGTACTTCCAAGCCGCCTCCACCGCCCCGCGCTCTGCCGGATGGGCGGTCAACACCACACTCGTCAGGGTGGCGGCCTCCATGGCCATCCACAGAAAGATGAAATTGGTCCAAATCGCCAACGAAGCCAGCGACGCGATGAACAACGTAAACAGCACGTAGTAGCCTCTGATGCGTCCGGGCGACCAATGATGCGCTTCCGCTTCGCGCCGGATATAGGGGCCAGAGTACCAGATCCCAAACACCGATAAGATGGCGACCGTCACGAAGAACCAAACGGCCAATGGACCTGCACCCGTCCATACGTGCAGCGGCAGCGCTGCCAACCAGAACAGCAAGAATGTGACAGCAAGCCCGGATACCCATCCCAGACGCTTCGCCGGGACGATGCAGTACACCATGGCGATGGCCGCCAGCCCTCCGGGAATTACCGACAACGCGCTGGTGGCCATCATCCGATCAACTCCTCCAAATCCCGGACGTCTAGGGAGTGTTTGATACGCCGAACCTCCGCCGCCACGTAGGCCAGTGCGACGGCCAAGCCCAACCCGGTGAGAGCAATGGCCGCCTCTCCAACTGCGGGTATTCCCGTCCCCAGCGTCAGAGCAACCACATCCGTCACCGTTTCCAGGCTCAAGATGCCCCAGAGCAGACTCCATATCTCATAGCGCCCGGATAGGTGCAAAAACGTCACCGCCATGGCGGCAAAGATTAAGCCCATCGGCAACGGATGGGGAATCCCGCCCAACCGCCCCAGCAGAATCCCCCCGCCGCTCAGGACCAGCGCCAGTATCAATAAGGTTGTTATTCCGACAGGGCCGTTGGCGCCGTACACATCCGCTAAGGGGGTCAACCAACGCGTCACGACGCCAGGGATGATAAGGATCTTAAATATGACAATTAACGATGCCACCGACCAAAGCCACGGGTGATGGCCGAAGATCGCCAGTGTGGCTGCTGCACCCGCCTCGGCCACGGCCTGAATTCGATATAGGTGCATCATGCTGCGCGGCGTCTTGACTATCATCATGGTCACCGTGGTGAGCCACAACAGCGCCGTCGCGAGCAAAAGCCATGTGGACATAGAATTCTCCCCTTTTCACTAAAGATTGGATACCAGCCCGCCCAGTGCCGCGATAACGATGGCTGCCATGAGAAAGTCGACGTTGCGGATAAGCCGTAACTTGGCGAACCCGGCCTCGATACTGACCAACACCAACCCCAGCGCCGTCACCTTCATGGCGACAGCCACCGCTGCCAGACCAATAGCTCCCGCAGCGGAGGTTGTCGCCAGCCCCCACGGCGTGGCCAATACGTTGGAGAGAATTAAGCTCAGAATGAGAAACTTCATCCACCCGCCCCACTCATAGAGGGCCAGATCGGGACCGCTGGACTCGAAGGTACGCGACGGATCGATCATCGACAGTTCCTGTGCGGTTGAGGGATTGTCAATGGGAATGCGGCCGGCTTCTGCGATTAATAGCAGAAACCAGCCCGCCACGATCAGCAGGTGAGCTGGACTGGAGAACCACGACGGCGATGCGAAGGTCTGATTGACCACAAAGGGAATCGTGGTTCCGGCGGCCGAGGCCGCCACAAAAACGAGCAAGAGAGACAACGGCTCCGTGAACGTGGCGATGAGCCGAATACGGCTGACCCCCAGAGCTGGATAGACACTACCGCTGTCGAGTGCGGCTAAGAGCAGGGCTAATCCTCCCCCGGCCAACACCATGCCGCCGCCCAACATGTCTCCCATCCAGGCGAAGGGCAAAGGAAAACTGGTGAGGACGGGGATAAGCATGGCCACCAATAGAGGCGCGACGAAATACACCACAGGTGCCCATTCGGATATGGCGCTGGTGTGCCGGCTGCGCACCGTCTCTTTGTGAAGCCACTTCCATAGGTCGCGGTATGGTTGCCAGATCGGAGGGCCGTGCCGGGACGCCAAACGCGCCCGGTAACGTTCCAAGATTCCTTTAAGCAATGGGGAAAAACCTAGTACGAAGAGAACCTGACAGCCCTGAGCCATGTAGAGATTCATCAAACCACCTCCGGCACCGAGTCAGGGTGGCGGAAGTTGCGCTCCCGCCATCCAGTGGCTGGAGTCATTAACCCCGAAGGGTGGTTTCGGATATGTAATCCGCGGCGGAATCCATCGCCTATAGTCCTAATATTTAGCTGTGCCTTGAGTATAGCATGCAAAAACTCGGGAATCTCTACCCGTATGTTTCCTATCCGTAAACGAGATCCCCCCCTGCAACGGCCACTCCGGCAACCACAGGGCCGACAGCTGAG
>JAJZBJ010000042.1 GCA_021798975.1 Bacillota bacterium | reverse complement strand
CAACAGCGCCAGATACTGCGCAGGAATGTGGGCCAACTCCGATATGTGCACGAAAGCGGACACAACCCGCACGATCTCGGGGATAAGAAGCACCAGAATACCTGCGCCGATCGCCAGTCTCAGGACCACCCCGATGTCCTTGCGTTCCTCACGCACCACGATTAAGAGCACGGTGGCCATTAATCCCAGGCCGACTATCCGCATCAGTTCCAGCAACAGGAGACCTCCTTAGAGGTTGAACATGGTGCGTACCGACTGGAACAGCTGCGCCACCTCCCGCAGCACCATCAAGAATCCAATGGCAATGCCGGCCAACGCCACCAACTGACCCCATTCCTTGCGATCGAGCCGCTCGAGAACGCTGTATGCCACTGTGACCAAGATTCCGATCCCGGCCAGCTTGAATATCAAGTCCACGCTTGCCATGCCCTCACCCCTTGTCACAGCATTAAAATGACCACCATCATGCCAACCGCGCTGACCAGCGCTGGGAGCATGCGGCCATCCCTGCTCCGGGCCCGTCGTGCCTCTTCGACAAGCCGGCCGACGTCCCGTACCGCGGCCTCCAGATGGTTATGCTGATGGTCCGCATCCGACGTTCCCAAGACCCGCCCTAACTCGCTCAACACCGGCTGGTCCTCCCCCCAAAGGCCTGGAAGACTTGCCAACAGGCCGTTCCAGGCCGCATGGAGTTCGGTATCCGGGTCCCGCAATTCCTCACCCAACCGTTCCATTGCACGCTCTAGATGTGGGAGTCCCCGTCCCGCTTCCGATACCGCTTGAGCGAGCGCCACACGCTTCCATTCGATGAGCGGCATGAGATGGCGTAGAAAGCGCTGCCACTCCTCCAATGTCCGCACCCGCACCTCATAGGGATGCGCCGCTCGCCGCGCCAAACCTAGGGCGGCGGCCAGAATCAGCCCGCTGGCCATCACGTGAAGAACCATCAGCTCACGTCCCAGCTCGTCCACAGCTGGCGGATTGTCCCGGGGACGGGCCGCGCCGCGAGCACCACGGCCGCGCTGAAACCGTCGCGAGCCAGCAAGGGGCGATAGGACGGGCGCGCTTTGACTTCCTCCAATGACCGGGCGTGCACTGTGGCTAGCACGTCGACGCCCGAATATCGCGCGCGCCAGACGGCCTCCAAATCCCGACCTTCCCCCAATTCGTCTACGGCGATTACATCAGGACCCAAGGTGCGCAGCGCTGCCTCAATGCCGTCCGCTTTGGGCCAGCCATCCAGGACGTCGGTGTGCGCCCCTAAATCATGGCCGAAGCCGCCGGCCCCCCCGAAGCCGGCAACCTCGGACCGTTCATCAATCACGACCACGCGGCGCCCCCGGTCGCTCAGGATGCGCACCACATCGCGTAAAAGCGTCGTCTTGCCGCCTCTCGGCGGCGATACCAGCAGCCACGAACCATCTTCCACCGAGCGGGCCGCCAGCAGGTCCAAGAGCTGTTCTCCTGGCCCTTTGACCGCGCGCCCGACCCGCATGTTGAGGCCGGTGATCTGCCGGATCGTCACCACGCGGCCGCCATCCACCACCGCCCGTGCGGCGATGCCTACTCGATGTCCCCCAGGAAGGGTGATGTATCCTTGCCGCATTTCGTCAGCCCGGGCATACAGCGAATGGTCCGCCAGCACCTCGATCACGCGCTCGATCTCGGCTGCACTGATCGCTGCCGGTGCCTCGGCATGCGACAAGGGCGACGTCCAACCCGTCCCGTATAGGTAGACGGGGCGCCCAATGCGAAAACGGATTTCCTCCAGGGTGGCGGAGCGGTCTCGCGGCAGGTCCATCAGCGCTTGCCGCCAGGGATTGGGAAGATATTGCCACGGACCCATCTCGCACCTCCTGAACCCCGGGACCTCGTCCCAGTTGTTCCATATCTATGGGACAGGTCACCAGGTTATTCCAGCGCCGCCATCCTCCAGCCAAGGCCCCGTGCAGGCTCGATGCCGGCTATAGCACCGCCTCGGGAGCCTCTTCAGTAGATCCTCAGGCAATCCATAACAGTTTCGAAACATGCCTTCGGCTAACTAAGAGCGGGCTCTTTCAGCCCGAGCCATAAAGGGAGTGTGAGAAACGATGACAAAACCTTTGCTGTTAGCAGCGGTGGGTGTACTGGCCGTGGGTGGTGCCGCGGGTCTGTGGACCAGCCAGCACCCAGCCTTAGCCGCCTCGCCCGTTACGGCCAGCGTAAAAAAAGCCGATGCGCACATGACCCGGCACCACTGGCTGGGTCATCGAATGGGTGGTCGCGTCATGAGCGATCTCGCTCAGGCGTTGGGCCTGTCCACTGCAACGCTGAAATCCGATTTACAATCGGGCGAGAGTATTGCGGCCATTGCACGGGGGAACCATCTGGCGATCACAACCGTCGAGAATACCCTTTTGGGCGATGCCAAGTCAGCGATCCAATCCGCCGAATCGGCGGGAAAAATCACGGCCACTCAGGCCTCTAAGATCGAGGCCCACTTGGCTCCCCACATTGACCGCTGGGTGACGGCTCCGGCCGGTTCGCCCGTGCTGCACGGCGGTATCGGCCCGCGCCATGGCTTTCGCCGATCTTTCCTGCGCGATGCCGCCAGCACCTTAAACATGTCGCCGACCGCTTTCCGGCAGGCGCTGCAGGCTGGCCAGAGTCCTGCCGCCATCGCAGAGGCCCATGGCTCAACAGCCGCTGCCCTCACCGCCGCGCTGGAGTCAGACGTCACCGCTGCTCTGCAACAGAAAGTCACGGCTGGAACCATCACCAGCACCCAGGAGGCGAAGCGCCAAGCCGCGCTTGGTCAGGTCATCTCCTCTTGGGTCAACGGCGTTGCCGGGCCGCGCCGCCCCGGCCCCGGCTTCATCCCCATCGCCATGGGGAGCCTCATGAACGACGCCGCCAGCGCGCTGAACATGTCCAGCGCCGCACTGGCAGCGGACCTCAGCTCCGGTCAAAGTCTCTCCGCCATCGCCGGCCCAACCCGATTAAGCGCTCTCGAATCCACCCTCCTCAAGGACGCTCGGGCCGACATTCTGACGGCCGTCAAATCCGGTCGCCTAAATCCCCAGATAGCGTCGCGGCTCGACTCACACCTCTCGCAGAGGATAGACCGCTTCGTTACCAGTTCAAGGCACCCGGGGCTCTAAAGCGGGCTTCATTCGCAGCCTATCGCCAAACCGGAGACACCGTAAGACCAAAAAGAGGCTGTCCCCCGATGAGGGACAGCCTCCGTTGTAACGCTAGTCGAATAGCTCCGAGTCGTCGTCATCGTATTCCCAATCCCCATCTTCATCGTCGATGACCAGACAGTCCTCGTCCGAGTCAAACACGACGTTGCCGCAATGGGGACAGGATAGTTGGATGCCGTCTTCACTAAAGAGCGCTTCGTTATAGGAGGACTCAAGTTCGCATACTGGGCACTCCAGCTCGATGTAGGAGACCTCGTCATCCTCATCGTCCACATCGAACAGGCCGTCGGTTTCATCATCGTCGTCGTCGCCAAGGTACACGTCCTCTTCCAAGGACATTAAGTCGGAGTCAATTTCCTCCACGTATTCCTCTAATTCCTCTTGATACTGGCTGACCTCTTCGATGTCCAAGCTCAACTCGCGAAGGACGTCGACCATATCGGCCAGCAAGCGTCCTTCACGCCCTCTCTCGCGCAGATCAATTCGCTCCGCGAAATCGGCTAACTGGGAAACGCGACGCCGCAGTTCTGCCACAAGACCACCTCCTTAGCCGTTACACCAATAAGCTAACCAATGCGGTGTCTTTCATGCACCGAACCCACCAAGCTCGATGGCAGAGCTATAAAAAAAGCGCCCCGCAGGGCGCCTTACGCGTCATTAGGCCCGGCCTACGTACTGGCCGGTTCGGGTATCCACCGTAATCACGGTACCTTCTTCAATAAACAAAGGCACTTTAATGACCGCTCCGGTCTCGAGCTTTGCAGGCTTGCTGCCGCCGGTCGCGGTGTCGCCCTTGAAGCCGGGATCCGTTTCAACAATCTTAAGGTCCACGCTGTTCGGAAGTTCCACCCCGATACTCGTGCCCTTAAACAGCACTACGTGACAGAGCATGTTCTCCTTCAGGAACCGCACACCGTCGCCGATGTCCGCACTCGACAGCGTAATTTGCTCAAAGGTTTCCGTGTCCATGAATGTATACTCGTCACCGGTGTTGTACAAAAACTGCATCTCCCGCTTTTCAACCCGGGCCGAGGGAACCCGCTCGCCGGCATTGAAGGTCCGCTCTACAACACCGCCCGTTTGCAGGTTCTTCAACTTGGTGCGCACAAAAGCCGAGCCCTTGCCTGGCTTCACATGCTGGAATTCAATGACTTGGAACACCACACCATCCAGTTCCAACGTCACGCCGTTGCGAAAATCGTTGCTCGAAATCATGGAAACGCTCCCTACTGTCAAATTCGGTTCAATACCGCAAAAAGCTAGAACACTTTTTTCACCATATCATATTTGCCCAATCCAAGCACGCGGTCAGACGTCCAACAGGAACCGGACCGCTAATTCGTAGCCTCTCAATCCCAGACCGGAAATCTGTCCCACGGCCACAGGAGCCAAGAGGGAATGGGCGCGGAACGGCTCCCGTCGGTATACATTGCTGATGTGCACCTCGACGAAGCGCAGTTCCAGTCCTTCCAAGGCGTCACGGAGTGCATACGACTGATGGGTCAGCGCCCCGGCATTGAGCACCACGTCGCGAATCCCGCTGCCATGCCAACGTTCCAGACAGTCGATCAGCGCGCCCTCATGATTGGATTGAAAGAATTCCAGCTTGGCACCGGGAAACGCGCCCCGCAACCGCTCTTCCAAGTCCGTTAGGGTTTCGCTGCCATAAACCTCAGGCACCCGCTTCCCGAGTCTCCCCAAATTGGGGCCGTTCATGATGCCAATCGTCATCGCTCCACTCCCGGCCCCGGCAGGGGATGCGCGTCCGCGAGGGCTCCGACACGGGCCGCCAACGGGGTCAAATCGGCCCCCTGAGGCGCGGTGATAGCACCCGCGATGATGTCCGCCAACTCCTCCATGTCGCCCGTCCGAAGCCCCCGGGTGGTCACCTGCGGCGTGCCCAAACGGACCCCGGACGTCACCATCGGCTTCTCCGGGTCAAATGGAATAGTGTTTTTGTTAACGGTAATGCCCACCGCAGCCAACCGGGCCTGGGCCTCCTTTCCGGTAATGCCGCTCGCCTTGACGTCGACCAGCATCAGGTGGTTATCCGTGCCCCCCGACACCAGCCGTAATCCCCGGCTCGTGAGGCCGGCAGCCAAATGTTCCGCATTAGCCAGCACCTCTTTCTGATATTCTCGGAAGCTCGGCTGCAGCGCTTCATGAAAAGCCACAGCCTTCCCCGCAATTACATGCATGAGAGGTCCGCCTTGCAGTCCCGGGAAAACCGTCTTGTCGATGGCCTTGGCCCATTCCTGGGTCGTGATAATGACACCCCCGCGCGGGCCCCGAAGCGTCTTATGGGTGGTCGAGGTGACAAAATGGCTCCATGGCACTGGGTTCGGATGGAGACCCGCCGCCACCAGTCCCGCAACATGCGCCATGTCTACCATCAAGAGGGCCCCGACCTCATCCGCAATGGAGCGGAAGGCCTCAAAGTCCCATGTCCGGGGGTAGGCCGAGGCGCCTGCCACGATTAGCTGAGGGCGGACGGTTCGAGCCTTTTCCCGCACCTGATCCATATCGAGACGTTCAGTCTGGCGGTCTACCTGATAGTGTTCGGCGTGATACAGCTGACCGGAAATACTAACCGGGCTTCCATGGGTCAAGTGGCCGCCGTGGCTTAATTCCAGACCCAGAATGGTGTCGCCGGGCTTCAGCACCGTGAGGTACACCGCCAGGTTCGCGGGAGCGCCAGCGTGCGGTTGCACGTTGGCGTGATCACCCCCAAACAATTCCAAAAGACGACCCCTGGCCAAGTCCTCGACGGTATCGACATGCTCACACCCGCCGTAATACCGCCGGCCCGGATAACCCTCAGCGTACTTGTCGGTCATCACCGAACCCACCGCTTCGCGAACCGCGGGCGACGTCCAATTTTCCGACGCAATCAATTCGAGATGGCCTTGCTGGCGACGCCCTTCCGCCACAATAGCCTGGAATACAGCCGGGTCGGTCGATGCCAAATCAGCCATTCTGAGCCTCCTCCTCGAGGTGCTGCCATGTCAGAATGGGGTGACGCGCTGCGGTTGCCTCGTCAAAGCGGCTGACCACGGTGTGGTGCGGGGCCTCATGCAATACCTCCGGCTGCTCGTCAATCTCCCGGTTAATCTGCAGCATGGCCTCTACAAACCGATCCAGGGTCTCCTTGGACTCCGTCTCGGTCGGCTCCACCATCAGAGCCTCATCCACGACCAGTGGGAAATAGACGGTCGGCGGATAGAAACCGTAGTCGATAATTCTCTTGGCAACATCCAAGGCCCGCGCTCCCCGAGCCTTTTGCGGAGTCAGGGAAAGCACGAACTCGTGCTTGACGGTGCGGTCGTACGGGGTCTTGTAGGCGTCTTGCAACTGCTGCATGAGGTAGTTGGCATTCAGGACGGCCGTCTCCGACACCGATTTTAATCCGTGCGCTCCGTGCGATCGCAGGTAGGCGTACGCCCGGACCAAAACGCCCACATTGCCATAGTAGGAACGAACCTTCCCGATGGAGCGCTGGCGCTCATAGTCCCAGTAGAAGCCCACGTCCGATTGCTTCAAGCGGGGGTATGGAAGGTATGGAATGAGGTCCTTCTTGACACCCACCGGTCCTGCCCCTGGACCGCCGCCGCCATGGGGTGTCGAGAACGTCTTGTGCAGATTCAAGTGCACCACGTCAAAGCCCATGTCCCCGGGGCGCACCCGTCCCATAATAGCGTTGGCGTTGGCTCCGTCATAGTATAGGAGCCCGCCGGCCCCATGAACGATGTCCGCAATCTCGAGAATGTCTTCTTCGAACAATCCCAACGTATTGGGGTTGGTGAGCATCAGTCCGGCCGTTTGACCATCCACCAACTGCCTCAACGCCTCCACATCCACGCCGCCCCGGCTGTTGCTGGGTACGACTTTGACCTGGAACCCGGCCATCGAGGCGGTCGCAGGGTTGGTGCCATGGGCGGAATCGGGCACCAAAATGGTCGTGCGGTTTTCCCCGCGGTCTTGGAGATAGGCCTTAATCATCAAAATCCCAGTCAGCTCGCCATGCGCGCCAGCGGCGGGCTGTAACGACACGGCATCCATCCCGGATAGCTCTTTGAGTCCTTCCTCCAGTTCGTTCAGAAGCTCTAAAAGCCCCTGCACACTGGAATCCGGCTGGAGCGGATGCACGTCGGCAAAGCCCGGCAGGCCAGCGGCCCAGTCGTTCACCTTGGGGTTGTACTTCATGGTACAAGAGCCCAACGGGTAAAACCCGGTGTCCACCCCGTAATTCAACGTCGACAATTCCGTATAGTGCCGAACCACATCGTTCTCCGCCACTTCCGGCAACCCCAGACTGCTGTGCCGGATGAGGTTGGCGGGCAGCGCCTGCTCCGCATCAAAGGCGGGAATATCCTGTACGGCATCAAACCGTACTCCGCGCCGCCCGGCTCGCGAACGTTCAAAAATTACCGGGACATCCATTGGGCCACCTCCTCGACCAACTGGTCACAATCCGCTTTGGTCCGCCGTTCACTGACGGCCAACTGCCACAGGCCATCCCAGGATGAATCCCAGCGTCCCAGCGCCATGCCCCCCATGATTCCACGGGTTAGCAGATACTCGTTCAGATCCTCCGCCTTCCCGGGCACCCGCACCGCGAATTCATACAGGAAGGGCTCATCGGAGCGCACCCGCTTAAGGCCAATAGCGGTCAATCGGTCGGCCAGATAGTGGGCCAGTTGCGCCGACCGCTGCGCCACCTCGCGCAGGCCTTCCGGGCCTACCAAGGACATATAGATGGTGGCCATGAGGGCATTGAGGGAGTGATTGGAACAGATGTTGGACGTGGCCTTTTCCCGCCGGATGTGCTGCTCGCGGGCTTGCAGGGTCAGCACAAACCCCCGCCTCCCTTGGGCGTCTTTGGCGACACCCACCAAGCGCCCCGGAATCTTCCGGACCAAAGGTTCCTGGACGGCGAAAAACCCAAACGTGGGCCCTCCATAATTCATGTGGTTTCCCAGCGGCTGACCTTCGCCCACGACGATGTCGGCGCCCATTTCCCCGGGCGGCTTAAGAATGGCCAACGCCACCGGGTCGACCGCGGCAATGGCCAGCGCTCCGGCCTGATGGGCTGCTTGAATGGCCTCTGCGACGCCGGTCAAATGCCCCAGCATGTCGGGATACTGCATAATGACTCCGGCGGTACTGGCGTCTAAGTGGGCCTGCAGGTCCGCCAAGTCGTCCACGACCAGAAGCTCGCCGCCCCGGGCCTTGACGTAGGTGCGGACCACCTCCCGGCTGTCGGGATGCACGCCTCGGAAGGCGATAATGCGGTTCCGACTCCGGCTGTGAGCCAGCGCTAACAGGGCGGCTTCCCCGACCGCAGACGCTCCGTCATACATCGAAGCCTGGGCGGCGTAGGTCCCGGTCAGGGACTGGATCATGCTCTGAAACTCGAAGATAGCGGCCAGCGTTCCTTGCGACAGCTCCGCCTGGTATGGGGTGTAGGAGGTCACGAACTCCCCCCGGCTCGCCAGAGCGCCCACCGCCGCCGGGACGAATCGGTCATAATACCCGCCGCCCAGGAAACTGGGCATGACCGTGGCATTCACGTTCCGACCGGCCATCCGCGTCAGCAGTTGGCTGAGTTCCATCTCGCTGAGCGCTGGGGGCAAATTCAGATGCCGGGTCAGACGTGCGGCGCCCGGTATGTCGTCAAACAACGCGTCCACGGAATCAATGCCCAGGACCGACATCATCTCTGAGATTTCGTCTGCTGTGTGTGGTATGTACCGCATTATTCGGATTCGACCTTTGCCTGGTATTCCTCCGCCGACATCACGGGTCCGGGTTCGACGTCTTCGAGTTCAAACACCCACCCCTCCCCGAATGGGTCCTGGTTGACCAGTTCCGGCTGCTCCCGCAACTTTTCGTTTACCCGGGCCACCGTGCCGCCTGCCGGGCTATACAGGTCAGAAACCGACTTGACCGACTCGATGACGCCCACGGAGTCGCCGGCTTTGACCGCCGTTCCCACTTCCGGCAATTCCACAAATACCACGTCACCCAGAGCATCCTGGGCATAGTCGGTGATGCCGACACGGCCGGCAGGGCTCAGCCACTCGTGATCTTCTGTGTATTTCAAATCATCGGGAAATCGCATGGTATCCCTCTTTCTCTTAGTTGTCTGCCTTAACGGGCTTTCGATAAAACGGCGTCTTCACCACGACAGCCGGGATCGACCGCCCGCGCACCTCGACGGCCAGCTCTGTCCCGACCTTGGCGAATGCCGGATCCACCAGAGCCAGCGCGATGGCTTTGTCGAGCGTGGGGGACTTCGTTCCGGAGGTCACGAAACCGATGGCCTCCCCGCCTTCGCGCGGGCGTACCCCGTATCCTGCTCGGGCAATGCCCCCGGACACCTCTAGCCCCACTAAGCGGCGCTTTAGACCGTCCGCCTTCTGGGAAGCCAAAGACTCCTTGCCGATAAAGTGGTCTTTATCCCACTTAATAAACAGTCCTAAGCCGGCTTCAAGCGGGGTAATCTCGGCGGTAAGCTCGTGATCATACAACGGCAGCCGCGCCTCCAGCCGCAAAGTGTCCCGTGCCCCGAGACCCACCGGCCGGGCACCCAATGACGCCAGACGCTCCCACACTCCCACGGTATCGCCCGCGTTCAAGTAGAGCTCGAACCCGTCTTCGCCCGTATAGCCAGTCCGCGATATCAGCACTTCGGCATCGCCGACCCGCCCTTGCCGTGCGTGATAGTACGGCAGATCGGCCAGGGTGACAGCGGTCAGTGTTTGCAAGAGCGGTTCCGCCTTAGGTCCCTGTAGAGCAATCAGACCCATCTCCTGGCTCTGGTTTTGAAGTTCCAGATGTTCCCTGCCCTGCGCCTGGCGCATAATCCATTCCCAGTCCTTGTCCAGGTTGCCGGCATTGACAACCAACAGGAACTTGTCGCTCGCCAGACGATAAACGAGCAAGTCATCGACGGTCCCGCCGTCGGGATAGCACATCGGCGTGTACAGGGCCTGCCCTACCCCCAGATCCGACGGCTTATTGGTGACCAGTTCATCCAAGAATGTCGCGGCCCCGGCCCCGGAGGCAGCAAACTCCCCCATGTGGCTGACATCGAACATGCCGACGTCGCCGCGCACCGCCTGATGCTCCTGAATGATGCCGCCACCGTACTCAATCGGCATCAAAAAGCCGCCGAATTCCATCATTTTGGCACCATGCTGCCGATGCCACTCCGTCAACGGCGTTTCTCGCACCGAGACACCCCTTTCTGCTTCAGCTTCATGATATCCTCTACCCGGGAGCCATCGCAACGCTACCCGCCTTGCAGGTGAGAAATCACACCCCGCACAACGTTCTGATCGATATTCGAGACAAGCCGCGGTGCGCCCGGCGCCTCCAACAGGACCCAGGTCAATCCATCGGAACGGGCCTTCTTGTCTTGCCGCAAGCGGCTCCACAGCAGGTCGAAGTCGACCGGAGGCATGACGGTCGGCAATCCCCACAACGACATCCACTGCCGAACCCGCACCTCGACCGCCGGGGAAAGGCCACACAGCTTCCGGGACAACTCCAGTGCCGCCAGCGAGCCGAGACCCACGGCCTCACCGTGGCTCAGCACCCCATAGCCCAGCACATTTTCCAAGGCGTGGCCGATGGTATGCCCGAAGTTTAAAAACATGCGGCTCCCAGTCTCATACAAATCCTGGTTGACGATGTCGATTTTGATAGCCGCGGTCTCAAAGATGATGTCGCGCCAGGCCTCCAGGGGTCCTTCAGGAGGCAGGCGCAAGCCGTCCAGCCGTTCATACAACGCGCCGCCGCGGATGAGTCCGGATTTTAGGACCTCACCCAGCCCCGCCAACCACTCGCGTTGCGGCAGCGTCGCTAAAAACGCCTCATCCAAAACCACGACCTCGGGGAGATGAAAGGCGCCGACCAGGTTTTTCCCCCAGGGGGTATTCACGCCCGTCTTTCCTCCGATGGCCGCATCAACCTGCGCCAACAGCGACGTGGGCACAGCACACCACCTTAACCCGCGTTGGTAGGTGGCGGCCGCGAAACCCACCATATCGGTGGTGACGCCCCCGCCCAAGGCGACAACTGTGGTATCACGGGTGACTCCGGCGGCCCCCATCCATTCATACAACCGACCCACCGTGGCGAGACTCTTCGTCGATTCGTCCACGTCCACCGAATAGACAGCGTCGGCATCAACCCGTTCCGCGACCGGGCCGACCCACGCCTGCAGACGCGCGTCCGCAATCAGCACACGGCGGCCGCCCGAAGACCGGATGCGTTGGTATCCGGTCTCCCCAAAGCCGACCCACGATCGGTCGTGGCGCCTGCTCTCAATGACTAGCGGATCCACCCTATCCCTCCTGTTCCAGCCACCAGTCCCCAATCAGAGCAGCGGCCCAATCCGGCCTGACCTCGGCGACATCGACTCTCAGGTCAGCCAAGTCCGCATATAGAGGACGGCGCTCTTCTGCTCGTCCGCGAAAGGCTGCCCAGCCGTCACCTGCCAGGGGCCGCTCCGGACCTTCAGCCCGGGCATACAAAATCTCGGTGGGACCATCGAGCCAGACAACCCAAAAGTTCTCGTGCAAGCGCGTCCGATTGTCGGATCGGAGCGGCACTCCGCCGCCGGCGGCCACCACTCGGCGGCCCCCCATCAGCGCCACCTCGTGCAATACCTGGGCTTCCCGCTCCCGAAACACCGCTTCACCATGGGCCTGAAAGGTCTTCGAGATCCCCTCTTGCCATCGCTCGACAATGAGTTGGTCCAAGTCCAAGAATGGACACCCTGCGCGGGCCGCCACCAGTGGGCCGACCGTCGACTTGCCCGCTCCCATCATCCCGATTAAGGCCAGCGGTCTAGAACTCACGAACCGTATCGTGCCAGGTCCGCACCCGGCTCAGTACCTCGTTCAGGCTGTCTCCGCCAAACTTCTCCAGCATCGCATCGGCCAGCACGTGCAAAACCATGGCCTCGCCGATGACCACCGCTGGCGGTACAGCCGTGACATCAGAACGCTCCACGGCTGCCAAAAACGGCTCCTTGCTCTCGATGTCGAAAGACCCCAAGGGAGACATAAGGGTCGAGAGCGGCTTCATCCCAATTCGTACCGTCAAGGGCATCCCCGTGGTGATCCCGCCCTCCAGGCCCCCGGCGCGATTGCTCCGGCGGCTGAAGCCCTGCGTCTCCTCCCACCAAATCGCGTCGTGAACGGCCGATCCGGGCTCGTCGGCTTGAGCAAAGCCCGTTCCGACCTCCACCGCTTTCATGGCCGGAATGGACAAGAGCGCGGCCCCCAGCCGTGCCTCGAGGCGCCGGTGCCACTGAACATAGCTCCCCAGCCCTACCGGCAGCCCGAACGCAACCACTTCGAATGTGCCGCCTAAGGTATCGCCCGCCTCCTTGGCTTCATCAATTGCGCGCATCATCCGCTCGGCCACCGAATCATCCACGACCCGTACCGGAGACTCCTCCGATCCGCGAATCTCATCCAGCGTCCACGGGCGCCTGGGCGCATGCACGTCTCCGATACTGACAACGTGCCCATAGACTTCGATTCCCAGGCTGCGCAGAAATGCCCGCGCCACCGCCCCTAGGGCCACCCGCATGGTGGTCTCGCGGGCAGACGCCCGCTCCAGGACATTCCGCAAGTCTCGATGACCGTACTTAATGCCCCCGACCAGGTCGGCGTGACCCGGCCGAGGCCGCGTCACCACCCGGTCCGGAACGCCCGCATCGGGCGACATGGACTCGCGCCAGTTCTCGTAATCCCGGTTGGTGACCGTTAAAGCCACAGGGCTCCCCAGCGTGCGGCCGTGGCGCACGCCGCCCCAAATCGCGACCTGATCCCGTTCGATCGCCATCCGGCCGCCCCGGCCATACCCCTTCTGGCGGCGTGCCAAGTCCTCATCAATGAGCTCCCGGGAAAGCGGCACCCCTGCGGGCACACCCTCCACGATGCCGACCAGCCCGGGGCCATGCGACTCGCCCGCAGTTGTAAAACGCCAATGCTCCACTTCCAACGCCTGCCTTCCCTAATGCAATAGGTCTAGAAAACCTATCAACCCGCCTAACGCCAAGAAAGGCCCCAGCGGCATTCTCTGCGCGCGCACGTTCTTGCGGCGCGCCAGCAGCAACAATGCATACAAACCGGCCGCCCAAACTCCGGCGACCATGCTGACCAGACCAGCCGGATACCCCAGGGCGAAGGCCAGCACTCCTGCAAATTTGACATCACCCATCCCCATTCCTCCGTGGGTGACCACATGAACCATTAAATAAAACACAAAGATGACCACGGCGACCAATAAGGAGGCTATCCAATGCCCGGCCGCCCAGCGCTCCGCCAGGCCCCACAGCAACAAGAGCACAACCCATCGATTAGGGATAATCTGGTGCACCTGGTCCACCACCGCCACCGCCGACAAGATCGCCAATAGGGGGGCTGCATAGCCCGCGCTGGCCGGATCCAAAGTCCCCACGGCCACTGATCCGGCGAACGTGATGAGCGGCGCGGCTCTCCGCTGAGCGGCAGACACCTCCGCGCCCCACCAGGGCGCCGACACATAGAGCACCGCGGCCACCACCGCGCTCATGGCAACAGTTATTGCCATCGCGCGGTCGCGTCCCACATAGGGTCGGCCGGAGCCACTTCCCCAAACCACAGCCGCCAGGCATAGCGCGCTTGTTCGACCAGCAGTGTGAGCCCGTCGACAACCGCCACCGGGTGCTGCTCAGCCTCGCGCAAGAAGGGGGTTCGGCGCGGGCTGTAGACCCAGTCCACGACCGTGCCGTGCTCGACAGGCATGGGCCAGGCCGCGCTCTGGGCTTCTCCGGACTGGCCCACGGGGGTCGCATTGACGACCACGTCCCACGATGCCGGGGCGAGCCGTTCCTCCCATGCCATCCATTGCACGTCAGGCCACGCCGTCGGCCGGCGGGACGCCACTGTGACGCCATACCCGCTCTCCCTCAACACCGCCACGCTGGCCCGAGCCGCGCCGCCCGCACCCAACACCAGTGCCTGCGCACCAGGAAGGGCCGGAGAAAGTTGCCCCAACAGCGCCTGGCAGTCCGTGTTATCCCCCTGCCATCCCTCCGGGGTCCAAACAATGGTGTTGGCCGCGCCAGCCCGCGCAACCCATGAGGACCCGGAGGTCAACAGAGGCAGCACCGTTTCCTTCAAGGGACGCGTCAAATTCGCCCCCCGGCCCCCGATGGCCCGAAAGGCCTCCAGCTTTTCCTCCAACTCTTGCGGACGGCAATCTATGGGAATGTACCAGTGACGCCACCCGCGGACTCGAAAGGCGGCGTTATGCATGTGCGGCGACAACGAATGCGCTATCGGATGGCCGTAGACGCCATAGAGCTGCGGAGGCGTGTCCATGATCGTATCTACGCTTGGTCACCGGTGGAAAGGGGTTCCTGGCCCCCGACCACCACGCGTTCTAAACGGCGCACGATCTGGGTTCCCCAGAATTCACGCTCTGCCAGTGGTTTAACGAGGATGGTATAAAGCTGCAGACGGTTCCCGCCCAAGATATCCGTAAAGATTTGGTCCCCGATGACGGCCGTATCGCGGTGGTGCGTTCCCATTTTCCGCATGGCGTGCTGGAAAGCGCGCCTGCGCGGCTTAGCCGCCTTAGCGATGGCCATAACCCCGATCGTGCGGCTGAACCGCTCAACCCGTTCGCTCATGTTGTTCGAAACAATACAGGTCTTTAAACGGAACGTTTTTACATCTTCCAGCCATGTCAACAGTTCCGCCGTTGCGTCGGGTTGGTTCCACCCCACCAAGGTATTGTCGAGATCTAATATGAGACCGTTCATGCCTCGATCCACTAACCGCTTCAAATCAATATCGTAAATCGATTGAACAAAAAGCCGCGGTTGCAAGATCTGGATCAAGGCGCTCGCTCCCTTTCCCGCCAATTTGTGGTCAGTATACCAGGAAACCCGGCGGGCTTCCGAAATTGTCGAGGGAAAATCCCTGGCTCAGGGTATCCTACCCGTGGTCGGTTGACATTTTAACGCACACCGCTACACTGAACATAGCAATACTGAGTAAAGTACTCAGAAATGAATGGTTCGGTCCTGAGGAGGCTCGACATGTCTACACCAGTCTTGGAAATTTCCGACCTGCATATGCGGATCGACGAAAAACAAATTCTCAAGGGGCTGACGCTGACCATCAAGGGAGGCGAAATCCACGCTGTGATGGGTCCCAACGGCACCGGCAAGACCTCTCTGGCACAGTGCTTGATGGGCCATCCCCGTTATCAGATCACCGGCGGTAGTGTGCGTCTTGACGGACAGGACATGCTCGCCATGAAACCTGACGAGCGCGCTCGCCACGGTCTATTTCTGGCCATGCAGTATCCCAGCGAGATTTCGGGCGTTACCACCGCCAACTTTTTACGGGCCGCTATCAACGCCCGCCGCGAAGACGGCAGCAGCATTTCGCTGAAGGAGTTCCGGGACCGATTAGACGAGGTTATGCGTTATTTGGATATGGACCCGAAGTTTGCGAACCGCTATTTGAATGAAGGGTTTTCCGGCGGCGAGAAAAAACGCAATGAGATTCTCCAGATGCTGATGCTGAAGCCGCGCATCGCCATCTTGGACGAAATTGACTCGGGGCTCGACATCGACGCCATCAAAGTGGTGTCCAAAGGGGTCAACTCGTTAAAGGGAGCAGACTTTGGCGCCCTGATTATCACCCATTACCAGCGGATATTGGATTACGTCCGCCCCGACTTCGTTCACATTATGGTGGACGGAACGATCGTCAAATCGGGCGGACCGGAACTAGCTCTGGAATTGGACAAAAAGGGTTACGAGTGGGTCCGAACCGAATTGGCGCAGTCCACAAACCAAGCGTAGGAGGTCCATATGTCTGAGATGATTTTAGACCAAACCTCCCAAGCCGAGTTGAACTCGCTCGTCGAGGAGCGTTTCGGACACGAACCCGAGTGGAGCCTTAAACGGCGCCGCGAGGCCGTGCACGCCTTACTCAATCTCGATTGGCCGCGGCTCGAGCGCACGCCGCTCAAAAAGCGCAAGCTCGACCAGATCGCCCTCTTCCAGGCCGTTCCCGCCCCGGGCGTGCGCCCCACACCGGCACCCGACGGCTGGGCCGAGATCTGGCTCGACAACAATCAGGTCGTGTCGGTCTCGGTGCCAGACACCCTGTCGCAGAAGGGAGTCCGTCTCGAAGCCCTAAACGAAGCGCTGGGCGACCCGGAGGTGGAGGCGCAGTTGGGACGGTTGTTGGGACAGGACGAGGACAAAGTCGCCGCCCTGAACGGCGCCCTGTGGCAAGGCGGCGTCTTTCTGCGCGTCCCTGCGCACCTTCGCGAGGTGGTTCAGGTGTCGATTCGGTGCCACGCCACAGCCGAGGCGCAGGCCGTGTTTTCAAAGAACCTCATCATCTGTGGTTCCGAAAGCCATGTTGTCGTGACCCAGCGTCTCGAGACAGACGACGGCGGGATGAAAACGATGTTGTCGGAGAATACCGAGATAATTGTGGAAGACGGCGGACGGGTTGACTTTGGCGCCATTCAGCAATGCGCCCCGACGGTCGAAGGATTTATCCACCGTTCCGGAGCCCTGGGGCATGACGCTGTCCTTAACTGGAATATTGGCGAGTTTGGCTCCGGATTAGTGGTTTCGGATCACGTCTCGCACTTGAACGAGCCAGGCGCGTCAACCGCCAGCACCACGGTATTTTTCGGTGCCGGGAGCCAGCACCAGGACTATTCCGCTAAAAGCTACCACCACGCTCCGCACACTACCAGCAACATGGTGGCCCGCGGCGTGATGAAAAATAAAGCGCGAAGTGTCTTCACGGGTTTGACTCAGATTGAGGCGGGCGCCAAGGGGTCCGACGGACGGCAAAAAGAGCAGACTCTCATGCTGTCAGGCGATGCGCGCGCTGACGCCATTCCCTCGCTGATTATTGACGAGCGCGATGTATTCGCGGCACACGCGGCCAGCGCCGGCCCCATTGATCGGGCGGCCGTGTTCTACCTCACCAGCCGCGGCTTAAGTGAGGCGGAGGCCGAGCGGATGATTGTACACGGGTTCCTGGCTCCCGTGATTGACAGCATTGCCTTGCCGGAACTCCGGGACGAAGTGTGGGATGCGGTAGAGAGGAAGATCCGTGCATGATTAAGCCCTTGGTGGACGTGGCTCAGGACTTTCCTATACTGAACCGACGGATTAATGGCCATCGATTGGTTTGGCTTGACTCCGCTGCCACGTCCCAAAAGCCCGAGTCGGTCATCCAAACGATGGACCGGTTTTATCACGAGTCCAACGCCAACGTGCTCCGCTCCGTGCATACGCTGGCTGACGAGGCCACTACGGCGTTTACCGATGCCCGCGTGAAGACCGCACAATTCATCCGCGCAGGACGGCCCGAAGAAGTCATTTTCACCCGGGGAACCACCGAAAGCCTCAACTTGGTGGCGCGGGGCTACGGCGACCAGGCGGTCAACAGCGGGGACGAAATTGTCTTGTCGCCCATGGAGCACCATTCCAACATTATCCCCTGGCAGCAGTTGGCGCGTCGTACGGGCGCTACCCTGCGCTACGTGGAGTTGGCCCAAGACGGCACGATTACCATCGATGCCCTGGAGCGGGTTATCGGACCGCGTACTCGGATTGTCGCGCTGTCGAGGATTTCGAACGTTTTAGGCACGATCAACCCTATCACCGAAGCCGCCGCGATGGTGCATCAACACGGCGGCGTCATGGTGGTGGATGGCGCGCAGTCGGTGCCTCACGAAGCCACCGCCGTCCGCGAGCTCGGAGCGGATTTTTTGGCATTTTCCGGCCACAAGATGTGCGGACCAACCGGCATCGGCGTACTCTATGGGCGCATGGAGCTCTTGGAGGCGATGGAACCCGTAATGTTCGGCGGCGAAATGATTAGCTACGTCGACCAGGAAACGGCGACGTGGGCCGAGGTCCCGCAGAAGTTCGAAGGAGGCACCCCCAATATTGCCGGGGCAGTTGGATTAGGCGCAGCCATAGACTACCTTGCCGGTGTCGGCATGGACGCCATTCACGAACACAGTCGCACTCTCGGGGAATTAGCCTTCGAGACCTTGAAAAGTATTCCAGGGGTTGCGGTCTATGGGCCAGCCCGCCCGCATGCGGCAGCCCTGGCATTCAACATCGACGGCGTACATCCCCATGACGTGGCCCAGGTTTTTGATTCCTTGGGGGTTGCGATTCGCGCAGGACACCACTGCGCCCAACCGCTCATGCATTGGCTGGGTGTCGGCTCGACAGCCCGAGCCAGCTTCTATCTGTATAACGGCCAAGACGACGTTTCCGTGTTGAAGGAAGCCATTCTGGAGACAAAGAGGTTTTTTCAACGATGAATCTTGATGAGCTGTATCGCGAAACCATATTGGATCATAACCAGACACCCCGAAACCGCCGTGATCTCGAAAATCCGACCAAAACAGTCGGATTGCTGAATCCCACGTGTGGCGATCAGATTAAACTGGATCTACAATTAGATCATGGCAAAGTGACGGACGTTGGCTTTACCGGCCACGGTTGTTCCATCAGCATGGCATCAGCCTCTATGATGACGGAAGCCATCAAAGGCAAACCGGTGGAGGAAGCCTTGGCTTTGGCCCGTCACTTCAAAGCTTTTCTTACCGGAACGCCCAGTCCCGTTGAACTGGGCGATTTGGAAGCATTGAAAGGCGTTTCCCAATTTCCGAGCCGTGTCAAATGCGCCACACTGGCACACAATGCTTTGGAGAAGGCATTGATGGAATCGGAGCCGGACCACAACCGATAAGGAGGGAGAACCATGGCATCCAAACCAATCGTGAGCGACGAGTATCAATATGGCTTTAATGACGGCGATGTCGGTGTTCTCAAGTTTAACCGCGGACTCAGACGTGAAACGGTTGAAGAGATTTCACGCATTAAAAAAGAACCCAAGTGGATGCTCGACTTTCGTCTGCATGCGTTAGACGTCTTTATGAAGAAGCCCATGCCGAATTGGGGCGGCAATCTGTCGACGTTGAACTTCGATGAGATTGTGTATTACGTAAAGCCGTCGGAAAATCAGGGACGCACCTGGGATGACGTGCCACAAGCCATCAAGGACACCTTCGAGCGGTTGGGGATCCCCGAGGCGGAGCGGAAGTTCCTAGCCGGCGTGTCGGCCCAGTACGAGTCCGAAGTGGTGTACCACAGCATCCGGGACGACCTGAAGGAAAAAGGTATCATCTTTACCGATACCGATTCGGCGTTGCGCGAATATCCGGAGCTCTTCCGTGAATACTTCGGCACCGTCATTCCGCCAGAGGACAATAAGTTTGCCGCCTTGAACTCTGCCGTATGGTCCGGCGGATCGTTCGTGTATATTCCGAAGGGCGTGAAGACCGACATTCCCTTGCAGGCATACTTCCGCATCAATTCGGAGAATATGGGCCAGTTCGAGCGGACGCTCATTATCGCGGAAGATGATGCCTTCGGCCATTACGTGGAAGGCTGTACCGCCCCTATCTACTCCAGCGAGTCGCTACACTCGGCGGTGGTAGAAATTATTGTGAAGGACCGGGCACGGATGCGATATACGACCGTGCAAAACTGGGCCCCCAACGTATACAACTTGGTCACGAAGCGCGCCGTGGCCTACCAAGACGCCACCATGGAGTGGGTAGACGGCAACATCGGCTCGAAACTCACCATGAAGTATCCGTCTGTCTACATGGTTGGCGAAGGCGCCAAGGGTATGGTGCTGTCGATTGCAGTGGCTGGAAAAGGACAACACCAGGACACAGGCTCCAAAATGATTCACGCTGCACCGCACACCACCTCCACCATCGTGTCGAAGTCCATCAGCCAGCACGGTGGCAAAACTACCTACCGCGGCTTGGTGCACTTCGCCCCGGATGCTGCCGAATCCAAAGCGAACGTCAAGTGTGACACGCTGATTATGGACGACGAATCCACGTCCGACACCATCCCCTACAGTGAAGTGTCGAATGCCAACGTGGAGATGGAGCATGAGGCCACGGTTACCAAGGTGAGCGAGGAAGCGCTGTTCTACCTCACCAGCCGCGGCCTATCCGAGGAAGAGGCGACCCGCATGATTGTCATGGGCTTCATTGAGCCCTTTACCCGGGAATTGCCCATGGAGTTTGCGGTTGAAATGAACCGCTTGATTAAGTTTGAGATGGAAGGGGCAATCGGCTAGTGGCTTTCACCCGGGTCATTGACGCCCAAGAGATCCGCGAGGGGCACCCCGTCCTCGTGGTGGTAGATGATATTGAGGTGGCATTGTTCCGTGTTGGGGACGAGTATTTCGCGTTGGACGACCTGTGCAGCCACGCCGAAGCATCGCTGTCGGAGGGTGACCAGTTCGGCCATATTATCGAGTGTCCCCGGCATGGCGGCCGGTTCGATATCCGCACAGGCAAGGCCAAGCATTTTCCGGCCTTTTCCCCTGTCCGTAGCTTCCCCGTTAAGGTGGAAGAGGGCGGCTTGTTTGTCGATGTGGCTGACTAAGAACCCCATCATGGCGGCGGGTCCCAGGACCCGCCGTTTTTTATTCTTCCTCGGCTTCGCCATCCGGTGCGAGCTCTTTGAGGATCTTCCGCACAGCGCGCTTCTCAATGCGCGACACATAGCTCCGGGAGATGTTCAGCCTTCGGGCAATGTCGCGTTGCGTCATGCGGGGATGGCCGTGCAGGCCAAAGCGCAAGTCGAGCACTAAACGCTCCTTGGCTGTGAGGTTCTTCACGAAGGTACGAACCCATTCCATCACCACGTCCACCTCAACCTGATCTGCAACAATGTCCGCGTCCGTGCCCAGTACATCCAACAGCGAAATCTCATTGCCTTCCCGGTCTACGCCGATGGGATCGTAGAGGCTCACTTCCCGGTTACTCTTCTTGCGGCTGCGAAGATGCATGAGCACCTCGTTGTCGATGCAGCGGGCGCAATATGTTGCCAACCGGACACCTTTGTCCGGGTCAAACGAATCGATTCCTTTGATGAGCCCTATGGTGCCAATGGAAATCAGGTCATCCGGATCCTCGCCGCCGTTATGATACTTCTTGACAACGTGTGCTACCAGGCGCAGATTGTGTTCAATCAATGTTTGACGCGCCTCGAGGTCCCCTTGCCGGAACCGTTCGACCGCAATCCGTTCTTCCTCTTCCGTCAGCGGCTGCGGAAACGCGTTGCCGCCAATATATCCTGCCAGCCAGACGGCGCCTCGCACCGCTGCTGCCACAACCAGAATGAGAGCGCCGATGCTGCCCAGCATAGTTGTCACCCCATTTCCGAGTGCGGCGGACTCAGAGTCCGGATTCTTCTATCGTATGTGCACGCGGAGAATCTGGTGCCTGTACAAAAAAGAAGCACCCCGAAAAGGGCCCGTCCCACCCCTATTTCCCCCGGACCACCTAGTCCAAGGCGCTCCGCAAGGGCGCCGGTGAGTGCATCCGCCACCAATGCCTCAGCCCCATGACAGCTTTCCACAAAGCGGTTCACCTGCCCCCAGGCCCCCGCGAAGCCCTGAACCTGCCTGGATGATGGTGCGACAACAAGGGCGCACCCGTTCACTAGCTGCTGCAGACCCCGCACGTGTCCCTCGATCCATCTTAGGTGGTTTAATAAATCTCGCTCATCCCCATACAGGGCTCGCTCCATCATGGCCCCTCCTTTCACCGATTTTTGTGTCCCGACCGCGCCCCGCTTCCCCAGCC
>JAJZBJ010000041.1 GCA_021798975.1 Bacillota bacterium | reverse complement strand
GCGCTGTCGGCGAGTGCCGACAGCGACGATGCCGTCCATAACACAAGAAAGTTAGCCTGTTTCCAGATCGCCGCTGTTTCCACAGTACGCTCCCGTTGTCCCGCCCTTGAATCGACTTTCTTCCATCATACCTGATTCCACATCCCAGATCCGATTCTGGAATGCGACGCTCCCAAATTGGCGTTGTTTCTGCCCTAAACCGTCCTTTGCGGAAAGCCGCCGCCACGCCCCCCAGGCATGGCGGCGAGGTGCATAATGATCAGAGAAAACAAGGAGGATGGGCGAAAATAACGCCGGCCACCCCAAAGACGGCTTGGGATCTCGCGGGGGAGCCATGATGGGCTCATGCAGGAAAATTTCAACCAGACCAATGCGGCGCCGTCCTCAGCGGTCTTCGACGCGACCGGCTGCTATCGATATTGGCTGAGCCGTACGTGGGATCCGCAAGGCCGGACCGTCAATTTCATCATGTTAAATCCCAGCACGGCCGACCAGGCTCAACTCGACCCAACCGTGTCACGCTGTCTCTCCTTTGCGGTGCGCTGGGGATTTGGCACGGTAGTCGTCACCAATCTCTTTGCCTGGCGATCAACCGATCCGTCTGGGCTGCGGATCGTTCCCGATCCGGTGGGGCCTGACAACGATCGCTTCCTCCGGCAGGGTGTGGAGCAGTCGGCTCTTCGGGTGGCGGCTTGGGGTGTCAACGGAGCGCTGCACCATCGGGATGAGACCGTCTTGCAGCTACTCGCCGGTTACCCGCTCACCCGGCTGGGTGTCACCAAGCATGGCGCGCCCCGGCATCCCTTGTATCTCAGAGCTGACACCGCGCCAGAGCCCTTCGTATCACGCCCCTGACAGGCGAGGCGCGGCTAGGGTTCGGCGCCCTCCCACAACTCCCGGGTGAGACTGAAGATCTGGTGGTCCTCCCACACCCCATGAATCTGAAGATAGAAGGGAGCCAGCCCTTCATAGACGAAGCCGGCCTTCCGTATCACCTTCAGCGATGGGGTATTGCGGGGCATAATCGCCGCTTGCAGGCGATGGAGATGGAGGCCGCCAAAGGCGGCCCGGGCTGCAAGCTGAACCGCCTCTGTGGCCACGCCTTGTCCCTGCACGCGCACATCCACCCAATATCCCAAGGTCGCGCTGAGCCACGCGCCGCGCACCACGTTGCTCAGGGCGATCCGGCCGACAATGGACTCCTGGCGGCACACGGCGAACGCATAGCCCTGATCGGATTCCCACCGGGCACGGTCCGCGGCGATTTGAGCCAATTGCCCCTCCACACTAAAGTAGGCCTCGGACCTCAGGGGCATAAACGGATCGAACGCCGCGCGGCACCGGCGGTGGATCGAGAGCAGCTCGGCCGCGTCTCCCGGCTCAAACGGCCGCAGGTACAGGCCCGCGCCGGACACAGTCAATGAGGGTACCACTGCAACACCACTCCATCTTAGGTTGCCGGTGCGGGGGGAACCCCCGGCGGATTCACCGTCACCAATGTCCCATAGTGTACGTCACGATAGATGGCGTGGGCAACGCTGGGCGGTACTTCGACACACCCCAGGCTTTGTGGGAAGCCATAGGACTGCCGCACAAAACCATGCACGGCATCGCCGCCCTTAAAGTAGTTAATCCAATAGACCGGGTCGGCATAAGGCACGCCGTTGGGGTTTTTGCCTTTCATGACCTGGAACGGCAGACGCTCGTAAATGGGGAACGTCCCCAAGTAGGTGGGGGTCGCGGGAATTCCCGTGTTAGTCAGCGTCTTCAGAGTCAGCTTGCCGTTTACCCAAAGTTCCAGCGTTTGCGGAAGCCCTTCGGTCACGGAGATGTAGCTGTACCCGTCCGGGCTCGACCGCCCAGCCAACTGATCCATAATGAGGGCCTTCCAGACTGCCGGACCGGCAATGCCGTCCACCGGCAGCCCGTTGGCCCGTTCGAACTGCATAATCGCGCCTTCGGTGACCGGCGACATTTGGCCCGGCACCCAGAGCGCCTTCAATGGACGGGGAAGATGGGCGTACTTCCACAAGAAGGTTCCCGCGGGCGGCTGGTTGATGGTTGCGACTTGGGCGCTCACGGTATGTACAGCCGGACTTCCCGCAGGTCTCCAGAAGACAGGCAGATAGCCCTCCTCAGCGAGCAACTGCTGCAGGCGCAAGACCGACCCTGGCGGCGTCGTCCACGACAAGGTCACCGCCTGCTTCAAGTAGGACCCACTCTCCGCCATAGGTCCATGCGAACCGCTGGGCAGCGTGACGGATACGCCGGCACCGGGTCCAAATCCCCAGGGGCCGGACGGCTGGAACACGAAGGTGTCCGCGTTTTCCCGATGCCACGATCCCGGCACCGCGGGGCTGATCCGCCAGGCCTTCAAATTCGCGAACTGAATGGGCTGGCTGAATTGGACAAGCAGTTGGCCGGTGGCATTGACGTGGGCAACCGGCCGGCGGGCGGTCAAATACGGCATGGTCGTCCAGTGGATTTGCTGGAATTCGGCGCCGCGCTCCCATGGGCGGGCCACGGCTTCTATGTCCAGTACCCCCTGTGATCCCGGTCCCGTCGGCGGAAGGTCCAAGGTCACCGTACGCCGGGGCCCTGAAAAGACCTTAACCTGCCGATGCGGCAAATAGGAGGCGTGGTATCCCACCCGGGACACCGCGCTCTGAAACTGAATCGTGACCGCCCCGTCCGCGAGCGCGGTCACTTGCCGGGTGGCCACCCGAGGCATCGACGGCGTCGTTAGATGGACGGCCGCCATGCGGGTATTCCACGGGAGCCAAGACAATAATGCCGGTCCGGCCAAGCGAACTTGCAGAAGTCCTGAAAGGCCGCTTCGGACCGGTACCGATGGATACAGCAGGCCGCCGCGAACGGTGACGGGTATGCGGCCGCCTTGAGTCTGGAACTGAGCCGATAACACGCGCGTTCCCGGGGAGAGCCCTGTCAATTGGGCCATCGCTCTTCCGCCCGGGGACAGGTGGGCACGCGGTGACGCCGCCAACGACGCCCCCCCAGCGACCACCACGACACCAAGACCGATAGCCCACGAACGCCATCGGCCGGACGAACCTCCATGCTGAGACCCGCCGCGGTTGGCACGTCTTTGGTGCATCGCCATCCCGGCTACCCCCCTGTGGTTTGCTCCTCTACTAAACAAACGATAGTATTCTATCGAAGGTTTCGCGAAATGGTGTGTTTTCGGCCGATTTTTTCACGACACATTTTGCATCTGATGGCGCGAAGGGGCGCAAAATGACTGTTTATGTCGGATTTTGGGGGCAACTATGGCACCGCGTTTGGGGCAGGCACTCACACGCCGCATCGTTTGGCTGGGGCTCTCACTCTTAATGGTTTCCCTGGCCGGGTTCATCGCAGTGAGGATTCCCATGAGCCAAGAACAGCACGCCATCGTGGAATTGGGCCGTATTAACCAATCCGCATCCGCGCTCGAAGTCGGCCTGTTGAACCAAGCCACGGGGCAGCGGGGATTCGACCTGACTGGATCAGGGCGGTTCCTGACATCCTACCAGACCGGGATCGTGCAGTTTCAGCACGCCTCGCAAGCCCTCGACGTCTCGGCCCGCCGCTACCCTGCGCTCAAAACGGCTGTGGACCGCGCCATTCGCGCCGGACAGAACTGGCACCGTCTCTACGGAGCGCCGCAAGTCGCCCTGCGCATGGCTGGACGAGACGTGCCCGGCCGGGCGCTGGAACAAGGCAAGATCCAGTTGGATCGATTCCGGCGGGCCGCCGCGTCATTGCACCGCACCATTAACGCTGTCCAGTCCTACCGCGTGGCCCAGCTGTCCCGCTACATCGACGAGGTCCTGATTGCGGCCGCCGTCCTCATTGCTCTACTCGTGGCCAGCATCGTGGCCATGCTGATGCGGGAACTCAGGCGGTGGATGGAACCTCTCGCGCAACTCACCCAGGCGGCCGCACACTATGCCCGCGGGCAGCTCAGCCACCCCCTCGGGGTTCCGCCCCAAAGCGAACTGGCGCCGCTCTTTGAGAGTGTGGAATACATGCGCCAAGCCATCAAAAGGCAGATGGAACACGTGGACGCCCTCGCCCAGCACGACCCCCTGACCGGTCTCCTTAACCGGCGAGGGTTTGAAGAGAACGTGGCCGGCATGCTCCGCCACCGGACGGGTTCCCCCGCCTCGCTGGTCATGCTGGATATCGACGGGTTCAAACACATCAACGACCAGTACGGGCACCCCGCCGGCGACGACGTCCTGAAAGCCGTATCGGAAGTCCTGGTGCGCATATGTCGGAGCACCGATGTCGTCTCACGGCATGGAGGCGAAGAATTTCTGGTCGCCTTGCCCGGTACCGATCACCCAGATGCCATGGTCCAGGCCGAGCGCATTCGGGCCGCGGTGGAGGCGGAGATCCGCACGCCCGAGCCCATCACCATTAGCGTCGGCGTGGCCACCTGCCGTCGTCCGGAGTCGTTGGAGTCAGCCCAGGAACGCGCCGACCAGGCCCTATATCAGGCCAAGCAGGCTGGCAAAAACTGCGTCGTCTCGGCCGAATCCGCAGCATCCACGCCACGCTGAGATGGCCTCTGGTTGAAGTTCTGCGGGAATTCCCCACCCAACAACCCCTATTCAACACGGTATAATGGGTCCATTCGCATGGGAGGGATCGGCATGACGGCGCGCCGTCAATGGCTTTGGGGTGGACTGGCCATCACCATCTGGTACAGTTGGGCCTTCTTTCATCTATTGCCGCCACAGAGTGTGGCACATGGCATTGTGTTAAACCATTATCGGACCTGGGCCTTTGGCCATTTGGCGTACTCCGACATCTTTGCCTTGTATGAAAACCACAGTTTGTTTACTCACGGGCTGCCCTACATTGTGACCCCGATTGAGTATCCGGTGCTGATGGGGATTGTCATGTGGCTGGCCGCCTGGGCGACGACTGCCGTAGGCTTCTACGCGGTCACCGCGGTGCTCCTCTGGATCTCGGCTTTGGCCGCCTATTGGGGATTCGTGCAATGGCGTCCGCGCCAAGCCTGGGCGTTTGCCTTGACACCGCTGTTGCTGACCTACGGTCTCTTGAACTGGGACGTCATGGGTATTGCGCTGATGGTATCGGCGGCTTGGCTCTATCACCAAAAGCGGTTTGACGCCTCGGCCGCCATGTTTGCCGTAGCCGTGTTCTTCAAGTTCTTCCCGCTCTTTTATCTGCCCTTCATCATTGTCGATCTCTGGCGTCAAGGCCAACGCCGCCGCCTGTACCGCATGACTGCCATTTTCGGCGTATTGGCAGCGGTGATCAACGTGCCCTTCGCTGTGCTCAACTTCAATAACTGGTTTTTGTTCTTCGGGTACAACGCAGGACGGGGCGTCTCCGCTGATGTGTGGAATAATGCCCTGATTCAGCTAAACTCGGTGCCCGCAGTGGATCTTATCTCGCTGGCATGCGTCGTGCTGACGTTGGCGTGGACGGTGCGCATCGTATGGCAGGGCGGGTCCATCTATCAGGCCGCAGCCCTGCTGTTCGCGATGTTCCTGTTTGTCAACAAAGTCTTCTCCCCCCAATACATGCTGTGGCTGTTGGCCTACGGCATTATCGCTGAATGGCCCTTCAACAGCATGGCGATTCTGTCCGGTGCCGGGCTCATAGACTACGTCAACTCCATGACCATTTTGCACCTGTTCCGGGATCCCGCCGAATTGAAGGCGGCCGACTGGTACGCAGGCACGGTCTTCCCTTTGGGCATTTTAGCCCGCTATTTGGGACTCACAGCGGGTGCGATTCTCGCCATGGTGAAACCCCGTCAAAAAGACGCTTCCCCGCGTCTGGGCGCAATCCGCACCGAAGGAGAAGCGTCGTTCTTGTCGGACTTCTAAGCCCAGTTACGGCGATGTCGGCTGCGCGACGTCACGAACCAGGCCGAGCTTGTTGGTCACCCCGGGCGGCAACGATCGGGACGGGACAATGCGGTTCCCGATGATGCGGTAGACAACCGTCACCGGCGGGAGCGTGGGATCCGCCATGGCATCGGTCGGCTTGTAGTTGGCGAATGTGACCCGAAACGCCTGGGGACCGTCGGGCGACAGTTTTTGAATGGAGGTCGCCTCCTCCATCGCATTCAACCCTAGGAACTGCGTCCCGCGGAAGAACAGCACCACTTGGCCGTAGCCGTCAGCCGTGGGCCAGCGGTTGGCAATCACAGCACTTAGCACCGATCGGGAACTGTGAGTCGCCACCAACGTATTGAATTCGGGCTGGAGTGTCTCGCCGGCTGTCCCGACCTCGTGGTATTGCCGGGCTTCGCGCAGCATTTGGAGCCGGCTTGGCAGCCCGGCCGTCTTTCGCTGGGCGGTTTGCCGGTCCAATACCGTAGGGGGCAAGGAGCGGGATGCGGCCACCCCTTGGCTGGTGACCCGGTAGTCCACCGTATAAGGCGGCAAAGTCGGGTCGACGGCGGGATCCGTCGGTTTGTAGTTTGCATAGGTGACAGCAAATACCCCCTCCCCCACAGCCCGGATCTGAGACACCGCATACACTTCCTTGGTCGAGTTCACCCCGAGAAACCGCTTCCCAGCGAAGAAAAACACCACCTGCCCCAATCCATCAGCCGTAGGCCAACGCATGCCGACGACCGCAGTGTCCACCACACCATGGCTGTCACTGCGGGTCACCGTCTTCCACAGCGGCCGGTAGGTCTCTTGGGTCATGCCGGCCTCATGATAGCCATGCATCACACCCTGGATCTCGGCCCGTGTCGGCACGACGGGGCGGGAAGCCGCCCAGGCCACGCTGCCTGCCAGGCCGGCTCCCGCCAGGACCGATGCAGCGGCCGTCCAAAACCACTTGCTCAATGCAACCCCTCCTCAGACAGCCCAAAAATCTTGAATCGATATCACATCAACGCCACCCGCTAATCATAGGTTACCAACATCACCCAATTTTTTTGTCGAATGATGCCTCCATAACGGCCAAAAAACCGGGCTGCGGATGCGAACACTGTGGGGGCAGTCCTTTGGGATCCATCACGGGATTTCCAGCAAATTCTCTTCGAATTCCTGTCACCCAATCGGTCTGGTATCGTTGTTTTTCAGTAGAATGGACAGTAGCCGGCTGGCCCTTCACGCGCACCGCACAGACCTCTCCCATTGCACACCGGCGGCGCATTTGTTCACCAAAATTTTGCTGGTTCTTTACTTCGATTGTTAAGGAGATTTGACGTCCCATGCCAAGACCTGTCGAAAAAGGTTCCCGATATATGGCGGGCATAGACGGCCTTCGAGCCATCGCCGTACTCGCTGTCATCGCCTATCACCTCAACCTCGGGTGGGCCTCCGGCGGCCTATTGGGCGTGGGTGTATTTTTCGTCCTGTCCGGCTACCTGATCACCAACCTGCTGGTGGCGGAATGGGACCGGTATGGACGCATCGACTTCAAAAATTTTTGGTTCCGTCGTGCCCGCCGGCTGCTCCCCGCCTTGTTCATCATGCTGGCCGTGGTCATTAGCTGGGTAACCTTGTTCAAGCCGGGAGAGATAGCAAGCCTCCGGGGCGACGCGCTGGCGGCTGCCCTTTATTTCAGCAATTGGTGGTATGTGTTCCACCATGTATCCTACTTTGCCAAGTTCGGCCCGCCGTCCCCGCTTACCCATTTGTGGTCGCTGGCGGTGGAAGAGCAGTTCTATCTGGTCTGGCCCTTGATGCTGGCCTTCGGTCTCCGGTTTGTCCGCAAGAAGAGCCTTCTCATCCCCATCACCATCGTGCTGGCTGCGGCCTCGGCCTTGGCCATGGCGCTCATTTACCAGCCTGGCACCGATCCCAGCCGCGTGTACTACGGGACCGACACCCGGGCGTTCGGCCTCCTGATCGGCGCCGTGCTGGCGCTGGCCTGGCCCTCGCGCAGGGCCAGGCAGAATGGCCGTCCCGCCCCCTGGAGTCTGGATCTCATCGGGTTTGCTGGTCTCGCGGGAGTTCTATGGATGATATGGCAGACCAACGAATACCAGACATTCCTGTATCGCGGCGGGTTGGTGGTTCTGTCGCTGGCCACAGCGGCAGCGGTGGCGGCCGTCGTCCACCCCGGAAGCCGTCTTGGAAAAATCCTGGGATGGGGTCCGCTGCGGTGGATTGGCGTGCGTTCCTACGGCATCTATCTGTGGCACTACCCGGTCATTGTATTGACCAGCCCGACCGTCAACACCGGCGCATTCGATCCGCTCCGAGCGGGGTTGCAGGTGGGCGCCAGCATTATCTTGGCCGCTCTCAGCTGGCACTTTATTGAAGAGCCCATCCGTCAAGGCGCCATTGGCCGCATGGTGGAGCGGTGGCGTACCCGCCGCTCGCTGAAAGGCACGCTGCGTTGGTCCACATGGGCTGGCAGCATCGGTCTCTTGAGCGTGCTGGCTTTGTCCATCGGCGGCTTGTCAGGCTGGGTGGAAGCGATGCCGGTGAGCGCTCCCGGGCCCGGGAGCATTGGGCTTGGGCACCACACCCATCATGTGCACGTCGGCCGTTCGTCGATTTCGCCGCAAAGCCCATCAACTCCGCCCTCAGCGCCGCCGAGCGGGACCAGCAGTGCATCGCCGAATCACGGCAGCAGTTCACCCGCGGCCCCGCCGCCCCTCATCGGGGCCAGTGTCACCGCCATCGGCGATTCGGTGATGGTGGATGCGGAACCGTATCTCAAGCAGGACTTGCCGGGCATCGTCGTCAGCGCCCACGTCGGCCGTCAACTAATCCAGACCCCGCCGGTTATCGCCCGGTTGAAGGCTGAGCACAAGCTGGGGCATGTCATCATTCTCGAGTTGGGCAACAACGGCCCCTATACCCGATCCCAGTTGATGTCCCTGCTCCATTCTCTCGGACCTACGCGCCACGTCATTATGATTAACACGCGGGTCCCGATGCCGTGGCAAGATGTCGTGAATACCTTGATGGCCCAAGTCGCCAGCTCCGACCCCCAGGTCACACTGGTGAACTGGTACCGGGCCAGCGCAAACAAAAACAGCTGGTTCTATCCGGATGGCGTGCACTTGAATCCCACCGGGGCTCAGGCTTATGCCAATCTGCTGGTTCAGGCGGTCAAGCCGTTCTTAAACAAGAGCCACTGAGCGCCGTATAAATCCGGCCTCCCGCGCCATACTATTCCCACCATAATTTGGAGGGATGTCTGATGACGCCGAAAGTCGTGAAAGCGGCGATCCTCCTGATCGGGATCGCCGCTTTGCCTATGGCGGGAGCGTCCGCCCATTTTGGCCCCCTGTGGGCCAAACACCAATCGCTGCTGGAGCATTTTGAAGTGACCCATCACGGCCAATCGCCATTGCCGGAGAGAACCGAGCCTGCGGGCCAGCCCTAGCCTCACCCCGTCTGGCGCCTGAACCCCCGGCGCTTGGGCAAGCGCGACTGATAGTTCAAGAGGTGGCGGTGGAAGAGACGCGCCGCCACCCGCAACAGGCCCGCCCAAAAGACCAACTGCCATACCACGTCGATCAGCACCTGCCACCACGGCATGCCGCCCAGTTGCAGCAACGCCAAAGACAGCATGGGGGCCAAAAAGGGCACAAAGGCCGCGATGTGGATCAGCGTTTGGAAAATGCCGGCCGGGTGCGCCAACGCCAGTACCGAACCCAGGTATCCCAACATGGCGACCAGGGACAGCGGCATCACCGCTTGATTCATCTCCTGGCTGCGCTGTGCCCGTGCGGCTAAGGTCGCAAACGCGGTGCTGTACTGGAGATACCCAATCACGGCCCAGACCAGAAACAAGACTAAGAACGAGGAGGATAATCCCCGGATGGACAGGTGATGCGACTTCACGGACAGGGCCACCAGTCCGCTGAGGCTCCAGAGCGCGATCTGAATAAAGGCCAAGGCGAAAAACCCCAAAATTTTGCCCAGCAGCAGGCGTACCGGACGCGTCCAGGCCATCAGCATCTCAGCGTGGCGGCTCTCCTTCTCTTCCACCACCGACATCCCAATAAAGACCCCATAGGTCATCACCACCACCATCATGATGACGTCGAGGGCATAGATAGCCACGGAACGGGCTATCTGTCCAGCGCCTTCGGACACCGCCACCACCCGGACCTGCGAGTGCCCTTCAGCCGCGGCCAAGGCCGCCAACAGCCGGGGCGGCAGCGCGTGCACGAGCGCACGGTGGTTCAGATTGGCGATCATACTGCTAATCCCGGTGTTGACCTGCCCATAGAAGGCGAGATGACCGGCGCGGATGGTAAAAAATCCGGTCAGGTTATGCTGCCGGATATGGGCGATGCCACTTCCAAGCGAGGCGATGGGTTGAATCTTCAGCGTGGTCCCCGGGGGTGCCGCCGCCATCAACACCGCATGCGGCACATGCAAACTGCCAACCGTCAAGGATGGATGCAGTCCTTTGGCGATGAGAGAGGGCACCACCACCAGCGCGATCATCACCACAATCCCCAATATCGTGGTGGCCCAGTAGCCGGGACGGCTGATGCGTTCCGAGAGTTCGCGGCGAAATACGGCGCCAATCTGTTTCCACACCATTAGGCGCCCTCCCCCAAGAGCTCCCGAAAGATGCTCTCGAGTCCCGTTTTCGGCGTCACGGATAACACCGGCCACCCTCGGGCGGCGCATTCCTGCACTTGGCGGGCCAATTGATCCGGAGCCACCTCAACACTCCGATCGTCGCCATTCTGGTCAAATCGGACCCGGTAGAGAGACGGCTTTTGCGGGGGCACGTACTCGACAAACTGCCGCTGGGCCAAGATGTAGGTCCGATCGGCCAGGAGCTCCAAATCGTCCAAGCGGTGCGTAGAGAGCAGCACCGCCACTCCCCGGGACCTAAGATCCCGCAACACGTCGAGCAGCAAGTCCTGGTTTAACGCGTCCAGCCCCGAAAAAGGCTCGTCCCACAACATTAAGTCCGGCGACGGAACCAGTGTGGCTGCCAACTGCACCTTCTGTTGATTGCCCTTGGACAGCGCTTCGATGCGGCGTCCGCGATACTCCTCGAGGCGGAACTGCTCGATGAGACGGTCCGTTGTCGGCCGGATGGCCGTCTTGGATAGTCCATTGAGCTCGCCCACGAAGCGCAGGTACCGCTCCACCGTTAACCGCCGGTACAAGCCGCGTTCTTCCGGCAGGTAGCCCAGGGTGCGGTAGGCTCGCACCACCTGGCCCCGCTCCGGATCCAAAATGCCCGCGATGAGGCGCATCGTGGTCGTCTTGCCGGTTCCGTTCAACCCCAGGAGTCCCACCACTTCACCGGCCGATAAGGTAAGCGATGCGTCTTCCAGGATCGGGCGGCCATCATAGGAAAACCCGACCTGGTCAAACGCTGCCAACCGTCCCGCCATGGCTCCACACCTCCTTCAGTTCGGTACCAGTGTAGGACGCGAGGCGTCCGGCCGCAAAGAACTAAACAACATTGGGACCACGCTTTCCGCCAGGAGAAGACCGGCGCCGCAGCGCCGGTCTCATCGGCAGCGTGCTCTCTATAGGTGATGGGGCGGCATGAGCGGCCACACCATCCACTGCCAGGTGTTGTCCCGCCAGTCCAAATAGAGGCCCGCGGTATTGCTGAGGTGCATGTGGGACGCGTGGCCCCAGCGCCCCCCCAGCACATCCAGCAGGGCGGCTTTCATACAATCGGAATGGGTCGCGGCTACAACCCAGCCGTCGCCATGGCGCGTATGTACGTCGTTCAGAAATGACCGCACCCGGGCTGCCACAGCGCTCAGCGCTTCCCCACCTTCCGGCGCGCCGAGTTCCGGATCGCCTTTCCACTGGTGATAGCGGTCATGATCTTCGGCTTCAATGTCCTCGATCTTCATCCCGTCCCACCGCCCGAGATGAATCTCGTGCAACCGCTCGTCTGTCTCGAGGCTCATGCCCGGCCGGAGGAACGCCTTAGCGGTTTGCTGGGTTCTTTTCAAGGGGCTGGCGTAGACTGCCTGAATCTCCAGCGACGCCACGGCCTTCGCCGCCGCCTCCGCCTGGCGGACGCCCGCCTCGGTCAAACCGGGATCTCCCTTATAGGAGACAATGATGTTCTCTCGATTCGCTTCGCTCTCGCCATGGCGAATCAGCAATACCGGCACTCGCATCACCTCGTTAGCTGTCGCGTTCTTGGATAAGCCCCCACACGTTTCCCCAGGGATCCTGGACTTGAGCCACCGACGCCCCGTCAACCCCTGCGATGGGGCGGCGATAGCGGTGCCCTCCCCGCTCTTCAAAGGCCTGGATGGCCGACTCTAGGTTGTCCACACGCCAATACGCCACTTGACCGCCTGGACCCGGCGGTGCTTTTTCGTCGGCCGGATGCAGCGTCACCGCGCTGGAACCCACCCGTGCCTGCACCAGATCAGGACTCTCGAACACCAACTCGGCCCCCGTCAGCGCGTGCAGCCAATCAAAGGCTTGGCGCACGTCGGGCACAAAGTACGTGACCTCCTGGATTCCTTTAAGCATGGGGATGATCCCAATGAAGCGCGATAAATTGGTCCCGTCCGGACGCCCGGCGGTAGCGGTTGTAATGGCCGGGATTGCTCTTATAGTAGTCTTGGTGGTATGCCTCCGCTCGATAGAACGGCTGGGCGGGGAGAATCTCGGTCACAATCGGCTTCGGGAACCGTCCACTGGCGTCCAGCGCCTGGCGGCTGGACTCGGCGGCCTCACGCTGCGCGTCGCTGTGATAATAGATGGCCGTCTGATAGGAAGACCCGCGGTCATAAAACTGGCCCCCGGCATCGGTCGGGTCAATTTGACGCCAGAAGATGTCCAAGAGCTGTTCGTACGTGATGACATCCGGGTCAAATCGGATTTGCACCGCTTCCCGATGGCCAGTCGTGTGCGAGCACACCTCTTCGTAGGTCGGGTATTCCGTGGTCCCGCCGGTGTACCCCGAGGTCACCTCAACCACTCCCGGATACGTGTCAAAGGGGTGCACCATGCACCAAAAACAGCCTCCCGCAAATGTCGCGGTCTGAAGCTCAGCCATTCCCCCACCTCCTTATGGCCATTATAGCGGGACACGGCGAATCCCGAAAATCGGCAGGAAATGCACGCCATGCTGCCGAAACTCCCGGCATCGAGAGAAGAGAGGTTTTGTCAATGACCAGTCCTTGGATTCTGCCGGGCTTCGGCCGCATGTATGGTTTGTTTCGATTGTTGGGTATGATTCGGCCCGAACGGCCGATTCCAGACACCGTGTCAGTATCAGGGCTCCAGAGCCCCGTGTCGGTTGACTGGGACGCGGCCGCCATCCCCTCCATCCACGCCGCATCGCTGCTGGACGCCATTCGCGTACAAGGCTGGATTCACGGCCGCATGCGGGGATTCCAGATGGACCTTTTAAGACGCATGCCGGCCGGGACGCTGTCGGAACTATTGGGGCCGGGCGGACTGCCCTACGACACCTTCATGCGCAAGCTGAATCTCACCCGTTGGGCAGAATCGTCCCGGGCATCATGGTCCCTTCGAGTCCGGGAACTGCTGGAGGCATACGCAGACGGGGTAAACCAGGCCTGGACATCGGGGCCGTTAGCCGCCGAGTACCGCTTCTTAAAGATGCGGCCCCGCCCCTGGACCGCTGCCGATTCCAGTATTCTCACCTATTTTCTATCGTGGAGTCTCAATACCATCTGGACGGGCAAATGGGCCCGCGATCAGATCGCCCCGGGCAGCCCGGCAGAGGAATGGCTGTTCGGGCCGTTGGCCAACCTGCCCAACACCACCATCATCCCCGATACGGGTGACGCTGAGCTATGGGGCACCATGGGGATCGGATCCAACAACTGGGTGGTGTCCGGGGATCGGACGGTGGACGGGGAACCCCTCTTAGCCAACGATCCCCATCTCGCCCCGCAACTCCCGTCTCTTTGGTTTCAGAACGCGGTCAAAGGCGGCGACCTCGATGTGACCGGGGTTTCCCTTCCCGGGGCGCCAGGGATTGTCATCGGCCAAAACCAGCACATCGCCTGGGGTGTGACCAATGTCGATCCCGACTGCCAAGATCTGCACCGCATCCGCATGCAGGACGCCACCCACTATCTCCTCGACGGTGAGATGGCGGAACTGTCGAGGCGGACGGAGAGCATCCGGGTGCGCGGTGGAGCCGATGTGGTCCTGACATGTGAAGAGAGCCATGCCGGACCCGTCATTCACGAGGAGTCGGATGGATCCCGCATTGCTCTGGCCTGGACTGGCTTTGCACCCATCGACACCGTCCCGGCACTAATCGACCTCAATGTCGCCCAGGATTGGGCCAGCTTCCGGGCGGCTCTAAAACGCTGGACCGTCCCCGCCCAAAACTTTGTTTATGCCGATCATCAGGGCCACATCGGCTATGTGCTGGGCGGCCAAGTGCCGAAGCGCCCAGCCGGCGGCGTGGTGGGCGTTGTCGATGGCAATACCCGATCCACCCTCTGGACCCAGATGATGGACTTTGAGGATATGCCCCAGGCGTTTGACCCTCCCCAAGGCTTTATTGTCACGGCTAACAATTGCGTTGAAGGACAGCAGGGAACGCACCGCATTGGGGCCCGCAATAGTCTGGGATACCGGGCAGCACGCATTGTGGAACTGCTGGAGTCCGAACCGCAACACGATCCCGCGAGCTTCCAGGAAATTCAAACCGACGTGTTCTCCATGCCGCTCTGGCAGTTGGCGGAGCGGCTTCGGGCCGAACCCGAGCTGCCCGCGTCCTGGCGACCCATTCTGGAACACTTCGATGGCCGGGCCGACAGTGAGAGTCCCGCGCCGACATTGCTTTATCTATGGATGATGGCGGCCGTACCGGAATCGGTCCAGAACGCCTTAAAGCAATCGTTTTTCCCTGGCCTGGATCAGGCACCGCCTGGTACGCATCCCTTTCCGGAAAACTTCTGGGGACTCATGGGGGAACGGTTGGCGCCTGCCGTCCTCACCCACTACGACGAATTGGACCGGAGCGGGGCGTTCGAAAAGGCCGAGCAGCACGCCCTGGCCGCGTTCGGCCCCGAGATGTCCCAGCGCCGCTGGGGGGATGCCCATCCCGTGCTGCTCTTTCATCCCTTTACCCAAGTGAAAGCGGTCCAACCCGTCTTCGGCCGCAAGGCAGTGCCGGTGCCGGGCGACTTTTTTACGCCCCTGCAGACCGCCTTTGCCGTGGACCCCGAACTGCCTTGGCCTCGGCCGGTCGCCTATTTGCCCAGCTATCGCCAGGTTTTGAAACCTGGCCGGCCCTCCTTAAGCCTGTTTGTCCATCTCACTGGGCAGTCAGGGCATCCGGGTTCAGCCCATTATGATGATTTGGTGACTCCCTATGTGACAGGCATGCTTATGCCCTGGGGTCCATCTGCGTCTAAGACCCGTTTTACCCCATAGCCGCTCGAGGTCATTAGTTAAGTTACCTAACCATATGCTAGAATGATGGCAACGACCACGAACGGAGTGAGTCACTTGAACAAGCCGTCCCCGCTAGTCCTCGCGTTCATCGCTTTGCAGGACGCCCTGTCGGGCACCTATGCGTCCTTGTCGAGACCTAAACTGAGGCTCATGGTGAAACTGGCGGACGGTCCGGTCAGCGTGTCCGATTTGGCCGAGAAGCTTCACATCTCATCACCCGCCGTCAGCCAGATGATTGATAAGCTGTCCCATGAGGGATATGTGCGCCGCGAAGGGTTTGGCGAAGACTTGCGGGTCGTGCGGGTGGCCCTGACTGACCACGGCCACAAAGCGTTGGATGATGGCCTGGAGGCGTTCGAGCTGCGCGTCGCGGAACTCATGGTCACGTTGTCGGCCGACGAAGCCCACCAACTGGCGGATTTGATAAACCGCATGCTGGCCCGATGAGCCGCGCGCCTTCCCCCTATACACGGGCTGGGTGGACGTCCTTATCGCCAGCGGCGCGTCAATTGATAACCGCCCGCTTCTTGCGCTCGATGGCGCAAGGAGCCATGGCGGTGGATTTCACCCTCTACCTGAAGCTGCGCGGTTGGAACGCCCCCGACGTCGGCCTGCTGTTGATGGCAGGCGGCCTGGCGGGTGCGGCCTTGAGCCTGTTGGTTGGCGTCACGAGCGACCGGTTGGGACGGCGCCTGTTCCTTCTCATCTATGAACTGGGGTTGGCACTCGGCACCGGCCTTATCATCCTGTGGCCCAGCGCTTGGATTTTGGTGTTGACAGCCGCCCTCTTTGGATTTGGCCGCGGAGCCAATGGCGCCTCGGGACCGTTCGCTCCCGCAGAACAAGCGTGGTTAGCCCAAAGCGTTTCGGATGACCGGCGTCCCAGTGTCTTCAGCTTCAACGCCGGCCTCCAGTTCTGGGGCATGGGCTTTGGATCCATTCTCGCCGCCGTGCTTCCCCATCTGCTCCCGGGGGTGGGAGCCAGCCAAGTCTATTTGCCCCTGTTTCTCTTGAACTTGGTCGTCGCTCTCATCAACCTCGGGCAAATTTGGAGCATCCACGAAGAGCCGCGAACATCCTTCCGAGAACCCGCTCATGATGTTTCCGCGCCGCAAACAGAAGTGGCTCAAGCGAAGCGGGAAAATCGCGCCTTAGCCCTCTTGGCCGTTGTCAACATGGTCAACTCCCTCGGCGTGGGCCTGGTCGCGCCTCTGCTGCCCTATTGGTTTAACCTCAAGTTCGGGGTTGGCCCGACGTTAATCGGCCCCGTATACGCCTTGACCTTCTTCCTGACCGGTCTGTCGTCCTTGGTCGTCGGACGCGTCGCCGAGCAAGTCGGCCTCGTCAAGTCGATTGTGCTTCCGCGCCTCGCCGGCGTTGTCATGCTGATCTTCATTCCGTTCATGCCCAGCTTCGGTTGGGCGGCGGTCTTGTACGTGGCCCGGTCTATTGTAAATCGGAGTTCCATGGGGGCGCGGCAGGCCTTCAGCATGGGATTGGTGCGGGACAAGCGGCGGGGATTTGCCAGCAGTCTCAACGCGGTCTCGTGGAGCATTCCCGCCGCCCTGGGGCCTGCCTTGGGCGGCTGGCTTATCGGCATGGGCTCTCTGGTATGGCCCTTCATGGCAGCGTCCGCGCTCCAACTGGGATATGTCATCCTGTTTCCGGTTCTCATGGGCGGGTACGATACCCCGGCTCAGAAGCGGGGAGAAGCAGACACGCGCCGGATTACCTCCTAAGTCAACCGTGCCGCGGGGACGCTGTATAGACGAGGACTGGCTTCCCCCACTTGGTTATGGTGCGTTCGTGCTGCATGCCAACCCGCTCCGCCACCCGGATAGAGGGGGTGTTGTGCCGGTCGATTAACGACACCAGTTTGGGATATCCCATGGTCTCGAATCCGTATTGCTTCACGGCCATCGCGGCTTCCGTGGCATAGCCCTGCCCCCACTCGCGCCGCACCAACAGATAGGCAATTTCCATGATTGGGCTGCCGTCGAGCTCCTGGGGAATCATGCCGCATTGGCCGAGAAAGCGCCCGCTGGCCTTCTCCTCCACGACCCAGAAACCGACGCCATAGGTGTCATAGTTGTCCAGTGTCCGGCGAATCCAGCCTATCGTCGCCGCTTCATCCATGGTGGATGGATAATAGTGCATCGCGATTGGATCCGAAAAAATCTGCAACAGGTTGCCCGCATCCTGAACCGTCATCAGTCGAAGATTCAAGCGTTCCGTCGTTATTATCACTGACGCCAAGGGCTGGCCTCCTCAGGGAATTGATAAGTCCTAAGTCTAACACTGCGCCGGACCGAAAAACCGTCTCTCGTGCGCTGTCCTGGTTTGCTATGCTGAAACCCAGGACACGCCATCCGCGAACCCTCCTCATCCCAGCCGCCGCACAGCCATCGCGAAGCGCCGCCCCAAAGAAGCCCGGAGCTCGGTGAGCAGCGCCGCCAGCAGGCCGGCTAGAACCACCGTCGACACCACCACGACCCACAAGGTCGGCTTAATGAGCACAACTCCCGCGTACCCCCCGGCGACCACATACAGGGTCAGGCGAAAGGGAAGTGCGGCCCGCATGATGTCATCATAGGCCTCCACCATGTCCATACCTTCTTGCCGGTAATAGGCGTCACGAAGGGTTGCTTCTCGCCCTTCCGGTAGTGCGGCCAGCACCTTATCGAAGGTCTCCTGGTGGGCGACGGGCACTGCGCTGAACACGAAGGTGACGGCCCCGAGTACGATGACGGTGATGGACAATTCCGGCCAGATAATCCCATCTGTCCACGACACTAAGTAACCTACAAATCCAAGAATCATCGCGAGGCTTGAGAAGAGCATAAGGTATGAATAGGCCGTGTTCTGTTTTGCATTCATGGCCTCATTGTAAAAGTCCCTCCCTTCACCCGGAGACCCTCGCGGTCTGTGCCGTAGAGATCGCGCAGGGCTCAGCGCGCTTTGTCGCTCACCGTGTACGAGATGCCCCTAAATGCGCATGACGCGGGAGAGAATCAGCCCGACAAAGAAGGCTGCCAGCATACCGCCCAGAACGCCCGGCTGAAAGCCCGAGAGCACGACGTTGATGCCCAGCAGCAGAATCGCCCATTGGGTGGCGCCCTCCACGCGGCGGCTGGCCATCACCATGACATAGGCGCCGGCGAGACCAAAGGATGCGAAGGTGCCGCCGATCGAACCGCCGCCTAGAACGCCGGCAGCAAATGCCCCGATGACGCCACTCGCAAAAAATATCACTAAGTACTGCCACCACGTGGTCAGTCCTTCAATTTGGGACCCGATAATCCACAGAAAAAATCCTGCGAACAAGAGACCGATGAAGCCGCCGGGGGACAAGGCGGACAGCAGGTAGGACAGGACAATGCCGCCAGGGTGGGCGTACAAGGCGGCCATCAAGCCCGGCACAAAGGTCTCCACGAGATAGCTCAGCACCATGAGCCCGATAAGGATTTTGGTCACCACCATATCCTGTCCAAAGTTGATGCGCTGGCGCCGATCCCGCTTTAGCATGTGCCGGCGCTGGGCCTGCCAATATTTCCGCGTTTCCCGATCCATGTCTCTCCCCCCTTTTTTTAGTCTACACTATGAACATCCAATTATTTCCGAGAAACAAAAACCGCCCCGGGGGGCGGCTCTGTCTCTGCGGTTGCTTAATCGGCGCTCGGCCGCGATCCCACGAGCTTCCAGGCGGCGGGGAACATGGCCCCGGCCAAGAGCAGCTTCAGTCCGTCACCCGTGGCAAAGGGAATGAACCCCATCGGAATGGCGTGACCGAATCCCACATAGAATCCCAGCCAGGGAACGGCGATGGCATACAGCACCAGTTCCCCGATGAGCATGGCCAGAATGGACTTCAAGAGGCTCCGGTCCCATCCCCGGTCCGCCAAGCGGCCCACGATAAAGGCCATCACCACGAAGCCGACCAAATAACCGCCGGTCGGTCCAAACGGCATGCCCGCCGCGTGGTTGGCGAAGACCGGCAATCCCACGGCCCCTTCCGCCAAATACAGCAGGAGGCTGAGCCCCCCTAAGGTTCCGCCCAGCGCTCCGCCCACCAACAGGACGGCCAACGTCTGACCCGTCACGGGCACAGGAGTGAACGGCAGGGGAATGCTAATCTGCGCCAACAAGGCCACCACCAAACTACCGGCAATCACCAGCACCGCTTGGCCCGCCCAATGCTTTTTCAGCGGCGTAATGCCTGCCAGCGCCCCGCGCCGACTCTCCACCAGAGAGGCAATCATGACGTCATCTCCTCCAACATGTATTGTCCTACCCCCAGGCAGGACGGGAAAATTGCGTTCTTAGCATAATATGTCAGCTTTGTCGTGGCAAGACAATCGGCTACACTGGAAAATCAAGAGGTGAATCATGGACGGCGTCGACGTCATCGTCATCGGCGGAGGTCCGGCAGGATTGATGGCGGCAATTGCCGCTCAAACAGCCGGTGCCCGCACGCTGATGTTGGAAAAAGGCCACAAATTAGGACGCAAGCTCGGCATCTCGGGGGGAGGCCGGTGCAACGTCACCAATGCCAAACCATTACCGGAATTGATGGCCAATATCCCCGGTAACGCCCGTTTCCTGTATTCGGCGCTCACGCATTTTTCCAACCAGGACATTCGCGCTTTCTTCGAGTCGCTGGGGATCCGGCTCAAGGAAGAGGATCGCGGGCGCCTATTCCCGGTCAGCGACAAAGCCGCCACAGTCGTGAACGCACTGGTGGACCATATGCGGCAGTGCGGAGTGGAAGTCTGGCAGGACGCTCCCGTCAAAAACCTTATTGTGCATGAGGGCCGCATCGCCGGAGCAGGGCTGCAGGACGGCCGCCTGGTCATGGCTCCCGCCGTGGTGGTCGCCACCGGAGGCGCCAGCGTCCCCCAAACCGGCAGTACGGGCGATGCGTATCCCTGGGCCCGGGATCTGGGCCACCGCATTGTCCCGCCGTATCCCACCGAAGTTCCCTTGACCAGCGATGCGCCCTTTATCAGCGAACGACGCCTCATGGGCCTCTCTTTTGATGCCGTCACCGTAACCCTGGTGGACGCTAAAGGCAAGCGGCTGACCCGCGAGGAAGGAGACATCCTCTTCAGCCACTTTGGTTTGACCGGCCCCGCGGCGCTCCGCGTCAGCCACTATGTTTCGACAGCCCACCGCAAGAACCCCGGCGCGGCGCTGACCGCGCAGATTGATTTCTTCCCCCACGTAACCGCCGACGACATCCGGCGTCAGTTTGTCCGCGCCCGCGAGCACGACGGCAAAAAGGAACTCAAGACGCGTCTGGCGGATTGGGTTCCGGAACGGATGGCGGGATTCTTGATGGAACAACTGGGGCTGGATCCCCACCAGGAAATGGCCCAGACCAGCAATGCGGTGTTCGACCACATTATCGCCTGGTTCAAGCGTTTTCCCCTCCCGATTACGGGCACCCTGCCGCTGGCCAAGGCCACGGTAACGGGCGGCGGAGTCTCCATTAAGGACATCGTCCCCAGCACCATGGCATCTAAGCAGTGCCCCGGGTTGTATTTTGCCGGGGAAGTGATGGATGTGCACGCCCACACAGGGGGCTACAACATTACCGTGGCATTCTCAACCGGCAGGCTGGCCGGCGAGTCGGCAGCGGCCTATGCCCTCTCGATGGTTCCCCTCGCCTGATGTGCGCCGTGTATCATAGAGACAGAAGGGGGCAGAGCGGTGGAAACGGTGCGCGATCCGGAACTGGAACAGCTTGACTTGGAACAGGTTCTCAAACGTCCCTTGAAGAGCCAGCAGTTGCTGCCGGCACACCATCCCGGACAGGCCAGTTACATCTGGCGCATTGAGAGTGCCGAGGGCTTCCAGATCGTGCGCACCAACCGCTTCCTCACTCCGCCGGCGGAAGACTTCTGGGCCGGCAGTTTCCATCTTTTCGGCGCCTTAACCACGGACCTGACCCGCTTGGCCGTCATTAATCGTTGGCTTCAGCCCAAGCTTCCCTGGGCCGTTCCCCAAATCCAAGCTCTCGTGCCGTTTTTGGGCCGGTATTTTGCCGTCGTGGATTGGATGGCCGGCACTGCGCTGGCCGACTTCGATCATTTGACCGAGGACAGCTTGCACACCTTCGGATCGGCCTTGGCCCGGCTGCACCAGTGCCAATTTGACGTGTTCGGCCCTCCGGGCATCCTCGAGGATGTCTCGCGCGGAACCCCTGCCCGCCAATTTGCAGAAGCCCTGATTGCGACGCAAACACTCTTGCAGGAACGGTTTTACCCCGATGAACCATGGGCTCAACCAGACGACGGCTTCACCTTCGAAGGCCCTATGGCTCCCATTCTGCTGGACATGGACCCCACCCAATTTTTGGCGTCCGGAGGTTCCATCCGAGCTGTGGTCGACACCGAGCTCTATGTGATTGGACCGCCCCAGTTGGAACTGGTCGGCTTGGAATATTTGCTCAGCCCCGCGGCCGCGGCAGCTTTTCGGGTCGGGTATGAGGCGATTGCGCCCCTTCCCGCGCTGGCCCCCGTACGCCGCCCCTTCCGCCGTCTCCTGCGGGCCTTGTCGTTTCAGGGTCCAGAACCCTGGGAGGCCTGGATGGACTGGCCGATCCGCTTGCCCACGTAAAAGCCTGGCAGGAAACCAAGCGGTGGTGCGCGAATATCCCCGCCAAGCAAGTCAGAGGGGGATGCCTATGTGGGTTATTGCGCACCGCGGGGGCGGCGATTTATATCCAGAAAATACGTTGACGGCCTTTCGCCAATCCGAAGCGTTGGGCGTCGACATGGTGGAGTGCGACGTGCACGTCAGCCGGGACGGGGAGCTGATGGTCATTCACGACCCCACCCTGTCCCGAACCGGAGGGCAAGACATACGGGTCAGCGATCTCACAGCGGATGAGCTGTCTCGCATCGATGTTGGGCGCGGCGAAGGGGTACCGACGCTTTCGGCCCTGCTCGAGGCTATCCGCATACCGGTGGTGGTCGAGATTAAAACCCCTCAAGCCGTGACCGGACTCTTGGGCCTGCTGGGTAGAAACCCCAGCTTAACCTCCCGCGTTATCCCGATTAGCTTTTACCACCGAGCGATTCAGGAGTTGGTAGACCGGGTCCCGGGCCTCGAAGGCGGCGTCCTTTTAGCCGGAG
>JAJZBJ010000040.1 GCA_021798975.1 Bacillota bacterium | reverse complement strand
CCCGTCATGGCGACTAGTTTCCCTTCCCCCTGCTCCTTTTTGATGACCTCGATCTTGTCCTCGGGCTTCAGTTCCGCGATGAAGTCGTCGACACCGGCCTCCTGCGCGATCACCGCTGCGGTGATATGGTTGTCACCGGTCGCCATCACCGTACGGATGCCCATTTTGCGGAAATCGTCAAATCGTTCCTTGAGCCCGTCTTTGACAATGTCCTTGAGCCGGATCACGCCGAGCGCCCGCCCGTCAACCTCCACCGCCAGCGGCGTACCGCCCTCGCCAGCCACCGCCTCAGCCAACTTAGTCAACTCGTCCTTGGTCTCCGGAGCGGTAATTTCCACGATGGCGCTCACCGCTCCCTTGCGAATTTGCCGGCCGTCTTGAAGGTCGATCCCGCTCATGCGGGTGTGTGCTGAGAAGGGAACCGGCTCGCCTTCCGCCGATGGCAGTTGGCTCAGTTTCAGGACATCTTGCGCCAACTCGACCACCGAACGGCCTTCCGGGGTGGTATCCGCCAAGGACGCCAACAACGAGGCCTCCGCGACTTCATCAGTACTTATGCCATGGATCGGCATGAATTCGGTGGCCATCCGGTTTCCGATGGTAATTGTGCCCGTCTTGTCAAGGATGATGGTATCGATGTCTCCCGCCGCTTCCACGGCCCGGCCGCTCTTGGCCACCACGTCGACCTGCGCCACCCGGTTCATGCCAGCGATGCCGATGGCTGACAATAGCGCGCCAATCGTCGTGGGAATCAAACAGACCAAGAGCGCAACCATGGTGGTGATGTCCGTCGCATGCTTCCCGAAATAACTGGCCTGCGGCACCAGCGTCACGACCACCAGCACGAAGATGAGAGTCAGCACCCCCAACAGCGCCGACAGAGCGATTTCGTTCGGGGTTTTCTGCCGACTGGCCCCTTCCACCAGCGCAATCATACGGTCCAAGAAGGTTTCCCCGGGGCTAGTGGTAATCTCCACCACCAAGTGGTCCGACAACAGCCGGGTTCCGCCGGTGACGCTGTCGCCCTTCGCCTTAATGACGGGGGCCGACTCACCCGTGATGGCCGACTCGTCGACCGATCCCACACCTTCCAGCACTTCGCCGTCGCTGGGGATGACATCGTTCTCCTCCACCAGCACGCGGGATCCCTTTTCTAGTTTTTCGGCCGGAACCCAATCCCACGCCCCGTCATCCTTCAGTTTCTTGGCCCGGGTGCTGGAGCGCGTCCGGCGGAGAAAGTCTGCCTGTGCGCGTCCGCGCGCCTCGGCATACGATTCCGCGAAGGTCGCGAAAAGAATGGTAAAGAAGAGAACAATGGTCACGGTGAGCTCATAGCCGAAGGCCGCTTTCCCCACGGACCCAATCGTAAAGATCAGGGTGACCAAGGTGCCAATCTCCACCACAAACATGACCGGGTTGCGAATCATCTGCACAGGATTGAGCTTGGCAAAGGTGTCTTTCATGACTTCGCCAAAATACTGCCCACCCATTTTGCTCGGTGTTTCCGATGCCGTTGCCATATGCGAATAATCCTCCCTTACGCCGACCTAAAACAGGTGATGGGCCATTAATAAGTAGTGCTCGGCCAGAGGGCCCAGCGCCACCACCGGAAAGAACGTCAAGGCATTCAGCACGACCACTGCGCCGGTTAGGACTCCGCCGAACAGCAGACCCTCTGTACGCATGGTCCCCGAAGTCTCAGGCACCGCCTTCTTGTTGAGCAGCGACTCCGCGAGATAGAACATCGCGACGACCGATGCGAACCGGGCGATGACCATGATGATGCCGATGAGTATTTCGTAGTACGGCAGCGCGGCGCCCAGCCCCGCAAATGCCGAGCCGTTATTGGCTGCGCCCGACAAAACGCCGTAGAGAATTTCCGAAAACCCATGCGGCCCCGGATTGTAGACGCCCTTCAGACCGACCGGAAGCGCAACCGACAGCGCCGTACCCACAAGGATCAGAAAGGGGTGCAATAGAAAGGCGATGGATGCTAGCGAGACTTCACGCGCCTCGATTTTCTTCCCCAGAAATTCGGGCGTCCGCCCCACCATCAATCCCATCAGGAAGACAGCGATGATGACCAGCATCAGCATATTGAGCAGGCCTACGCCAAAGCCCCCGAATACGAGATTCAAGAACATGCCAATCATGAACGATAGTCCGGTGATGGGCAGCGCGCTGTCATGCGCGGTCACCACAGATCCTGTCGTAAAGCCCATGGTGGACATGCCGAAGATCGTGTCGCCTCCGGTCCCCATGCGAAGTTCAGTCCCCACACGGTACACATGCCCATGGAGACCCAGGGCGTTGACAATCGGGCTTCCCGCGTGCATGGGGAAGTAAATCATAGCGCCCATGGCAAACCAGAAGATGCCGGCCACGCCAATCAGTGTCCAGGCCAGTTTCTTCTTACCCGTCATGACACCGAGGGAGTAGAAGAACGCGACTTCACAAATCCCCATCATGATGGACTCAAAGATGTTGGTGAGCGGCGTAGGATTCTCCAAGGGGTTTCCGCTGTTGGCATTGGTAAACCCGCCGCCGTTGGTGCCCAAGTGCTCAATCGACTCCCAACTGGCGATGGGCCCGCGGGCCACGACTTGCGACTGTCCAGTAATGGTGTGCACGTGCAGGTAGGGGGCCAGCGTTTCCGGCACTCCCTGCCACACCAACAGCACCGTGAACACAATCGCCAGGGGCAGCAGAAGACGGGTGCACATCAGCACCAAGTCCACGAAAAAGTTGCCCAGCTTCTTGCCCGATAAGGCCCGAATAAATGCAATCAACATCGTGCCGCCGATGGCCGGTGTCACGAACTGCAAAAACGACAAGTTGCCAAACTGGGAGAAGTACGACAATGTGCTCTCTCCGCCGTAGGCCTGCCAGTTGGTGTTGGTGCCAAAACTCGTGGCGGTATTGAACGCCAGCTGTGGATTTACCGCGGCCATGTGCTCGGGATTCCAGGGCAGGTGCCCCTGCAGCCGGAGCAGCACATAGGAAATGATAATCCACGCAAAATTGGTCAATATCAACGCTGTGGCGTACTGTTTGGCCGTCATGGACTTCGACGGATCAATGCCAAACAGCCGGTATATGCCGTTCTCGATGGGCCTCATGGGCCGGTCCAAGAAGGTTGGCTCGTACGAAAAGACCTTGGCAATATACGTTCCAAGAGGCTTGACGGTCACCAGGAAAACCCCGATGACTACGACCCACACCGCCACCGTTTGCAGCGACACGAAATCATCTCCTCGACGGTTTAGAATTTCTCAGGGTGAATGACGACGTAAACCAGATAGATGCTGACGGCCACCGCGAGGCCTAAAAGAATCCCACCTGTCACAACGGAGCCCTCCCTCGCCTATAGGCGTTCTAAATAATGGACTAAAGCCAACATGACACCTAAGAGTGCGAGAACGACCACAATCATCCAGACATCCAGCATTGTCCTCACCTTCCTCTTTCTACGACCTGCCTAGTATCGGCGTTTTGCCGTAAAAAAGTCCGTAAAAGAACTCGTGGATGCATAAAAAGAGCATAAAAAAATGCCCCGAAGGGCAGGTCCGTCACGACTCGTTGTGTCCGTGGGGTTTAGGGTAGAGAGCATATCCAACCCCCGCGTGGGACACCAAATACACGGGATGATGAGGATCCGGCTCGATATAGCTCCGCAGCCGCCGGATGTAGACACGGAGATATTCATGCTCCGTCTGGTACTCCGTCCCCCAGACACGGGCCAGCAGGTGCTCGTGGGTCAGCACCTTCCCTGCGTGCGAGACCAACTCCTGGCCGAGGCGCCATTCCGTGGGCGTCAGGCGCACTCGACCGTTGGGTCCCTCCAGTTCCCGGGTATCTTTAATCAGGCGAATGTCCCCAGACGCGGCGTCGTCCGCCTGCGTCAGGTCCCGCGTGCGGCGCAGCAACGCCCGGATGCGGGCGAGCATTTCACCCGGCGAGAATGGCTTAGACAGGTAGTCATCGGCCCCCATATCCAGTGCCTGGATCGTATCCTGCTCAGAATCCAGCGCCGTCAACACCATGATTGGCACGGCACTCAACTTCCGAATGCGTTCGCACAGGTGGAATCCATCCATGTCGGGGAGTCTCAGATCCAACAGCACCATATCGGGCTCCCGTTGGTAAATCAGCGTCAAAGCCGCATGGCCATCGGCCGCTTCTTCTACATCGTAGCCCGCCATGGCGAGATTCGTTTTGATGAGCCGGCGATATTTGGCCTCATCGTCTACGACCAATACTCGGCCTGTTGCCTCGTCCACGTTTTTTCGCCCTCCGCCCGTTCCCTTGCGTCCTGTTTGGGGTCCTCTGCCCATGGTACAAAGATGCTGACCCGAAATCCACCCTCAGCGGACACGTTGTCGGCCTGTACGGACCCGCCATGTGCCTCGGCAATACGCTTGACGATCGCCAGCCCCAATCCCGACCCGCGGATCGCCGATTGGGCATGGGTTGCCGATCGGAAGAACCGCTCAAAAATCTTCTCCAAATCCCCCACAGGAACCCCGGGTCCATAGTCCCGCACCTCGATTCGCCACCCGCTGTGGTTGGCTTGAAAGGATAGGTCCACATGCCGCATCGAATACTTTAACGCATTCTGGAGAAGATCGCTGACGGCGGTGGTCAGGGAGCGCCGATCCCCAAATCCCCGGCGCACCTCATGCATCCCTAAGAGTCGAATGCGCTCACGATCCCAGATCGGATACCGGTCAAGCAGCTGTGATGCCCAGGGAGCCAGCGGAAACCACTCCAAATGCAGCGGCGGATCCGCGTTGTCCCACTCGGACATCGTCAAGAGCTGATCGATGAGCGACTCGAGTTCATGCGTCTCCTGCACCGCCACCGACAAGAACTCGGTCCGCTCCTCCGCAGTCAGGCGTACTCCGGCGTTCTGCAATGTTTCCAGGTAACCCTTGACCAGGCCGAGCGGCGTGCGCAATTCATGCGACACATTGGCCAATATTTCGGCCTGCATCCGCGCGCGGTCTTCCATGAGTCGATGCTTTCGGACCTCTTCAGCGGCATCCGCGGAGGCGGCTGCAATACCGATCTCTTGGGCCAGCACTTCCAAGAGATCGCGATGGATCGCAAACCATCCGGATCGTTCAGATTGCAGCAGTAAAATCCCCCAAGGGCGCTGTTGGTACATCAAGGGGAAAATGGCTACCCGCTCCATGCGCACCCCAGGCACCAGGTACCCCTCGGACGCGTCATCCCCGCTATAGCGCGGCTGTGTGGTTGCGAGCGCTTCCCCTATGAGACCGCGGCTGGGCTCTAGAAATAATTGTGGTATAGACCGAGCCGGCAAGGCCAACTTGCCGTGAGAGGCATAAAACGTCAAGCTGTCAGAGCGCTGAGCTGTCAATCGGTAAATCGCCGCGCCCCGCACCACGGTATGTTGAGACACCTCGGCCAAAATGCTGTGCATAGCATCGACGGGATTGCTGTGTCCGCCCAGCGAGGCCCATCCCTTCGTGATGGCCAGCAGCTGCTCTTTAAGCGCCCGGTGCTCCCGTTCCAGCTGGTCGATGCGTCCTTCCTTCATCCAATAGACCGCCACAGCTATGACCATGAACCCGATCGCCCAAAGAGCCGGTGACACCGCCCACTGGCTGTCTGCGAGGCGATGCAAGGCATCAAGCGCTACCGTATTGAGTGCGATGGTTTGGGTCCGAACACCCTCCGCTGGGGCAGACACCCCCAAGAGCTGGCCCGCCAAATGCAAGAGGTGGAACTGAAGGGTATGACTCCGGACACGGCTTGACTCCTCCAGCGTGGCCACCGCGAACAGCGTTTGGCGATACTGCTCATGCCAGGAATAGGACAACCGGGCCAATACGGCGAGCCACGCCGCCCCGGCTACCAGAATGATCCGGCCAATAAAGAGCCGCCGCTTGTCGAGCCTTGTCCCCTCATTCATATCTGAGGGTATGGTAGACCATGGGGGCCGGGTTGTCTAACGCCATGCCCAGATTCTATCGGTCGTTCAGGCGATGTTATGTCCGGTCCCCGGGGGGAAAATGCATGGGAACCGTACCAATCACGACATCGGTACGTCGTCGCAGCGCCCGGGTAATGACACTGCCGAGCCGATTATGGAGGAGAGTTGCCGGCAGTCCGTCCGGTACCACCTCAGGAATCAACACCAGTACCCGATCGGTAGCCTGGCGGTCAAGGGTATTGATGAAGCGCAGCAGCGGGCGGACAACAGAATGGTACTGCGACCTCAGCACCACCAGCCGCGCCGGCGGGTTCCAGGTCGCCCAGGTCTTCTGCAGCTGCTCTTCCCGGTCCCGGACACTCATGCTGTCGGCCGGCTCTTCAAAGATCACCGTGACGGCAATCACCTGGTCGCTAAGGGAGGCCGCATGACTCAGTGCGCGACGGGTCATTTCGGTCAGCGTGGCGGTGACGGGAACGACCACCAACGGCTTCGGCAAGGGGGCGACCGGGTCGGGTAGGTGATCGACGCCCAAGACCCGGCCGACCCGCTCGTAATACTGGTGAATGCGGCGAAAAAGCCAAATTAAGAGCGGAATGGCCGCCACCACCACCCACGCACCCTCCACAAACTTGGTGGCAATGAAGAGAATTGTCGCCACGCCAGTGGCGGCCGCGCCGACCGAGTTTAACCCCGCCCTGAGCCTCCACCCTCTCGGCTTGCTCTTGCGCCAGTGGATGACCATGCCCAGTTGGGAGAGCGTAAACCCGGTGAAGACGCCGATGGCGAACATGGGAATGAGGGCCTGGGTGTTGCCCCGCACCGCCACCAAGAGGACCGCGGCCCCAACAGCCAGAACCCACACACCGCGCTCGAACACCAATCGATCCCCGCGAATGGCGAAAGCTTGAGGCAGGTAGCGATCGCGAGCCAGCAGGCTGGCCAGCACCGGCAGGCCTCCGAAAGAGGTGTTGGCCGCCAGACCCAATACACTCGCAATGGCCAGGGAGACTACAAAAAATGCCCAGTTGCGCCCAACCGAGGCGGTCATCACCCGGCTGAGCAGGCTTGCCGGGCCGCCCGGGACCAGATGGAATCGTATGGTCAAGGCCGCAATGCCAATCAGCATGGTGCCCAACAGGATGCCTAACAGCCATTCCGTACGCTTGGCGCGCAGCTGCCGGGGTTTCCGAAACAGGGGCACACCGTTGGCGATAGCCTCGACGCCGGTCAGCGCCGTACACCCGGCGGCGAACGCTTTCATCAAAAAGAAAAGACTCACCCGCGGTGCGGCGGGCAGTGGAGATCGGGGATGCGCCAGATGGGGGTGAATAAAGCCCCAGGCCAAGATGGCCAACAGCCCCACGATAAACACCACCGTGGGCAACAGAAAGGCCCGCGCGCTCTCGCCTACACCGCGCAGGTTGAGCCACGTGACGATCGCTAACAGGACGAGACACAGCGGCACGGTCCACGGCAGCAACGCTGGCCAAGCCGAGGTGAGAGCGCCAATGCCGGCCGCAATCGAGATAGCCACGGTCAAGATATAGTCCACTATCAAGGCCGCCGCAGCGAGGTGGCTGGCGTTAATGCCCAAGTTGTCCCGCGACACCGCATACGCGCCGCCTCCCTGGGGATAGGCGTCAATCACCTGGCTATAGGACAACACCAAGATAGCCAACAGGCCCATGATGGCCAGAGACTCCGGCACCAGATAGCGGATGCCGGCCGCCCCCACACCCACCAGCACCAGCGCAATCGCTTCCGGCCCGTAAGCCACCGAGGTGAGCGCGTCTAATGACAACGCGGCGAGACCTTCCGATGTGCCGATTTCCTCGCTCTCGGCTTCACGCGCCTTGAGCGGACGGCCTATGAGCAAATGCCACACATCCATGGTGTGAGTCTACCACTGACGGTCATCGGGCCCAAGGTGCTAACCGGCTAATTCTTCTGTGTCCGTCTCCCAGACCGCGCGCCGGGTGAAAGCGCCCACGCCCAGCAGCACACAGGCCAATCCCCCGATGTAGAGGGTACCGCGGACACCGACCGCGCCGATGAGCAGTCCCCCAGCGGCTTGACCTAAGGGCAGGCCCACTCCGGTGATACTGTTAATAGCTCCGAAGACCCGGCCCCGCAGGTGGTCGGGCACCAACCGTTGCCGCCACACCGAAAACACAATGGTATACGGGGCGTAGGTAAACCCGCCCAAGGCCAGCAGCGCTGCGGCCGACAGCACACTGTGAGTCAGCCCTATGCCGCCGCTGCAAATACCCCATAAGACAATAATTCCCGCAACCAGTCCCCGTAGCCCCCAGGTCAGGCGCAGGCGGCCCCACAGCAGGGTCCCGCCCAAGGCACCGATCGCGAACGCCGACCATAACAGCCCTAACGATTTAGGTCCCCGATGGAAAATCGTGTGCACCATCACCGGCAACGCCGGCTCCAGAGGGCCGTAGGTCAAGCTGAACAACAGGGTGACGACCACCAGGACTGCCAGCAGCGGAACCTGCCGCAGGAACTTCCAGCCCAACAGCACATCGGACAGTACGGAATTAGTGGAGCGGTGGGCATCTTGCGCTTGAAAGCGGGTTTGCGGGATGAAGGCCAGCGCGGCAAAGTACACCAGGTAGAGACTCGCCGTAATCAGGAGCGTATCACTGACGCCTAGAACGGACACGAGGAGCCCGCCGAGCGCCGGGCCCAACAACGTCACGAGATTCATGTTGGCCTGCAACAGGGTATTGGCGGATTCCCATTCACTCTCATGAACCACGTTGGGGAGAATAATCATCCGCCCCAGATAGGCCACCGGGGTCAGAGCGCCGGATAGAATGACCAGCCCCAGCAATACGGGGAAGGCGAGACTATGGGTGGCGTAGAGCAGGGTCAACGACACGAAGATCGCCGCCTGCAGCACATTATCCAGATTTAGCAAAAGCTTCCGCGAGACGCGGTCCAACAAGACCCCCACGAATGGCGATGCCAGCATATCCCCGACCGCATAAAGTGAGAGAACAATGCCGATTTTTGTCCCAGAACCCGTGCTCCGCAGCACCAGCCAAGTAATCGCTAAGACGGCAATTTGGCTGCCCAACCGGACCGATAAGGTGCCGAGCCAGAGCAGGCGGAACGTTCGGTTGCGCCATAAGATCTCCACGAATGTCCGTCCTCCCCTGCGCACTCATTCCCAACATTATATCGGAGCGGCGGCGGCGCCGTCGGCTCTGAGCTGGTCCCACTTGCGCTATCATAGAGACACCTGATAACAAAGGAGCTCTCCATGCCGCGCATCCGACTGACGCTCACATCCCAAGATTGGCACTTCTTCACCGGGGTAGCCGTGCTGTACGCGGCCTCCAATCTCTGGACGACGGTGGTGTATTGGCAGGTCTTGCTCAGCACCCACTCGAGCGTTTGGCTGGCAGTGGCCGTTGCAGCCAGCACCGTACCAGCGGTTCTTGTGGGCCTGACCGGCCCCGAATGGGGCCCGCCTGGCTCGTTTGCGCCGTGGCTCTCCGTATTGGGAGTGCTGATGGCGGGCGGCTCGTTCCTCTTGGCCCGCCAACCCATTCTGCTGGTGCTGCTGGCCCTGGTGGAGGGATGGCTCAGCGCCCGGGCTATTCCCCTATCCCAGACCATTTTAATGGCCTCTCTTCCCCCCGGCCAGGCACCGCGCGCCTCAGCGCGCTACGAAATGGCTTCCCGCATGGGTACCGTGCTGGGGCCTTTGGTGGCCGGCGCGGCCCTGGCCGCGTCGGGCCCCGTTGCCGCCACCGCCACCACCGGCGTCCTGCTGCTCTTAAGCGGCCTCTTGTGGTCAAGGCTGAAAACCCCGCCCGTGGAACGCGAGGAAGGCCGCGAAGGCATGCGCATCGCCTGGAAGGTACTCCACAAGGACCGCTTCTTAGTCAACGCGCTCACCATCCGCGCGGGCGGCAATGTGCTTTGGCCGGCCTTCACCATGGCCGTCCCGATTCTCATGCAGCAGGTGTGGCATTCGCACGCCCTGGGGTATGGCGCCTTCCGCACCCTGTGGGGGGTATGCACCATCCTCGGCACCTTGTTGGTTGTGCCCCTCTTGGGGAAGCACTTGAAAACCGCGTATTTTCTCTCCTGGGCGACCACCGGTCTGGCATTTTGGGGCATTGGATCCAGCACCGACCTGCTCGGCGCCTTTGTCTGGACCGCCATCGGCGCGCTCTCCAGTCCGGTCGTGCACGTGGCGTTGGATAGCCACATCGGCTCCGCGGTCCACTCCGCTTATCGAAGCGCGCTCTTTGCCATCCAGCGTCTGGTGATGTCCGTCGTCGGGATTATTGGTCTCGCCCTCATGTCGCTGGCCCTGCACCACACCACGGCCGGAGTGGCGCTGAAAGGGGCGGGCATCCTCATGGGTGCGGCAGCCTTGCTCAGCTGGTGGATTTGGCAGCGCAGCGCCGCCGCCCCACCGATCTCAACCGGTTCCGCGGATTAGTCGGCCTCGGACACAATCGAAGGCTGGGATACGCGAATCAGTTGGACACCGGTGCTGGTGATCAGTTCCAGGGTCTCTGGGCTCTCATAGGGACGCATGTAGTAGATTCGCTGGATTCCCGCCTGAACTAACGCTCTGGCGCAATGCCAACAGGGCATGTCAGTACAGTACAGATCCACGCCTTGAGTCTGGATGCCATACCGGGCGCACTGCAAGAGGGCATTAAGTTCCGCATGAATGGTCCGTACACAATGCCCATTCTCCATCACGCAGCCCGCCTCCGTGCAATGCGGCTGGCCTGCCGGGGAACCATTGTATCCACTGGCAATTACCCGGTGGTCACGCACCAGCACCGCCCCGACACTGCGCCGGGGACACGTAGAGCGTGTCGCCACCAGCATGCTCATCTGCATGAAATATTCGCTCCAAGACGCACGCGCCATACACAGCCTCCTCAATAAAAAAGGGCCCCGCAGGGCCCCTTCGCATTTATCGGAAGTGACAAGCCACCCAGTGTCCGGGGGCCGACTCCTTCAGCTCGGGCCGCTCCACCTTGCACTGCTCCTGCGCAATCGGACACCGGGTGTGGAACCGGCAACCGCTAGGCGGATTCACGGGACTGGGCACATCCCCCTGTAGAATGATGCGCTCCCGCTTGATCGTCGGGTTCGGAATCGGAATAGCGGAGAACAAGGCCTCCGTGTATGGATGCAACGGATGCTTGTAAATCTCTTCCGAATCCGCAACCTCCATCATCACACCCAAGTACATCACACCCACGCGATCGGAAATGTGCCGAATCACGTTCAAGCCGTGGGCAATAAACAGGTAGGTGAGGCCGAATTCACGCTGCAAATCTTCCATCAGGTTCAGGATTTGCGACTGAATGGACACGTCCAGCGCTGACACCGGCTCGTCGGCAACCACCAGTTTCGGGTTCAAAGCCAACGCGCGGGCGATCCCGATACGCTGACGCTGCCCCCCCGAAAACTCGTGCGGGTAGCGGCGGATATGATAGGCGGCCAAGCCCACCACTTCCAACAATTCACGCACCCGCTTCTGCCGCTCCTGGTTGGTGCCAATCCGGTGAATGACCAGCGGCTCCTCGATAATCTCACCCACCGACATGCGGGGGTTTAGAGAACCGAACGGGTCTTGGAACACGATTTGCATCTCGCGGCGCAAGGCCCGCATTTCCTGTTTGGACGACTTGACGATGTCCTTGCCTTCAAAAATCACTTGGCCCGAGGTGGGCTCAATCAACCGCAAAACGGCCCGGCCGGTCGTGGTCTTGCCGCAACCCGACTCACCCACCAAACCCAAAGTTTCCCCGCGCTTCACGTCAAAACTCACGCCGTCAACCGCTTTGACGTGGCCTACCGTCCGTGAGAATAGGCCGCCCGTGATGGGGAAGTGCTTGGTCAGGTCGCGAACGGATAAGAGAACTTCAGGATCGACCTCCACGTTGGGGGTGTTGTTGTCCAATACTGCGCTCACGATACAGCCTCCGTTCCTTTAGCGTGGAGCCAGCAGCTCACCTTACGTCCATCGCCGATTTCAGTCAGGGTGGGTTCTTCCCGCCGGCATACATCCATGGCCTTCGGGCACCGGGGGGCAAACGAACAACCCTGCGGCAAGTGCAAAAGGTTCGGCACCGTGCCCTCAATGACATGCAATTTCTCTTGACGCCCCTCATCGATGCGGGGAATGGACGCCAAAAGACCTTCGGTATACGGGTGCAGCGGCTCCTGAAACAACTCTTTCGTGGTTCCTTCTTCCACCACTTTGCCGGCGTACATCACCGCCACACGGTCGCACATTTCCGCCACGACGCCCAGGTCATGGGTAATCAGCATAATGGCGGCATGGAACTCCGACTTCAATTTCTTCATCAAGTCCAAAATCTGCGCTTGGATGGTCACGTCCAATGCTGTGGTAGGCTCGTCAGCAATCAGCAGTTTGGGATTGCAGGCCAAGGCCATGGCAATCATCACGCGCTGACGCATACCGCCCGACATCTGATGGGGGTACTCACGAGCCCGGCGCTCCGGGGCAGGAATCCCTACCAGCCGCAGCATCTCCACCGCTCTATTGAACGCTTCGCGCTTGGAAACTTTTTCGTGCAGGACCACCGACTCGGCAATCTGGTCACCAATCGTGTACACCGGGTTCAACGAGCTCATGGGCTCCTGGAAAATCATGGCCATATCGTTGCCACGGATTTTCCGCATTTGCTCCGACGTCTTCTTGACTAGATTCTCACCCTGGAATAGGATTTCACCGCCGACGATGCGGCCCGGAGGGTTTGGCACCAACTGCATAATGGAGAGCGAAGTCACGCTCTTCCCACAACCAGACTCACCCACGATACCTAGGGTTTCTTCCTGGTTGATATAAAAACTCACACCATTAACCGAGGGCACAACGCCTTCGTCGGTGAAAAAATGTGTTTTAAGATTGTTGACCTCCAGTACACGCTCTGGCACGGCGTTCTCTCCTTCCCTGATTGCGTCCATTCCATTCCTAGATGTCTAAACCGTCCATTTCCCGGGATTATCGAGAAAACACCGACAATAGTCCACGTACTGCTCTTGTCCGAGGCGTGGAACAATTTCGACACCTTAGGCATCACGTTTGATTATAAAATTCGATGGGAATTAGGACAATGGATAACTCTGGTGACTCGCTTGGCCTTCGGCATCCCATCAAAAGTCCCCCGGTAGATTCGATAACCAAGCTAAAAATTCCTGCTCGTCCATCCGCAAAATACCGAGCTGTTCCGCCTTTTGAAGTTTCGATCCAGCTTTTTCGCCATAAATGACGGCTGTCGTTTGCTGCGAAACCGCGGACGACACCCGCCCCCCGAGTGCCGTGAGACGCTCCTCAGCGGCTTTGCGCGGCATGCTCTCCAGAGTCCCGGTCAAAACAAACGTCTGTCCGTCTAAAGGACGCGTCCGCCCGGACACCGCCATCGGCTGTTCCATGTTGACGCCCAAGTCACGCAGCTGCGCCAAAATGGAGCGGTTCACCTCCGCCGAAAAGAATTGCATCACGCTTTCGGCGGTCCGGGGCCCGATGTCCGGCACCGCCGTGAGCGCCTCAAGCCCCGCGGACTCCAAGGCCTCCATGGTGCGAAAATGCTCGGCCAATGTCAAAGCTCCCCGCTCGCCAACAAAACGGATGCCCAATCCATAAATCAGGCGTGCGAGCGGCTGACCTTTGGACAAGTCAATGGCGAAAGCCAGCTTTTCGGCTGATAGCTTGGCGAAGCGCGGCAGCGTCAGCAGCCTTTCCGCGTCCAACCGGTAGATATCGGCGATGGACGCCACCAGGCCCGATGCCAGCAGCAAATCCACCGTCTTCTCGCCCATGCCTTCGATGTCCATGGCATCACGCGAGGCAAAATGGATCAGCGACTCGCGGAGCTGTGCCGGACATGACAGTCCGGCGGTGCAGCGATGGGCGGACTCGCCCGGCACGCGCATCACCGGTCCGCCGCACGCCGGACATTGAGCGGGGAACAGGAACGGACGGGTGTCTGGAGGCCGGAGGGCGGTTTCGACCCGGACAACTTCAGGAATGATTTCCCCGGCTTTGCGGACAAACACGCTGTCACCGATTCGGACATCCAAATCCCTGAGGATGTCTTCATTGTGCAGGGACGCTCGACTAACCCGCGTACCCGCCAGCAATACAGGGTCCAGCTCAGCCGTCGGTGTCAAGGTCCCGGTGCGGCCCACGGAAATCACAATGTCGCGTACCCGCGTCAGCGCCTCTTCCGGAGGAAATTTATACGCCATGGCCCACCGCGGCGTCTTGGCGGTGGCGCCCAACTGATCCTGCCAATCGACCCGGTCGAGCTTGAAGACCAGGCCGTCAATGTCGAAATCCAGCGGCTCCCGCCGGGTTTCGAACATCTCAATGAATTGTTGGACGTCCGCCACCGTCTCGGCAACGCGCCAATGCGGCTCTACCGGCAACCCCCAAGCGGCAATTTGCTCCAACGCCAGGCTTTGACGCTCGGGTCGCTCGGCCCCCGACAAGCGTCGAATTTCGTAGACGAACGCCTGTAATCCCCGCTCCCGCGTCACAAGCGGGTCCAGTTGCCGAAGCGAACCAGCCGCCGCGTTGCGGGGATTGGCAAAGGGAACCAAGCCCTGTTCCTCACGCACGCGATTCAGCTCATCGAACCGGCTGCGCGGCAAATAGACCTCGCCGCGGAACTGTGCGGTGACAGGAACGGTCAACCGTGCGGGAATGGCGCGAATCTCCCGCACGTTGGCCGTGACATCCTCCCCCACCGATCCGTCACCGCGTGTGGCAGCCCGGATGAGCTGGCCCTCGACATAGTCCAAAATTACGCTTAATCCGTCAATTTTAAGCTCCATAGTCCAGTCCAACGGACCGGGAATCTGAAGCCATTGACTCACCCGCGCTGCGTAGTCCTGAAATTCCTCTAACGAATGGAGATTGCCCAGGCTCAGCACAGGCTTGTCGTATCGTACCGTAGTGAATTCCGGCGCCGCTTCGCCACCCACCGTCCGGGTCGGGGAGGACTCCGTCGCCCATTCCGGATATTGCTGTTCCAGTGCTTCCAGTTCATGGGTCAGCTGGTCATACTCGGCATCCGTGATCGAAGGAGCATCCTCCACATAATACTGATGACGATATTTTTGAAGCAGCCATCGGAGCGCGTCGATCCGCTCCTTGATGTCGTCATGCCCCCCCAAGTTCGGCATCCTCCCCGATCAGTTGGGCAAATTTGGCTAAGAAGGACCGGACGCCGCCGCCCGGGAAGGCAATGGTCACTTCCGTCTCGTCCCCGGAGCCGCGCATGGCCACAATCGTACCCCAGCCGAAACGGGGGTGCCGTACTTTCTGCCCAGGCGCCAGTCCTTCAATGCGGTGGCTGGCCCCCGATGTAGCCCGATCGACCGCCGCTATACGCTGACCTCGGCCCACCAGCTCCTCGGGAATTTCGCGGACAAACCGGGACATGGGATTCGCGGTGGTCCGCCCCAACATGGTGCGGGTTTCGGCATAGGTTAGGTACAGTTCTTCTTCGGCTCTCGTGAGGGCCACGTACATGAGCCGCCGCTCTTCCTCGACGGTCCCCTCGTCCAAGGACCGCATATGGGGAAAAACGCCCTCTTCCAACCCCGCCACAATCACCAGCGGAAACTCCAGTCCTTTGGCACTATGGACCGTCATTAGCCAGACGCCGCCGCCATCTTCGTCGGTCTCGTCCCAGTCCGAGACCAGGGCCACCCATCCCAAAAATTCGCCCAGGTCCGGCGTGCCCTGTTCTTCTTCAAAACGCTTGGCTTCCGAAATGAGCTCTCCAATGTTCTCCAGCCGGTCATCCGCTTCGCGCGTGCGCTCCTGCCGCAACTGCAGCATAATGCCGCTCGTTTCGGCGATATACCGCACCCGGTCCGCCAAACTGGCGCCGGTGTCTGCGCGGAAACGGCCCAGCAGTTCCCACAGTTCCCGCGCGGCGCGCCGGGCTTGGGCGGATAAGCCTTCAATGGCATCCGCCTGGCCTAAGGCTTGCACCAGCGGCACCCCTTCTTCCAGGGCATAGTCGCGCAGACGGCGCTGCGCCACATCGCCGATTCCGCGTCGCGGGTAATTGATGACCCGCAGCAGCGACAAATCGTCGGCCGGGTTGAACACAACCCGCAAGTACGCGAGTACGTCCTTGACCTCCTTGCGCTCGTAAAACCGCTTGCCGCCTACCAGGCGATAGGTGATGCCGGCCCGGGCCATAGCCATTTCAAACGCCCGGGACTGAGCATTGGTTCGATACAAGATCGCGCAGTCGGACAGCTTGCGTCCCCGGCGGACGGCTTCATGAATGACTTCGGCCGCATACCAGGCTTCACTTTCTTCTTCGGGAGCCCGATAGAGCCGGATCTGGTCCCCGGTTCCCTTGGAGGTCCACAATTCCTTGCCCAGTCTGTCCCGGTTGTTCTTGACGACGGCATTGGCGGCGTCCAAAATCACTTGTGTCGAGCGATAGTTTTCTTCCAAACGAACCACCGTGGCACCCGGGAAGTCCCGCTGGAACTCCAGGATGTTGCGCATGTCGGCGCCGCGCCACCCGTAAATAGACTGGTCGTCATCGCCCACCGCACAGATGTTTCCCGTCGGGCCTACCAACAGGCGGACCAGCTTGTACTGGGCCAGGTTGGTGTCCTGATATTCATCGACCAGGACGTGGCGGAACCGGCTTTGGTAGTGCTGCCGCACTTCCGCCTGCCCTTCCAACAGGGCCACGGATTGGAAAATCAGATCATCAAAGTCTAAGGCATTCAGGCCCTTCAACCGCTTCTGGTACCGACGGTATACGTCCTGCACCCGATCCCCGAAATAGCTGTGGTCTTCCCACTGGTCGGGCGCGATGAACCGGTTCTTGGCCTTGCTGATGGCATTCAAAAAAAGACTGGCGGGCCACTCTTTCTCGTCCCAGTTCAACTCGCGGACAATATCCCGGATCAAGGCCTTCGTGTCATCCGTGTCGTAGACCACAAACCGGTCATCATATCCGAGATGCTGAATGTTCTCGCGTAAAATACGGACCGCGACCGAGTGGAAAGTGCCTATCCACATAAATCGGCTATCGGGTCCGACGAGGCTCGAAATACGGGTTTTCATTTCGCGGGCGGCTTTGTTGGTGAAGGTGAAGGCTAAAATCTGACCGGGATGAACTCCCTTCTCTTGGATGAGATGGGCGATGCGGTAGGTAAGCGTGCGCGTCTTGCCGCTGCCGGCCCCTGCCAGTACCAGCAAAGGGCCATCGGTATTCAGACAGGCTTGACGCTGCGGGTCGTTCAGTTCGTCCAATAAGTTCATAGGGGGTTCCTCCCAATCCTGATACCCCTAATTATATCAGGAGCGGGACGTGCACGAAAACCGCTGGACCTCCGAGACTTGGGAACTATCCGGCGCCATGAAGCCGGTCCAAGACCAGGCGATAACCGTCAGCGCCAAAAGCCAAGGCACGTTTAACCCGCGAAATGGTCGCCGACGACGCGCCGGTGGCGTGCTCGATTTCATCGTAGGTCTGCCCCTGGTCCAACATCTCCGCGACCGCCAGTCGTTGGGCAATGGATTGCAATTCGCTGATGGTCAACAAGTCTTCCAACAGGTTATAGCATTCGTCGACCGATCGCAGACTTAAAATCGCCTCGCACAATCGATCGGTGTCGCGTGTTTTAAGCTTAGCATTCATGGCATCCGGACCCCTTCCCGGTCGGCTTCTGCGACCGCGAGCGTTTTCCTCCAGCATACTGGGGCTTTCGTGGACGCCGCAACAATTAGGACGGGGGAGATAGACAGCAACTCTTGGATAGGCGCCGGAACGCAAGAGAACCCTCTGCCGCACCAGCCAGAGGGTTCGCGATCCCCTACGATCCGGACGAACCGCCTCCCTTAGACGAGCTTCCCGAGCCAGAGGAGGCCCCGCCCGAGGAGCCGCCGGACGACCCGCCCGAGGAGGAACCGCCGCCCGAACTAGATCCGCCCGATGAAGAAGAACTGGAACCCCCGCTGCTTGACGAACTGCTCGACGAACTCGCCATCTTCATCAACTGGGTCTTCACCTGTGTTTCAATCGTTGTCGATATTTGCGGGGAGTTCATGGCCGTCGTGACATTGTTCTGCAGTTCTTGTTGGAACTTAGGACTGGATAGAGCCATCACCACCGCCTTTTCCAAGGCCGACTGGCCGGCAGGCGTCATCAGGGTTTGCTGGAGTTGGGCGGCAGAGATGGTATCCGCAATAAGTTTCTGCATGCGCGGGGTTTCCATCTCAGCATGGACAGCCTTTTCAATTTCCATGGACGACCCGGAACTGGATGAGCCCCCGGACGAGCCCGAACCACCGGATGACGAGCCCCCCGAGGACCCCCCGGAGGAGGAACCGCCGGACGATGAACCACCAGACGAGCCTTGGCTCGAGCCGCCGGAGCTCCCGCTCGAGCCCCCGGATGACTTACTGGAGGCGGTGGAACCGTGTTCAGGGGATGGAGACCCCATGCTCACACTGCATCCGCTGAGAATTAGCGCACCCGCTAATACAACCGCCACCCGATGCCACTTGTGCCTCATTTCTGCACCCCCGACATGTCTCTCGGGTGGAAGCATGCCCGGCGCGGGCGATATTTACCAAGCCAATTCCTTCCTAGACGCCGTCGAGCGCTTGACCAATATCCATGCGATAATAGCTCCCGGGGAAATCGATACTCCGGACCCGCGCATAGGCGCGGCTCCTCGCATCATCGATGGTCTTGCCCAATCCAACCACCGTCAACACACGGCCGCCCTGGCTCTGCCAGTGGCTCCCATCGCGCTGGGTGCCGGCGTGAAAGACCAGGGTGTCGGCTTGGGCGGATCCCAAACGGATCGGTAACCCGGTTTGCGGTTTCTCCGGATATCCCTGGGCGGCCATCACCACCGCCACGGCGCTACGGCTGGGCGCCGGAATGATCGGTACTTCGCCGCAAGCCACCTGGCTCCAGAACGCCACCCAGTCAAGATCGAGTACGGGCAAAACCGCCTCTGTTTCCGGGTCTCCCAGGCGCACGTTGTATTCTAAGACGTAGGGACCATCGTCCGTCATCATCAGACCGGCATACAAAATCCCGCGATAGGTTAAACGCTCGTCTGCAAGAAATTGCATGACAGGGTCGAACACGCGGCGATTAATCCGGTCCCTCATGGCGTCGGACAATTGGATAGCGGGCGCCACCGCCCCCATGCCCCCCGTGTTGGGACTCTGTGGATCAGGAGACAGTCGTTTATAGTCCTGGGACACGGGCAGCCACTGGTAATCGCGCCCATTGGTTACCACTTGAACGGAAAGTTCCCGACCTTCAAGAAAATCTTCATACAGGACTCCCTCTTGCCATACCTGAAGCCCTGACCAGCGGCGCAAGACCTCTTCCGCCGCCTCGCGATGGGGAACCACCACCACACCCTTCCCCGCTGCCAAGCCGCTTTGCTTGAGCACCTTGGGCCATTGGCTTTCCTGACGAATCCATTCCGCCAGTTCCTGAGCCGAGTAGGCCGTGCGAGAGCGCGCGGCCGGAATGTGATACCGCTGCATGATCTCTTTGGCGGCTCGCTTACTGCTCTCTAATTGGGCCGCCGCCTGCGAAGGACCGACGACGGGAAACCCCGCCGCCCGCAGCCCATCGCTCCACCCCTCCGCCAACGGGACTTCAGGGCCGATGACCACCAGCGGCCGGCCATCCCTAAAGCGATCGCGGATATCCTGCCAGGACCGTCCATCGACTACCTCCGCCTCATCGCTGATGCCGCCGTTCCCTGGAGAAGCCCATACACGGGCTTCACTGGACTTCAATGCGTGCACCAGGGCATGCTCCCGCGCTCCCGATCCGATAACAAGAACCTCTCGATTCATACAGCCTCCTAGTGCCGAAAATGGCGTTCGCCCGTCAGCAACAGGGTAATCCCGGCTTCGTTGGCAATGTCGATGCTTTCTTGGTCGCGGAGCGATCCACCCGGCTCAACCACGACCGCAACACCCCGTTCCCGGCATAGCTCCATGACGTCGCCGAAAGGAAAGAAGCCGTCCGACGCCAGCACCGCCCCTCGAGCCGCCTCTCCCGCCCGGTCCAACGCCTGGCGGGCCGCATCGACGCGGTTGGTTTGGCCACCGCCAATACCCAGTGTGACCCCGTCCTTAGCCACGACAATGGCATTAGACTTGACCCGGGCGACCGTTTTCCATGCGACTTCCAAATCCCGTTCGCGAGCCCGGCCGCGGACTGAAGGCCCTGCCGCCTCTTGCCACTCCGCCATGGGAACCCGGAACAGGTCTTCTTCTTGGACGAGGAAACCGCCCATAATGCCTTTAATGTCCAACCCCGGCTGCCGTGTCCACGGTACTGTCAGCACCCGCAAGTTTTTCTTCTTGGCCAAAATGGATTTCGCGTCGGGATCGATCCCCGGAGCGATGATCACCTCGAGAAAAAGATCGGTGAGTTTGGCGGCCAAAAGGGGATCAATCGGTCGATTGATGGCCACCACCCCCCCAAAGATGGATACGGGATCGGCATCGTGCGCCCGTTGATACGCCTCGTTGATGTTGTCCGCCAATGCGGCTGCGCAGGGTGTTTGGTGCTTGACCACGACCACAGCCGGATCGACGAAGTCCTGCGCTAACCGCAAGGCGGTGTCGGCATCAGCGTAGTTGTTGTAGGAAAGCGCCTTGCCTTGAAGAACCGACGCGGCGGCCAAACCGCCGCCCTGTGGGTTGTGGTAGAAGGCCCCGGACTGGTGCGGGTTCTCGCCATATCGCAGGGGCGTACTTTGTTGGCCCGCCAAGACCAGCCTATCCGGCCAGGACCCTTCCCGGCTCCCCAATCCTTCGGCGATTACCGCATCGTAATAGGCCACGTGTTCAAACGCCGTGACCGCCAACGTCCGGCGAAACGCGGTATCCTGCTTCGGCCAGGGCGTCTGGATGAATGTGTCATACTGGTCCGGCGCCACCAACACCGCCACCCGCTCATGATTCTTGGCCGCGGCACGGATCAGAGAGACCCCGCCGATGTCAATTTCCTCGACTAGGTCGTCGCCGCTCGTACCGGCTCGCCACGCCTCTTCAAAGGGATACAGATTCACCACCACCACCCGAATATCCGGCGCCTGCATAGCCACACGCTGGGCTTGGTGGTGCTCCGAGGAGGATGCCAGCAACCCGCCGTAGATGACGGGATGCAACGTCTTGACCCGGCCGTCCAAAATTTCTCCGAAGCCCGTCAAGGCTTCCACCGATTGCACCTGAAAGCCCTGTTCCTTCAGGTATGCTGCAGTGCTGGAGGTAGCCAACAGCTTCAATCCGTGACTTGTCAGATTCTGCGCCAAGGACTCCAGACCGCGCTTGTCGCTGACGCTTAGGAGCGCCCATGCATCCATGCTGCATCCTCCTTCGTGTGGTAGACTACCTGCCCGTTATAGAGAGCAGTTTCCCCGCCGTCGACCGCCCGCAGGACCCGCGGGTACAACCGATGTTCGGCCGCGTGTATACGAGTTCGAAATTCGTCCAAAGAATCTTGGGGCAGGCGCGGGACAGGTATCTGAGCCACCACCGGCCCGGTATCCTGCCCTTCATCCACGAAGTGCACCGAAACCCCGCTCCAGAGCACCCCGGCTTCATACGCTCTCTCGATGGCGTGCAGTCCCGGGAATGCCGGCAACAGCGAAGGATGCAGATTCACGATAGCTCCTTCAAATTGCTGGATGGTAGCCGGCGTCAGCCAGCGCAGGAACCCTGCCATGGCCACCCGCTCAATGGCATGCTCGGCAAGCTGGCGCCGCAGTTCTGCATCAAAGGCCTCCCGCTCCGGAAAGTCCCGCTTCAACACAATCCGGGTCGGGATCTGAAATTGCGCGGCAATGTCCAACGCGCCGACCCCGGCGCGATGGGACACCACCAGTTCCACGGGAAAACCACTCTCTAGGATAGCCCGGAGATTGGTGCCGGTCCCCCCCACCAGAACCGCCCATCTCACGAGACTCTCACCCCGGGCTCTTCCTCCACCCGCCCGATCGAAACAGCCGTCACGCCCTCGGACGCGAGAACCTCAAGCGCTCGGGACGCTTGGTCCGACGCCACCACAACGGTGAACCCAATGCCGCAATTGAAAGTGCGCAGCATCTCCGACTGGTCAACCGCTCCCCACTCTTGAATCAGTCTGATTTCCTCCGGCCAAGTCCATGTCCCGGAGTCCAGACGAGCCCCCAAGCCCGCCAAGGTGCGGGGCAGGTTTTCGATTAAACCGCCGCCCGTAATGTGGGCCATAGCGCGCACCTCGACGGACTGCCACAGCCGCATGACGGGTTTGACGTAGATGCGTGTGGGCCGGAGCAGTGCGTCAGCCAAGGTTCTGCCCCCGAGTTGGGGCAGTTGCTCGGTCCAGGCTAGGCCGCGCTCCCGGACAATGGTGCGCACCAGCTGATAGCCATTGGCGTGAAAGCCTGCACTAGGAAGGCCCAGCACCACATCGCCCGGCTGAGGTGGGCCTCCACGATGCAGACGGCGTCCCACCGCAAATCCCGAGAGATCAAAGTCATCGGATGGATATAAATCCGGCATCTCAGCGGTCTCGCCCCCCAAGAGAGCACAACCCGCTTCCCGGCACCCCGCCGCGACGCCCGCCACCAGACGCCGCACCCGATCGGGATCCAAATAGCCGATCGCGATGTAGTCCAGGAAAAACAGCGGTTCGCCACCGGACGCCAAAATATCATTGACGTTCATGGCGACCAAGTCGATGCCGATGGTGTCCAACCGGTCAAGTTCCTTGGCCAGCAAGAGTTTGGACCC